>DATJXW010000256.1:0-51786 GCA_035499895.1 Polyangiaceae bacterium | reverse complement strand
GAGCACGACCAGCGACGCGACGACGACTCCATGCGAGACGCAGACATGCCAGCCCTCGTGGCTCGGGCACGCGATGCCCATGCCGAGTGCGCTGCCCATCCCGCCGACGAGTCCGAGGAACGCGCCGGAGATGCCGGGCGTGAGCGGATCGCTCCGCCGCCAGAGCAACATCACGCCGCCGGACATGATTGCCCCCACCACGAAACAGATGACGCCGCAGCGCACGGCATGCGCCGCGTGCGCCCCCTGGGAGAAGTCGCTGAACGATTCGATCCCCCAAGCGGTGTTGCGCAAATACAGGAGGAAAATCAGCGGAACGAACGCCGCGATGCCGACGCGCAGCGCCACGCGCGGCCGGCGCCCGGGCGGGCTCGCGAGGCCGATCAAGAGCGTGAAGGAGAGGACGATCGACCAGGCGAGCGCGCCGTACAGGCCCGCGCGAACCACGCCTTCGGACGTCCCGCGAGCGATCGCACGCCACGCGAACAACCCCACGGTCACCGTGGGGAACAACATGGAGAGCGCCGCACGCCGCCGCGCGCTCCGGCAGGCGCGTGAATCGAGGCCCTTGGTACAACCTTGTTTGATTTTCTGACTGACCGAATCGCTCGGTGCGACCGGCTTCGGCCACGGTAGGTCGTCCAGCGGGTCGCGGTCGCTCACGAAGGCCTCGCGAACCGCTCGAGCTCCTTACGGAGCAAGTTGTAGCCGCGATGGACCCGAAGCTTCACCGCTGTCTCGGTGGCGCCGAGCACGGACGCCGCTTCCGCGATGCTGAGGCCGGAAATCTTCGTCAGCTGAATCGCCTCGCGGTAGGCCTCGGGGAGCGCGTCGAGGGCGCGTTCGAGGGCGACCGACACGTCGTTGGGCGTCCCCTCGTACGTCGGGGGCGGCTCGGGGAGCGTGCCATCGGGTGAAAGATCCTCGGTGCGCGACTTTGCCGCACGCCGCTCGTCGAGAAAAGAGCGACGCGCGATGGCAAGCACCCAGGGTAATACGGGAGCACCCTTCAGGTAGCTCTCCCGGGCCCGATGCACCTTCGAAAAGGTAATCTGAAGTAGGTCCTCCGCCCTCACCCGACTGCGGGTCAGTCTGAGCAGGTAACCCATGACGCTCGGGGAGACGCGGCGATAAAGGTCGCTGAACGCCTCCGCGCTGCCGCCGACGTACGCCTCCATCAGCTGTTCGACGGACGGCGAAGCAGCCCGAGTGTCCACCCGGGGCGACCCTAGACCGGTCACGAGCGCTACGCCAGCCAGGCAGACAGCCACGGCCTAACTACGCCGGGCTCTCGGTCGGGGTTTCGCGCGAGCGATGCTGAACGGACGTTGCCCATCCGTCAGGCTCTATAAAAGCGACCGCAAGTCGAGCATTTCCTCGACGTCCGGCAGGAGCACGAGCTCGACCCGCCGGTTTTGCTGGCGGCCGTCGTCCGTGTCGTTCTTCGCGACCGGGTCCGTCTCCCCGTACCCGGCGGCGTGGAGCTTGTTCGGATCGAGGCCGCCGCCGGTTCCCTTCTTCGGGTCCACCGGGGCGATGAGATAGAGGAGCACCTGGCGCGCCCGCATGAGCGAGAGGCCCCAGTTGTCGCCGAAGCGTCCGCCCTGGAGCGGCTTGTTGTCGGTGTGGCCAGCGATCTGGAAGTAGCGGGCGGAGAGTTGGGGATCCTTCCGGATCACTTCGGCGACGGCGTCGAGCACCTTGATGCCTTCGGGTCGGAGCTTGTCTTGGCCGGAATTGAAGAGCACGTCGCCCGGCAGGCGGATCACCATGCGATTGCGTCGGATCTCGACCTTGAGCCCGAGCTCGGTGAGCTTCTTCAGCTTGTCGCGCAACGCCTCGAAGCGCTCCTTGATGCGTTCGAGCTGCGCGGCGCGCGTCTTGTACTCGTCGAGCGCGCGCTGCATGTCGAGCACGCTCTTCGAAAGCTGTTCCTTCTGCGTGCCCGTCTCCTGCAGTTGCTCGTTCAAAGACTCGAGATTCACGCCCATTTTCTCGAGCTCGTGCTTGAGCGTGTCTTCCTGCCCGATGGCCCGCTCGAGCTCCGCGCGCGTCGCCTCGGCTTGGTTGACCGCGGCCTCGTGCATCGCGAGGAGCTGATTGTATTTCGCGAGCTCGGCCTGCCACTCTTTCTCGGAGTGCCCGCACCCGAGCGCGCCGAAAACGAGCGTGAGCAGCACGATTCCCAGCCGGCGGGCGGTCATGGCGCGACCATGTGGGATCGCCCGAGCGATGTAAAGACCGAGCGCCCGCGCCGGACTGCGGCGCGCTATTCGACGTGCACGACGAAGGACCCCCAGTCCACGCCGCCGCGATCGTCGCGCAAGACGGCCCAGAGGTACACGTCACCCGGCGTGTTCGGCGCGGTCCAAACGTTGTCCGTGTAGGACGTTGCGGCGTCGGCTTCCGGCTGACCCGTGCGATCGTGCTCGAACGAGCCGCCGGCCGAATACCACGAGACGCGCATGCCCTCGCGGCGGTCGACCACCGCCCGCTGATTCAAGTCGAAGTAAACGTACGGTTCGGAGCCGGCGCAGCCGTGCGGGTCCGTGCAATCCGCGGGGCAGTCGTTCTTGTCTTCGTTCGCGCCGCAGATGCCGTCGCCGCACGTCGGTTCGAGCGGGCAGTCGGGCCAGGTCGCGCGCAGGGTGACTTGGCTGCCGGCGTTCACGACGGCGGTGGTGCTCGGGTCGCTCGTGAGCGGCGCGGCGCTCTGGTCGGGATCGACGACGACGTTCGACAACGACGGGTTCTGGTTCGGGCGGTAGCGCTGCTGGTAGTCGGCCGCTTGATCGGGGCTCACCCGCGCGAGGCCGCACGAGATCCGCGTGAGCCCGACGGCGTACTCGTAGCCGTCGGGCTCGTCGTCCGCGATGCGGAGCGGCTGGTAGAAGCCGCCGGTCGAGTCGGGGTCGGTCGGCCGCGGCGCGGGCTCACCGGGCATCGGAACGGGCGGGTTCGGTCCGAACAGGTTGCAACCGCTGTCGGGCAACAGGTTCGAGACCGAGTCGCCCGCGCCGAGGTCGTTCAAGTCGGGGCCGCTCGGCGCGAGGCACTCGGGCGCAATCTCGCCTGCCGTCGCGAGGGGCTTGCGCGCCATGCAGAGCGCCCAGTCGAGCCGGCTCGGATCCAGGTTTCCGTCGGGACCCACGAACAGCGTCGACCACGTGATGGTGGGCGTGGGGTTGGCTTTCGGCGCGGCCTCCGCGGGCTCACTCTTGATCGCGAGGATGCGCGGTCCGTCGATGATCGAGGGCGCCCCCGCGATGTCCGGTTTGCAGCCGGCGACCAAGCCGACGGCCGCCACGACGGCTCCGCGCAGGAGTGCATTCACCATGACAGCTTCCCTCCGACCACGGGGAGAATCGGCATGCCCGTGATGTACGAGCGCTTGGTGTAGTCGTAGTTATAGACGATCTCCTCGTCGTTCTTGTGATTCGTCACGTTCTGAACGTCGAGGTAGAGCTCGAGGGCGAGTTGCTCTCCGAACTTGAAGTGCTTCGCCCCGCGCACGTCGAGCGCGTAGAAGGAGGGGATGCGGATCGAATTTTGCGCGCCGAACCGCGGGAAATAGCCGTCCACGCGCTCATCGACGTCGGCGCCGACGACGGGCGTGCGCGGGTAGCCCGACGAGTAACGGAAGCGCGAGCCGACGTCGAAGCCCGCTCCGAGATCGTACGAGCCGACGACCGTGAACACGAAGGTCTGGTCGAAATCGAACAGGCGCCAATTCGCGGTCGGGCCGTCGCGTCGCTCGGAACGAATGATGCTCAAGCTGACCCAGCCGAAGAAGCGATCGACGAGATCGTGACGCAAGAGGAACTGCGTGCCGTAGGCGCGCCCGTCGCCGCCCTGCAGGAGCGCTTGCGAACGGAGCGGCGTCGGGAGCGGACTCCGGTACGCGAGATCCGACGAATTCGAGTAGAAGCTCGTGACCTCGAAGGAGAGCGGCTTCGACAGCTTGTAGCCGGCGCCGACCAGGAATTGACGCGCGTTCGCGGGCCCGAGCTTCGGATTGCCGAAGACGGAGCTGAGATCTTCGGCGAAGGGCGGCTGATGGTAGATGCCCACGGCGGCTTTCGCCATGACGCGCTTCGACACGTTCCAGCGCACGGCGAAGCGCGGATCGACTTCGGTGTCCTCGCGCTCGAAGCCGACCGGCGGCGAGTCGCTCTCGGGCGGAGCCAGGCGACTCACGCGCACCACTTGGGGTTCGATGCGAAGTCCCGGGATCAAATGGAGCTTGTCGTCGAACAGCGAGAAATCGGCTTCGGCGTAGGGAGCGAGCCCCGCCGTCGTGGTCTTCCAGTTGTCGAAGTTGTCCTGGTCTTGCGGCAGCTGGCCGAACACGTGAAGATCGCCCTCGCGCGGCGGCGTCGTGACCGAGCCGTTGCGCGTGAGCGAGCTCACGGCCGCTTCCAGATCGATCCCCGCGCTGAACGCGATCCACGGGACGGGATTGGTCGTGTAGCTCGCTCGAAGACCATACACCGTGGTGCGGTTGTCGAGCTCTGCCGGCACCGTGCCGAAGATGTCGCGCACGCGCGTTTCGTCGAAACCGACGTAAGGCACGATTGAAGTCGTGTCCCCGCCCTGCTTTTTCACGTAGTGGAGGTAATAGCGCGAAAAGCGCGTCATTTTCGCTTCGCGCTTGATGTCGGCGGGGTCGCTCGAGCCGAGATTGTGATCGATGGTGTCGTAGGAAAACAGCGTGCCGAGCTCGAGCGACGTGTCTTCGTCGGGCGTGTACGAGACGCGCGCCTGCGCGTCCCAGTACTTCGGGATCGGCACGAAATCCCCCACGTCTTCGCTCGTGACGCGGGCGAGCACCCAGTCGAGGTAGCTTTTCCGCGCCGCGACGCCGAAGTGAAACTTGTCGTTGAGTGAGCCGCGCAGGCTCGCCGACGAGTCGATGGCGTCCACTTGAACGCTGCCGTGATAACCGGGCTCCTCGAGCGGCTTCAGCCCGACCGTGATGAGGCCGCCGAGGCCGCGGCCGTAACTCGCGCCGTAGCCGCCCGGCTGGAGCTCGACGCTTCGCACCAAGTCGGAGTGAATCACCGAGCGATAACCGCCCTCGTGATAGAGCACCGGAATGTGCACGCCGTCCACGTAGACACGCGTGTCTTGCGCGCCCGCGCCCCACACCACGATGGCGCCGGAGCCGACCGTCGAGCGGGCGACGCCCGGCAGGTTTTCGACGACTTTGGCGACGTCCCCGCCGGTCCCCGCGACGCGCGCGCCCTGCTCGGCGGTCACTTCCGTCGACGTGATCTTGCTGCCGAGCTTCGTCGCGACGATGACGACCTCGAAGTCGGCGCGCTCTTCGTCGGGCACGGCCGCGGCAGCGACCTGCACTTCGTAGCTCGCTTCGTAGCGCCTGCCGGCCTCGAGCGTCTCCTCCGTGCCGATCGGCGTGAACGTCGGGCCCGACAGGGTGACGCCGTGCGTCCCAGGCGTCACGCCGTCGATGGCGAAATGGCCGGCGTCGTCGGTGATCGCGCTCTGTCCGGTGTCGAGCTCGATCTTCACGCCGGCGAGCGGCGCCTTCGTCTTCTGGTCGGTCACGGTGCCCGTGAACGCCGCGGTGTCCGGCACGGTTTGGGTCGGCGCGGGAGGCTGAATCTCGTACTTGTATTTGATGCGCACCGGCGCGGGGACGCCGTCGATCTCCGCCGGCTCGAACTCGAGCGCGAGCGCGGCGGCTTTCGCGGCGTCGTCGAGCTCGGGAATGCCCGAGCCGGTGAGCACGTTCGCTTCGCTCACTTTGCCGTCGACGCCGATCGCGATCTCGAGCTCGACCGTGGCGGTCTGGTCGAGCTTCACGTCGTCCGGCACCGTCGGCGCGACGAAGTGCGCTACTTGCGGCGGTTTCGTGACCACGCCGTGCGCTTGGCCGCCGGCGGCCGCCTTCGTTCGAGCCTGCGCGCGAGCGAGAGTCGGCGTCGCGAGCAATGCCGCGAGGAGCAATCCCAGTCGAGCGCGGTTCATCGCCCGGCGCCGGTGCTCACGTTGACGTTCTCGGTTTTCATGAAGCAAGCGAGAAGCGCATCTTGATGACGAGCGGAGCCGCGACGGGCTTTCCGCAGCGTGTGGCCGGGATGAAGTGCGTCTTCTTCGCGGCCTCGAGTGAGGACTCGTCGAGGCCGTGGCCCAAGCCCTTGCGCACCTTGGCCGAGATCACGTCGCCGCGGTCGTCGATCTCGAGGTCGATCATGACCACGCCGTCGACGCCGGCGGTGCGCGCCTCGGTGGTGAACTCCGGGCGCACCACGCGCTCGGGGCGCGCCTTGACGAGCGGTTCGTCGCAGTCGCCCGTGGTGCGCGCCGCGAGCACCTTCGGCTTGGCCGGCTCGATGGCGAGCATTTTCGGCGGCGGCGGCGCCTTGGGCGCGGTCGCGACGGCGACGCCCTCGCTGCCGTTCGCGTCCATCGAAATGCCGATGTCCGTGAAGACGGGGGCCGCGGCGGCGGCTGCGGCGATCGTGCTCGTGCTGTGCGAAGCGCCGACGTGTGCGGCGGCGACGCGGGTTTTCGTTTCGTGCGGTCTGTCCTCGCGCTTGGGCGGCGGGGGTTTCGGCTTGTTGCTCTCGCCCATCGAGATCGCGATGATCTCCTTGAGTTTGTCCTTGGGGATGAAGGCGATGGCCAGGCCGATCACGAGGTGTACGCCGATGCTGATCGCGTAGACCTTCGAGCTCTTGTTGCTGCGGCGTGCCATGCGTCGTGCCTCGGTGGTGTCGTCTAGTTCTCGCGTTCGACGTTGATCGCGAATTTCGTGATGCCTTCGCTCTTCGCGAGGTCAATCACGTGCACGACGTCGCCGTGATAAGACTCCTTGTCGGCCGTCACGACGAGACTCGGGTCCTTCTTCTGGAGCTTCGCGGCGTGGAGTTTCTGGATCAGGCCGGGCTCGTCGATCGGCTTCTGATCGTAGAGGTAGCGACCTTCTTTCGTGATCGTGACCGCGAACGGCGATTCGGCGGGAGCGTCCGAGTTCGCCGTCTTCGGCAGCGTCACCTTCAGCGTCTGCGAGACGATGTAGACGGCCGACACCATCATGATCACGAGCAGCACGAGCATCACGTCGACCATCGGCGTGATGTTGATGCCCATGATCGGGCCGCCCTTGCCTTTTCTCGAATTCGTTCCGGCCATGGCGCCGCTCCTCAGCTCGCGCGCCCCAGCACCGAGTGCACGGACGTGTTTTCCGTGGCGCGCCGGGCTTTCATGAAGGCGGTGACGTGCTTGGTGATCGACTGGATGTTCCCGTCGATCGTCTCCACCTTCTTCGACAGGATGTTGTAGGCGACGACGGCCGGAAGCGCGAGGAACAAGCCGACGCCGGTGGACACGAGCGCTTCGGCGATGCCGCCCATGACCGAGCTCATCGAGTTCGCGCCCTGGCTCTGCCCGAGCTTCTGGAACGAGATGATGACGCCGATGACGGTGCCCATGAGCCCGATGAACGGCGCGTTGTTTCCGAGCGTCGCGAGCAGGTTCATGCCGCGCTCGCAGTCCTGGCGAATCTTCACGAACTCCGCCTCCACGCAGTCCGTGAACGCTTCGGGCCCCGCGTCGAGGTAGCGGAGCGCTGGGCCGATCGCTTCGGCCTCGAACGAGCGCGTCTTCGCGTCATCGAGCAGCTTTTCCGCGCCGTCGCGCTCGCCGTTCTCGAGGAGCCGCATCAGCTGCTCTTCGAGATCGTCCGCGTTCACGTTGTGCTTGAAGTAGAAGAGCCAGCGCTCGACCATTTGACCGATCGAAATGACGCTGAGGAAAATCATGAGGTACATGACCCAGCTCGCGCCGAGCAGCGCTACCTTGAGGAGTTTCTCGACAATCATCTTCCGGTCTCCCTGCTATTGGAACTCGTAGTCGCTGACGTACAGGCCGACGTTGCTCGTGGGGTTCGCTTGAATCGCGATGACTTCGCCCGACTTGTCGAGCATCGTCCGTTCGACGAGCGTGTCGTCGCCGCCCGCGCCGCCCGCTCCGTCGTCGCTCGGCGCCGCCGCCGTGGTCACGATCACGTGGAAATGCACGGCCTGCTGTCCGCACGGATCGAACAGATTGGCGTAGATGAGATAGTCGCCCGACGGATATTCGGTCTGCCCCTGATCGCTCGGCACGCTCGGCCAGATCAGACTTTCGCTGCGCCATCCGTCGATCACGCAACCCGCGTTCGAGTCACGATTGATGTGCGGCAGATTCGGATCGGGGGAGCCCGTCTTCGGCGGCGGATGCACGTTCGGGTGTTTGGGGCTCACGAGCGTGCCGTCTGGAGTGAGCACCTGGAGGTCCATGTCGGCCTCGGTGTCCCAGGTGAGCGTGATGGCGGCCACGGGCGGGGTGATGCCGCCGCACGGCGCGCTGCCGTCGGGGCCGTCGCTGCCGATGCAGATCGCTTGTTCGTATTGAGGGCCGGCCTTGCCGTCCCGCGTGAGCGCCACGCCGACCAAAAACGTGGGGCCGACGGCCAAGTCGGGCGCGAAATCCGCGACGCCGCTCAGCGTGAAGCCCGGCGGATTCGTCGTCGAGTCGATGTCGCCGGCTCCGAGCATCCACCAGCCGGTGCCGACGCCCTGGAGCTCGATGCCCGCCGACCAGGCGTTGCCCGTCACGGTGCCGCCGAGCTTGTTGCCCCCGTAGCCGCGCTGCATGACGTAGTTCGCGGTCGAGATGCGGACCTGCGGCGGGGCGCCCACGACGTAAGGATCGCTCGTGGGCTCGCTGCCCGGCAGCGGTCCGGGGAAAAACTGAGCACCACGAACGCGAAACTGTTCGCTCGCGCCGAGGTTGCTCACCTGTCCGCCGCCGCACCCCGCGGCGAACGCGACGAGCGTCACTGCGACGACCGACCTCATAGACTCACCTGCATGCGCAGCGTCCACGCGTTGTTCTTGAGGTCCGCGGGGACGCCCTCGAGGTTCCGGCCGAGGTGATCCTTGATGATGTCGTATTGGAAAACCAGCCGCGCTCGCTGCGGCAACGTGACGCCGACGAGCGGTGAATAGGTGGTGACCGAGTTCGTCGCCGGCAGCGTCTTGCCGGCGCGCTTGTCGGTCGCGTCCGCGTTCGGATCGTAGAAATCCATGCGGAAGCCGACGACGGCGTACGGCGTGAGCTCCTGCGTGAACCCGACGAAGTAGCCGAATTCACGGAGATCGCTGCCGGCGCTCACGGGGTCGGCCGGGAAGAAGCCGCGATCGAGGTTTTTCGCCGCGACGACCTCGCCGAGCACGCGCGTGGCGCCGATCGGCGTCTTCACTTCCACTTCGAGATCGCCGCCGAGCGCCCAACGGTCGAAATTCTGCGACGCGACGGCGGCGCGACCGGGCGAGCCCACGAGCTCGCCGGTGTCGACCACGCCGTTTTCGTTCGCGTCGACCCACGTCGCGATCGATTTCGTCGCGGGGGTTCCCGGATGAAATCCCTCGCCCTTGATCGCGGAGACGCCGCCCGTGATCGTCACGGCGTCGAGCGGTTTACCCGTCGCACCGGCGTTGATCGTGAAGTCCTTCGCCTTGTTCGGATCCTGCAGGGCAAAGCCGCTCTTCTCGCCGGCGGGCTCGCCGTTCGTCAGCGCCGCGGCGTAGCGCAGCGGTCCGTACGCGCCCGAGAGGCGCGCGCCGAGATCGATCTCCGTCGGAAAGAGCGCGCGCGAGACCTGTGTGCGCTCCATGTACCAGCGGGTCGACGGCGACTCGGGCAGCTCCATGCCGAACGGGAGCCGAAAGAGGCCCATCGTGAGCTGGACGAGCGGCGCTTGATTGCGATCCTCCGACAGTCGGTAGAAGGCCGAGGCCTCCGCGCGATAGAGGCTGAACGAAGGGCCGTTGGTCGTGTTGCCGTCGAGCTCGAACTCGAGAGACGTGTATTCCCAGGCTCGTCTCGCGATGAGCCGCCCACGCCGCACGAGGAAGCGATTCTGATTGAGCGGGGTGGTGCCGTTTTGCTGGAGCTGATCTTGAGAGTCCTGATGTGATTGAAATTCGACTTGCGCGTAGCCGTGGAGTTCGACGAACGGTTCGGCGGGCGTTGCCGCCGGTGCCGCGGCTGACGGTGTCGTCGGAGGCGGCGGCGCCGTCGGTGCCGGAGCAGCGGGCGCGGCGACCGTCGCCGTCGCCGCCGGAGGAGCTGCGGGCGGCGCGGCCGCCGGCGCTGGAATCGGGCTCGGCGCGGCGCTCGGCGCGGGCGCCGGGGGCGCGGGTTCCGCCGTGACTTCGACGTCCGCGTCGGCGGGCGGCGCGTTCTGGGCGAAGGCGAGCCCACTCCATGTCAGTAGTGCCATGGATGCGGAACACAACGCACCTGAACTGAACCTGAACGTCAACACTTTGTCTCGCAATTCATCTCAAGAATAAACCGAGCTCGTGAGCGGCTCCCCACACACGAGCTCGGTTATTTCGTGCGTCGATTGGCTCGAAGCTACTGACCGGCAGGAGCCGGCAGCGTGCAACCCGGGCCGATCTTCGTGCAGCCGCTACCGAGCGCCGACAGAGTGTCGGTCCACTCGTAACAACCGGCTTTGACGCCGCCGACTTGATCCGTGTCGTTCGGGCAGAGGTTCAAGAACTGGATCGAGTCGTCCGTCGTCGCCGGCGTACACCCGCTGTAACAGGGGATGGTGACGCCGTTCCCGCACTTGAACATGACGATGTCGCCGTCGGTGCAGCCGGTGTTGCCGGTGTTGCCCGCGCCGCCTTCGCCGGTGTTCGCGGTGCCGCCTTCGTTGCCCGCGCCGGCGCCGCCGCTGCTGTCGCTGCCGCCGGTTCCGCTCTTGGTGCCGCCGGTGCCGCTCTTCGTGCCGCCCGTGCCGCTCGTGCCGCCGGCGCTCTTCGTGCCGCCGGTGCCGCCGCTGCTCGTGGTGCCGCCGGTCGCGGGCGCGCCGCCGCTCTCCATGCCGCCGCCTTCGGCGTGCGTGCCGCCGGTGCCGCCGGTGCTCTTACCGGCGCTGCCGCCGCTGCTCTTCCCGGCGCTACCGCCGGTGCCGGGGGGCGTGGGATTGCCGCTGTCGTCGTCGCCGCTGCAGGCGACGGGGAGCAAGAATGCGCAGCCGAGCACGACTGCGAGAGTCCGAAGCTTGAGTTCCGTAGCCATGTTCACTGAACCTCGCAGAAGCCGAAATTGCAATGTTGACGAGACGTATCCGTACAGTCGGTCGTGTTCACGCCGTTGTCGTCGTTGTTCGCGGGGTCGCATTGATTGCAACCGTCCGGTGCCGTCTTGCCGTTCGCCTCGTAGAGGAACTTGCACTCGCAGGATTGCGGCGGCATGTAGCTCATGAAGGGGCCAATCTCCTCGTCGCGACGCACGCGCATCGCACAGTCGGGAACGATCGAGAGAATCGCCTCTTCGTGGATCAGATCGACGACCTGCGTCGCGGTCGCGCCCGTCATGTAGTCGACGAAGAGCTTGGCTTCGGCCTTGGTCGGAACACCGTGACTGTCCACCTTGGTGAACATGTGCACCGGCCCCTGGATCATGTAATGACCGTCACGCGTATTCTGCATGTCGAACGCGGTCAGATCGCTGTTCGGGTAATATCCCGCCGTCTGGCCGAAGTGCTGATACGCGAGCGGGACGTAGTCGCCGGCCGAGCCGGTGCTCGGCTTCATGATCACGTCCATACCGAGGATGCCGATCGACTGGTCCGCGAGCTCTTGCCCGCCGGTGATGGCGGCCTGGAGTCCGCCCTGGATGCCGGCCGCGTTCGTCGACGTGCCGATCAGGCTCGCCGCGGGCAAGCCGACCGCGTGCGCGATCATCTGCTGCGTGCCGCTCGTGGCGTCGCGCAGAAAGACCTTCGTGGGGTCGCTCCAGAAGGTCCCACCGTCGGCGCCGAGGCCGAGCGTGAGATACGCCGCCTCCGCGCTGATGTGGGTTCGCGAGGAGTTCGAGGAGACGGCGAACACCATGCTCTGCACGGGACCGCGGAACTCCGCGATGCCCGTAGGCAGCGTGTCGTAGCCGCAGCTCGCCGCAAAAACGTCGGAGATCGCGATGTCCATCGCCATCGTCCCGCCGTTGCTCGTGATGTCACAGGTCAGGCCCGCCGTGCCGACGCTGTCGTAGATGCTCAAGCCGGTCCCGCTGACTTTGCCGGTTCCGCCGGGAGAAACGAAGGTATTTTGGCCGGCGCAGGAGCCCGGCGATTGGTAAATGAGCGTCACGGGATCGCTGAGCGACGCGAGCTCACGACCGAGGGCGGCCATGAACGGTTTGACGGCCGAGGAGCCGACGACGACGACCGGGCGGGGCAAACCCGCGCAATCATCGGCCGCTTTCGCGTCCTCCGCCGTGGTCGCGATGAACGCGACGGCCCCGAGCGCGACTACGCGCCCGAGCGTTTGGAGCGACTGGTTTCTCATCGCGAATGTCCTTTCGGCACTTCGGGAAAGTTCTTGAAGCGCGCGGCCTATCTAGGATCAGGTCACCCTGTGGAGTGCAACCGTCCCGTTATTTTTCGGTGACGAAACCGTGCGCCGTGTGACGAGAGCGTGCGTACTCTCCCTAGTGGCGAGCATCACGCAGCGCGAGCACGCGACACGCTGCGAGCACGCGCTGCGGTGTGATTACGCGCCGCGGTGTGATTACACGGCCGGGCGGAGCTCGTGGAGCTGCGCGTCGAACCGACGGCGCGCGCGTCGTCACATCGAGCGGCGACTCGACCAAGAGCTCGTGAGTTCGATTCGAGACTCACGATGAGCAAACGACGAACTCGATATGAGCAGTGCGAATACGTCGAGTACTCGAGTCCAGTCGTCGTGAGCGAATCCACGCTCGAGCGGCGCCTGGCGCTCGCGTCAGAACGACGAAAGTCAAGCGCGGCGCAACGTCGACCGGCGACGCCCGCGCGCTCCAACGCGCGGAAAATCCGCGCAAGGGAGCGCAACGCCGTCGCGGTCGCGCGCCGCGACACGAGTCGCGAGCATTCGAGCGAGCCGTCGGGGCGCGCCTGAGGCGCACCTCGGGCGTCGCGGAATGCCCGCGCTCGTGTTTATGCCATCTTTATCTCCCCTCCCGTACTTCGGCCTCACTCCGCGTCACGCTGGAACGGTTTGGCATGGTGCCGTTCGTACGCTTCGAACCCGAGGTCGCCCCACCCAAATTCCCCCTTTACCCACCGATTAACCCGCCTTTCGACCCGCACGCGTTCGCGCGAAGGTCGCTTCGACCCGGCGGCGCTCGCACGCGCGGCCGAGCCGTCGGCTCAGGTGCCTTGACGCGCGGCGCGGGCGGCGGGCCGATCGAAACCGAGCTCGCGCAAGCGCTTGAGGAACGTCGGGTACGAGATGCCGAGCAGGTGCGCGGCAGCGAGGCGACGGCCGGCCGTGTGGTTCAAGACGCGCGCGACGTACGCGCGCTCGACGACGTCGAGTGGCGGAGGCACGCCGCCGTCGTCGGCGTCGACGAAGAAGAAGTGGGACGCGTCGGCGTCGGCGTCGGCGTGGAGGGAGTCGTTCTTGGTGGGTTCGAAGTGGGTGGAATCGATCGTCATGGGTACCTCTGTCGCGGGATCAGGCCCCTGCCGTTGCGTGTGACTCGAGACGCCGGGCCGTGAGCGTCTCGCGGATTCGAATGCCGGAATGAAGTGTCGGGGAGAGAACGTTGAGAACGTGGAAGCCGCTCGGCGGCGAGGTGCGCTCGGCGCGCTCTGCGGACACGAAGCGCCTGTATGCGTAGTAACCGCATGCGGCCAGAAGCGTCGCGAAGGCGCACGCGAACTCGCGATTCGTGAGTGAGAATTGGCGCAACGTCTCGAGCACTGGTTCGGCGTTCCTGGTTCGGAAAATCAGCGGATAAATGTGTCCCTATGTCGGTGCTTCGTTTTCGAAACGAGAGATGCCTGGCGCTCCGCGCACCACAGTTGTGTCTTCGAGTCAGGTAGATAGATCAATCTGATTGTCGAGCAGGGCGGCGCCCTGTTCGACGACGGTCTCCTCCGGTTTGAGTCCCGAGAGCACGGTCACTCGCCCGTCGCGCTCGCTGCCCGCGACGATGCTGCGCTTGACGAAACGGCCCGGCGCTTCGAGCACGTACGCATATTGTTTCGGGCCGTCCGAGACGACCGCGCTCGCCGCCATCTCCACCGTGCCGGGCGTGGGTGTGGTGAGGAAGCGCACCTCCGCGAACATGTTGGGGCGCATGCGGAGCTCGGGGTTCGGGAGCTTCACGCGCACCGCCACGGTGTGCCGATCCGGATCGACCACGGACGAGACGCGCTCGACCGGAGCCTCGACCGAGAACCCCGGCAGCGAAGGGCTCGTCACGCGCGCCTTCGAGCCGGCGTCGATGCCGGTCGCATCCGCCTCGAAGAGGTCGGCCATGACCCACACCTGATCGAGCTCGGCGACGCTGACGAGGCTGTCGTCCGTCTGCACTTGTTGGCCGGGCAGCACCGTCTTCTCGATGATCACGCCGTCGCGCGGCGCGACGACGGTGAATTCGTTGTCGCCGCGGGTCGAAACCTTGAGCGAGGCGAGCTTCATCTGCGCGAGCTTGAGCGCGAGTTCGGCCTGTTTTTCCTGCTGATCGCTCTCGAGCTCGTCCTTGGTCGGGAGCGCGTTCGCCGCGACCATCGCCTTCACGCGGTCGTATGCGGCGCGCGCCACCTGGAGATCCACCGCGGCCTTCGCCTGATCGGCGCGCAACGACGCGATGTCCGGGCTCGCGACCGCGAAGAGCGGCGCGCCCGCCTTCACCGACTGGCCGAGCTCGACCGAGACGCTCGTCACGCGGCCCGAGAGCGGCGAACCGACGCGCGACGCGACGGATTCATCGACGCGAAAACGCGCCGGAAACGCGTCGCTCCAGCGCTCGCCGGGCGTCGTCACCTTGCCGAGACGAATCGCCTTCCACTGCGGCGCCGCCTTGTCGAGCGTGACGCTGTCCTTGTCGACGCGCATGGCCGCGGTCGGAGCGGCGTCCTCCGGCAGTTGCTTGTGAGCGACGAGCGCGGCTCCGACGGCGACGGCGCCCACGATGCCCGCCGCGAGCAAGGCCGGAACGCGCGGCCGCCGCTCGCCCCGCGCGACCGCGACGGATCTGCTCGACGCGGGGACGGTCATGGTTTGCCCTCGGGCGCCACGGGATAGAGACCGAGCACGCGGTAGAGCTCGTTTTGCACCTCAAACAGCTCGAAGCGCTGATCGAGCCGCGTGAGCGAGAGCGCGATGTGATTGCGGCGCGCGAGCAGCAGATCCGTGAGGCTCGCGCCGCCTTCGTGGAACGCCCGCTCCGCCGAGCTCAAGACGCCGCTCGAACGCGGCAGCGTGTCGCGCTCGAGCACCTCGATGTTCTTCTCGAGCGCCGCCTTGCGACTCAAGAGCCCGCGCACGTCCGCGCGCGCTTCCTCGAGCAGCGCTTGCTTTTCGGCGCCGAGCTCGACCGCGTGCGCCTTCGCCTTCGCGGCGTCGTGCTGGCCGTGATCGAAGACGGGCAGCGGGAGCGCGAGGCTGAACCCGAGCGTGTTCGGGTTGTCGCCGAGGAATTGGTCGTGCGTGTAGCCGACGCGGACGGTCACGTCCGGGATCGCTTTGTTCGACGCGAGCGTCGCGTCGTGCTCGGCGGCGGCGGCCTGCATGCCGAGCGAGCGCACGTCGGGGCGCTCGGCGAGCCGCTCCTCCGCGTGCACGGCGTCGGCCGGCGCGAGCAGCAAGAGGTCGTCTTCGTTCGCGCCGGTGAGGTCGCACTCGGCCGCGAGGGCCGCGGCGCAATCGGCGCGCGCCGCCGTGTACTCGGCCTCGTCGCGCGCGAAATCGGCGCGCAAGCCGGCCAAATCCAGCAGCAGCCGGTCGTAGTCCATGCCGCTCAACGCCTTCTGCTCGAGCCGGGTGCGCTCGATGGTCGCGGCGTGCTCGGCGTCGGCGAGCGATTCGGCGAGCACCCCGAGCCGCAAACCGAGGTGAACGGCGCGCCCGAGCGCGTCCCGCGCGACGGCGATGCGCTCGGACAACGTGTTCGACGTGTCGAGGCCCGCGGCGCGCGCGCGTAGATCCGCCGCGGCGCTGCGCGGGCCGCGCTTGCCGAGCTCGAACGTCTCGCTCAGACCGACGCCGTAAATCGCCGTGCCGCGGTACCCGAGGCCCGCCGGGCTCGTCTTCGAGACGGGAACGTCGTTGAGGCTCGCGTCGAGGACGGGGTTTTGCAGGAGCCGCGCGCCACGTGCTTCGGCTTGGGCCTGATGCGCCTGCGCTCTCGCCGCTCGGACGTCGGGGCTTCGCTCCGAAAGCCACGCCGAAAGACTCTTGCTGTCGCGGAGCAGGCGATGCGCCGGCGCGCCACCTGGCGCCGCTCCCTCGTCACCCCCGACGCCGAGCGCCGACGCAGGAAGAGGCGCGAGCGAGGCGAGCGCAAAACAAAGCGCGGCCGGAGAGCGGCGCGTCCTCCTGGTCGGGGACCGGGTAACCATCAGGTCTTTCGAACCAGCAGGCTTCGTGCCAGAAGGTCAGGTTCAATAAAAACGAGAGGTTAGGTCGTGTTCCAGTATTGCTGTCTAAACAAAACTTGAAGGCTACATGCGAGTTTCTTACATGTGACCGAACGGAGTTTGTACGGGCCCGACTGCTACCGACTCGTCACTTCGCCTTCACATCCACAAGTTATCGCCTTCGGCCGGATGGCTCGCATTCTGGTCGTCGAGGACGAGGCCGACATTCGCCAAGTGCTCGACTACAACCTCGTCGCCGCCGGCCACGAGGTCATGTCCGCCGCACGCGGCCAGGACGGGCTGCGCCTCGCGCGCGAGCAGCGCCCGGATCTCATCCTGCTCGATCTGATGTTGCCCGACATCCTCGGGACCGAGGTGTGTCGCGCGATCAAGGACGACGTTTCGATGCGCGCGACGCCCGTCATCATGTTGACGGCCAAGGGCGAGGAGATCGATCGAGTCGTGGGGTTCGAGCTCGGCGCGGACGACTACGTGACCAAACCTTTCAGCGTGCGCGAGCTCGTGCTGCGCATTCGCGCGACGCTTCGCCGCAACGAAGGGCGCGCTCCCGAATCGACGGTCGTGGACTTCGGCAGCCTGCGCATCGATCGCGACGCGCATCGCGTGTGGGTCGAGGATCAGGAGATCGAGCTCACCGCGCTCGAGTTCAAGCTGCTCGTCACGCTCTACGATCGCAGAAATCGCGTGCAGTCGCGCGGGGCGCTGCTCGACCACGTGTGGGGCATGGACACGAAAATCGCGACGCGCACCGTCGACGCGCACGTGAAGCGCCTGCGCGAGAAAATCGGAGCGGCGCGCGATTACATCGAGACGGTGCGCGGGGTCGGCTATCGTTTCGCGGAAACGCCGCAAGGCGCCGTGAGCGAGGGGCCGTGAAACGGGAAATTCCGTAGCTATCGCGACAGGGGGATGTCACACTCTCGTCACATGATCGGGTTAACTGAGGACCGATGACCCGCATCTTAGTCGTCGAAGACGAGCCGGACCTCCAGAGGGTCCTCGACTACAATCTCCGGCAGGGAGGGCACGAAGTGACCGTCACCCGCCTGGGTCTCGAAGGAGTCAAGCTCGCGCGCGAGCAGCGGCCGGACTTGGTGTTGCTCGATCTCATGTTGCCGGACGTCGCCGGAACGGAGGTGTGCAAGCAGCTCAAGGAGCACCCGGCGACGCGCGGGACGCCCGTCGTGATGCTCACGGCCAAGGGCGAGGAGATCGACCGCGTCGTGGGGTTCGAGCTCGGCGCCGACGACTACGTGGTCAAGCCGTTCAGCGTGCGCGAGCTCCTGCTCCGCATTCAGGCGATTCTTCGCCGCGGTCGGGCCGACGACGAGGAGCTCGAGCCGATGGTCGAGTTCGGCCGGCTCAAGATCGATCGCGGCGCGCACCGTATTTGGGTGGAGGGCGTCGAGATCGAGCTCACCGCGCTCGAGTTCAAGCTGCTCGTCACGCTCTACGATCGGCGCAATCGCGTCCAGACGCGGAGCGCGCTGCTCGACGACGTGTGGGGCATTCAGGCGGACATCACCACGCGCACCGTCGACACGCACGTGAAGCGCCTGCGCGAGAAGCTCGAGGCGGCGCGCGACTACGTCGAAACGGTGCGCGGCGTCGGCTACCGCTTCGTCGCCACGCCCGAAGAGGCGGCGCCGGCTTGACGAGCCTCCGGGCGAAGCTTTTCCTAGCCGCGCTCGGCCTCATTACCGCAGCGATCGCCGTTCTCTACGTGCTCTTGCCCGCGCAGCGCGGTGCATTGCCGCTCGCGGCGTCGCTCGCCGTGGGCGTCGCGTACGGTACGGCGCGCATGGCCGGCAGGTTCGTCGAACGGGCGGCCGCCGATCTCACGACCGTCGCGCGCGGTATCGCGGCGGGTAACCTCGAGATCCGCGCGCAAGCGCAGGGCCAGGGCGAGCTCGGCGAGCTCGGCCGCGCGCTCGACCAGGTGGCGGAAGAGCTCGCGACCACGCTCACGGAGCTCACCGTGGAGCGCGACCGTCTGCGCGGCGTGATGGCGGGCATGGAAGAGGGCGTGCTCTTGCTCGACGAACGCGGTCACATCGCGCTCATCAACACGGCGCTTCGCGAAATGCTCTTGCTCGGCAACGACGCCGTCGGCAAGACCCAGCTCGAGGCGATCCGTCACGCGGATCTCAAAGAGCTCATCGATCAAGCGCGGGAAGGCGCCGAGCCGGTGACGGGCGAGCTCGAGCTCGGCGGGCTGAAGCCGCGGCGCATGCTCGTGCGGGCGGCGCAGCTGCCGGGCAACGAGGAGCAGATTTTCGCGGTGTTCGTCGACGTGACCGAGGTGCGTAAGCTCGAGTCGATGCGGCGTGATTTCGTGGCCAACGTCTCGCACGAGCTCCGAACGCCCGTGACGGCCATCCGCTCGGCGGCCGAGACGCTGCAAACCGCGCCGCCCGACGACCACGCCGTGCAGGAGATGTTCATCGGCATCGTGGCGCGCAATGCCGAGCGCCTGCACGACCTCGTCGAGGATTTGTTGGATCTGTCGCGCATCGAGTCGCAGAAGTTGAAGCTCGCGCCGGAGCCGCTCGAGACGCGCGCGGTGTTCGAGCAGGTGGCGAGCCTGTTTCGCGAACGCGCCGACCGCAAACACGTCGAGCTCGTGCCGGAGACGCCGGCCGGCCTGCGCGTCCTCGCGGACCGTCGCGCGCTCGAGCACGTGCTCACGAACCTGGTCGACAACGCGGTCAAATATTGCGGCGAGCACTCGCGCGTCGTCCTGCGCAGCGAGGAGCGCGGCGGCGAGCTCCGCCTGAGCGTCGAGGACGAGGGGCCCGGCATCGAAGAGCGCCACTTGCCGCGCCTGTTCGAGCGGTTTTACCGCGTCGATGCCGGTCGCTCGCGCGAGCTCGGCGGCACCGGACTCGGGCTCTCGATCGTGAAGCATCTGACCGAAGCCATGGGCGGGACGGTCGGCGTGACGAGCAAGCCCGGCTCCGGCACGACCTTCACCGTCACCCTGAAGAAAGCCGAGCCGCGCACCGCGCGGGCCGTTGCGTGACGGCGCCCGTCCGGCCCGGCTCCCTCGACCTCGCGTACGGGAGCAAACCTTCGGGCGACAAGATCTTCGGCCGCACCACGGCGCTCTTCGCGCTCGTCGTCGTGGTCGGGCTCGGCGCGATGGCGCTCGAAATGGCGTCGGCTTCGGCGCCCGCCCTCTCGACGTTCGGCCTCGGTTTCGTGACGGGCAGCGTGTGGGACCCGCTGCACCGCGTGTTCGGCGCGTTGCCCTTCGTCTTCGGCACGGTCGTCTCGTCGCTGCTCGCGCTCGCGCTCGCCGTCCCGATTTCGTTCGGTGTCGCGGTGTACCTCTCCGAGCTCGCCCGGCCGCTCGAACGCGACGTGGTCGGCTTTTTGGTGGAGCTGCTCGCGGCGGTGCCGAGCGTCGTGTACGGCCTGTGGGGCGCGTTCGCGCTCGCCCCGTGGCTCCGGACCACGATCGAGCCGGCGCTCGCCCGCTCACTCGGCTTTCTCCCGCTCTTTCGCGGTGAACCGCAGGGTTTCGGCATGCTCGCCGGCGGCATCGTGCTCTCGATCATGATCCTGCCGACCATTTCGTCGGTCTCGCGCGAGGTGTTGCGTTCCGTGCCGGCCTCGCTGCGCGAAGGGGCGCTCGCGCTCGGCGCGACGCGCTCGGAGATGGTGCGCATCGCCGTCTTGCCCTACGCGCGCTCCGGACTCGTCGGCGCCGTGCTGCTCGGGCTCGGCCGTGCGCTCGGCGAGACGATGGCGATCACCATGGTGATCGGCAACCGCTCCGAGATCGCCGCGTCGCTCTTCGCGCCCTCCTACACGATGGCGAGCGTCATCGCGAACGAGTTCACCGAGGCGACGGGCGAGCTCCACCTCGCGGCGCTCGCCGAGATCGGCCTGCTCTTGTTCGTGGTCACGATCGCGCTCAACGTGCTCGCGCGCCTGCTCGTCGCGCGCGTCGGCCGCAACGTCACGGAGGGACGGTTGTGAAACCCGGCGCGCTCGCGCGCGACCGCTTCCTCGCGCGGCAGCTCGTCGACCGCGTGCTGCGCGGAGCGTGCGTGCTCGCGACCGTGGTGGCGCTCGTGCCGCTCGCGAGCGTGCTCTGGTTCGTCGCCGCGCGCGGCGCGAGCGGGCTCTCGTGGGCGTTCTTCACGGCGTTGCCGAAACCCGTGGGCGAGCCGGGCGGCGGGATGGCGCAGGCGATCGTCGGGTCGCTCGAGATTGTCGGCATGGCGTGCGCGATCGGCATTCCGGCGGGCGTCCTCGCGGGCATTCACTTGTCGGAGTTCGGACACACGCGCTTCGGGCGCTTCGTGCGTTTCTCGGCCGACGTGATGGCGGGCGTGCCATCCATCACGGTGGGCCTCTTCGTCTATGTCTTGATCGTGAGGCGGATGCACGGTTTTTCCGGCCTCGCCGGCGCGGTCGCGCTCGCGATTCTGATGCTCCCGACCATCACGCGCGCGACGGAAGAGCTCTTGCGACTCGTGCCCGAGTCGTTCCGCGAGGCCGCGCTCGGGCTCGGCGTGCCGAAGTGGCGCGCGACGTTGCGGGTGATGCTCCGCACCGCCGCGCCGGGCATCGCGACGGGCATCATGCTGGCGGTCGCGCGCGCCATGGGCGAAACTGCGCCGCTGCTCTTCACCGCCCTCAACAACCGCGGTTTCGCCGCGAGCCCGAGCGAACCGACCGCGTCCCTGCCCGTGAACATCTACACGTACGCCGTGTCGCCTTACGCCGATTGGCACCGCCAGGCCTGGGCGGCGGCGCTCGTGCTCGTCGGGCTCGTCTTGTGCTTGAACGTGGCAGCGCGGTTTCTGGTCAGGGGGAAGTTGCGATGACGGACCGAACGAACGTGCTTCGCCTGCGTGACGCGGGCTCCGACTCGGGCGAGCTGTTTCGCGCGGAGGCGTCGCGGCCGCGCCAGGAGCGACCCGAGGCGCTGGCCGCGAAGATGCGCACGGTGGGTCTCCGCGCGTTCTACGGCAGCGTGGAGGTCTTGAAGTCCATCGACTTGCCCATCGTCGATCGGCAGGTGACGGCCGTCATCGGGCCGTCGGGGTGCGGCAAATCGACGTTCGTGCGCTCGCTCAATCGCATGCACGAAGTCGTGCCCGGCGCGCGCGTCGAAGGGCGCGTGTTGCTGGAAGAAGAGGACATTTACGCGCGCGGCGTCGACCCGGTGCGGGTGCGGCGGCGTGTCGGCATGGTGTTCCAGAAGCCGAATCCGTTCCCGACGCTCTCGATTCGCGACAACGTGCTCGCGGGCGTGCTCCTGAACGGCATCGCCGTCCCCGACGCGGACGCGATGGTGGAGAAGGCGCTGCGCCAGGCCGCGCTCTGGGACGAGGTGAAGGACGTGCTCGGCCGTTCGGGGACGAGCCTTTCCGGCGGGCAACAGCAGCGCCTGTGCATGGCGCGCGCCCTCGCGCTCGAGCCCGAGGTGCTCTTGATGGACGAGCCGTGCTCGGCGCTCGATCCGATTGCGACCGCGCGCGTGGAAGAGCTGATTCACGAGCTCCGCCAGAGTTACGCGATCGTGGTCGTGACGCACAACATGCAGCAAGCCGCGCGGGTGGCGAACCTCACGGCGTTCTTCTACATGGGTGAGCTCGTCGAATACGACCGGACGGACGTCGTGTTCACGCGGCCGAAAGAGCGGCGGACGGAAGACTACATCACCGGCCGCTTCGGCTGACGCGCTGACGCGCCGCCGAGCCGGCGAAACCGAACGAAATGCGAAACGTGGAACGGCGCGCCCCTGCGCCGCTCCCGCGTGAGTAGGCGGTCGCCCCCAAAAAAACCGAATTCGGCGGGAACCTTCGGCCGCGGCGGGCAGTAGCCGGGTTGGCCGAGCAGTCGAGCCGCGTCGACCGTGTCGTGGAGAAGGTGATGCGGGTCGAGAGCGGCCGCTTCGAAGTTGACATGAGCGCGCGACTTCTTCATGAGAGCGAACGCATGCTGCGCGGGGCGAGGACTCTCGCGATGCTCGGGTGTTGGTTCGTGGCGTCGGCGGCCCGCGCTCAGTCGGCGGCGCAGCCGTCGGTCGAAGGTTCGGGGGCTTCGTCGCGCGCCGTGAGCGATCCGGAGCTCGTCGAGTTCGTGAGCGCGGAGTATCCGCCCGACGCGAAAGCGGCCGGACTCGACGGCGACGTGGTGCTCGCGATTGCGATCGACAAGGAGGGGAAAGTCACGAGCGTCGAGGTGCTGCAGGGCGCGGGGCACGGCTTCGACGAAGCGGCCGTCGCGGCGGCCAGGCAATTCGTGTTCAAGCCCGCGCACCGCGGCGATCGCCCGGTCGCGTCGAAGATCGCCTACAAATATCACTTTCACGCCGAGCCCGCCGCGCCGCCTCCGCCGCCCGCCGCGCCGGTCTTCGACGGCAGCGTGCGGCTCGCCGACGGCAACGCGCCGATCGCGGGCGCGAAGGTTCGCGTGCTCTCGGGCGCGACGCTCGTGCTCGAGCTCACGACGGACGCCGCCGGACGCTTTCGCACCGAAGCGCTCGCGCCCGGCGACTACCACGTCGAGGTGAGCGCCGACGGCTTCGAGCCGTACGCCGCCGACGAGCACGTCGCCGCCGGCGAGGAGACGAGCGTGAACTACGGCATCGTCGCGAAGAACGCGGACGAGGGCGAGACCGTGGTCGTGAAAGGCGAGCGGCCGAGCCGCGAGGTCACGCGCCGCACGCTCTCGCGCCACGAGCTCAGTCGCGTCGCCGGTACGTCGGGGGACGCGCTGCGCGCGATTCAGAATCTGCCGGGCGTCGCGCGGCCGCCCGCGCTCTCGGGTCAGCTCGTGGTGCGCGGCCAGGCGGACCAGACGACGCCGGTGTTCGTGGAGGGCCTTTGGTTTCCCACGATTTATCACTTCGGCGGCCTCTCGAGCGTGGTGCCGACCGAGATGCTCGACGAGATCAATTTCTATCCCGGTAACTTCAGCGTGAAGTACGGGCGCGCGCTCGCCGGCGTGGTCGACGCGCACCTGCGCGAGACGCGCGGCGACGGCCAGTACCACGGCCTCGCGCAAGTGGATTTGATCGACGCGCGCGCGATGCTCGAAGGGCCGATCCCCGCGGTGAAGGGCTGGAACTTCCTCGGCGGCGTGCGGCGCAGCCACGTCGACGCCTGGCTCGTGCCCCTGCTCCGCACCAAAGACACGCAGATCAGCGCCGCGCCGGTCTACTACGACTACCAGCTCGTCGCCGACACGCACCCGACCAAGAAGAGCTACCTGCGCCTCGGCGTCATCGGCTACGACGACCACTTTCGCGCCGTGAACGAAGGCGGCGAAAACAGCGGCACCATCGACACGATGAACGCGTCCGTCGGGATCGGCGGCATTTACAAGGTGACGCTCTCGCCGGACACGTCCGCCGAGATCACGCTGTCCTTCGGGCGCTCGAAGCAGCGCTTCGTGCTCAGCAACATCCGCGCCGAGACGGTCGCGAACGGCACGCTCGGGCGCGGCGAAATCACGCAGCGCATCACGCCGCGCGCGACGTTGCGCACCGGCTTCGACCTCCTGTTCGCGCCGTACACCGCGAAAGGGAGCTTGCCGGAAGACGCGGGCGCCGGGGCGCCGTCGATCGGTTCGGGCGTCACGGTGCCGGCGCAGGTCTTCGATCACTCGAGCAGCTTCTTCGAGCCGGCGCTCTACACCGAGATGAGCGTGCAGCCGAACGATCGCACGCTCGTCGTGTCGGGCGTGCGCGCCGACTTCACGGACGAGAACCGCCGCCTCGACGTGGCGCCGCGCATGACCGCTCGTTACGACGTGGTGCCCGGCCCGCGGAAGACGACGCTGAAAGCCGGCTCGGGCTTGTTTTACCAGGCGCCGGGCCTGCTCGACGTCGTGCTCTCGGGAGATCCGAAGACGCTCCGCTCGCAGCGCGCGTGGCAAAACTCGCTCGGCGTCGAGCAGACGCTGACCGATCACCTGACGCTGTCGGTCGAGGGGTTCTTCAATCTGCTCGATCAGCTCATCGAGCGCGGCCTGAACGACCAAGGCGTGCTCGCGTACAACAATCTCGGCACCGGGCGCATCTTCGGCGCCGAGGTCATGCTGCGCTACAGCGAGGACGAGCACTTCTTCGGCTGGGTCTCCTACACGCTGTCGCGTTCGGAGCGCGTGTACCAGCCGGGGCAACCCTCGACGCTCTTCTACCTCGATCAGCCGCAGATCTTGACGGTGCTCGGCAGTTACGTCCTCGGGCGCGGCTGGGAGCTCGGCGGGCGCTTCCGCTTCGTCTCGGGTAACCTCTACACGCCGTGCACGGGGCTCGGTCCGGGCTCGCCGCCGGGCCTCTTCAGCAGCACGCAGGCCGCTTATTTGTGCCTGAACGGCCCCGAGAACAGCAAGCGGCTCCCGCCGTTTCACGAGCTCGACCTGCGCGTCGACAAGCGCTGGGTTTTCGGCGCGTTCACGCTCGGCGCGTACGTGGACGTGATCAACGTTTATAACCGCGTGAACCCCGACTTCATCGCTTACAACTTCGACTACACGCAGAGTCGGCCGCAGACGGGGAGTCTGCCGTTCATACCGAGCATCGGTATTCGGGGGGAATTTTGACGCGCCGCGCGCGGCTTCGTGCGGTGTGCTTCACGGCGACGCTCGCCGCGTGCGGCTGCGAGCCGAAGTTCACGCCGCCTTCGCAGCTCGACGGCGTGCGCGTGCTCGCGGTCCATCAAGATCCGGCCTCGGGCAGCCCGGGCGCGAGCGTGAAGCTCGACATGCTCGTCACGCCCGCGAGCGCGAACGTCGCGTGGATCGGCGGCTGCAACAACCCGCCGTCACGGCAATACTTCGCGTGCGAACCGGTGTTCCGCGCCGAGAGCCCGCCCGATCTCGGGAGCGGCACGAGCTTCTCGGTCACGCTGCCGGACGACATCCTGTCGGCCGCGCCCGAGCTCGCGACGGACCCGCTCCACTACGGCGTCTCGTACGTGTTTTTCGCCGCGTGCAGCGGCACGATCACGCCCGGTGGGAGCGACGGCTTTCCGTTCGGGTGCGTCGACGGCGCGGGCGCCGCGCTCGGTCCGTCCGACTTCGTGATCGGCTTCACGACGATTTATTCGTACGACGGCGCCGAGAACCAGAACTCGAATCCGATGCTCACCGGCGTCGACTTCGACGGTACCTCCGCTGCGCCGGCGAGCCCGTTTTCGGACAGCGCGGGCGACGTGTTCGAGTCGATCGCCTGCGACGTGGGCGATGACGAGGCCTGCGACGGCGCCGTGTTCTCGCACCACGCCGTCTGCTCGGACAACGGCCGCTGCGCGCCGCTCGTCTCCGCGTGCCAGGGCAAGAAATGCCCGACTTATCAGGTCTTGCCGCACGTCGACCCCGCGAGCTTCGAAATGTTCACGGGGCAAAACGAGATCTTGTGGGCGAGCTACTACACGACGCTCGGGAGCTTCGACTCCGACACGCGCCTGGTCGACGACCGCGTGAGCGGGCCGACGACGGACATCGGTTCCGGCTGGCAAGCGCCCGGACCCGACGGCTCCGGCACGCGCCGCACCTCGACGATCTGGGTCACGCTGAACGACCAGCGCGGCGGCGTGACGTGGGCTTCGTTCGACGTCGTCGTCGAGTGAACGGCTCGCGTCGCGCGCCGCGCTCTCAATGCGGGCGCGGCGGATCCTTCACGAGCTCAGCGAGGCGTTCGAGCGCCGTGACGAGCACGCTCTCGCTCGGGCCGAAGCTGAAGCGAGCGTGGTGAACGAAACGCGACGCGCGGCCGACCCGCCGCTGTCCCGGGTCGACGTCGAAGAAGGCGCCCGGCACGATGATCACCTTCTTGGCGAGCGCGGCGCGGAACAAGCCTTCACCCGTGTTCAAGGGCGGCGGCAGGTTTTCGAGGTTGCCCCACGCGTAGAAGGTGCCGTCGGGCTCGCGTTCGAACCGCACGCCGAGCGCGCGTAGACCGTCGAGCAAGCGCGTGCGCTTCTTCCCGAACGAGCGGCGAATCGCTTCGGCTTCGGCGCGCGCGTGTCCGGCGCTGAGCACGGAGAGGGCGGCTTGTTGCAGCGGGCGCGAACCGCCGCCGTCGAGGAACGAGCCCGCGCTCGCGAGCGCGTCGATCACGTGGCTCGGCCCGACGGTCCACGTCGTGCGCCAGCCCGGGTAGCGCCAATTCTTCGTGAGACCGTCGAAGAGCACGACGGGGTCGCGCTCGACGTCCTCGACGAACGCGGCGGCGCTCATCAGCGGCTCCGACGAGCGAAACACGTAGTGCGAATAAAATTCATCGAGCAGCAGCGTGCAGTCGAGCTCGCGCGCCGTCGCCACCCAACTCTCGAGCTCCGGCCCGAGGATCGCCTTGCCCGTCGGGTTGCACGGGTTCGAGAGCAGGAGCGCGCCGAGCCCGCGCCCGCCGATCTCGCGGCGGAGCTCGTGCAGCGAGAAGTCGTAGCCGCGCTCCTGATCGAGCAGGATCGGGATCGGCGTGAAGCGCCGGAAAGTATCGAGCAGCTCTTCGTAGGCGGTGTAGTCGGGCAAGAAGTGACCGAGGTGGATTTGTCCGATTGCAGCGCACGCGCGCATGATCGAGACGCGCCCGCCGCCGGAGAGCGCGACATTTTCCGCTGAATAACGCGACGGCATGCCCCGTCTGAAAAGATCGTTGTAGAGGCCGGCGACGGCTTCGCGCACTTCCCAGAGGCCGGCGACGGGCGCGTACTCTTGATCGGGAGCGCCGATCGTAATTTGGGTGACGCGCTCGGGAGCGCCGTCGAGCGGGCCCGTTTCGGGTTGGCCCTGCCCGAGATTGCACCAGGAGGGATCTTCGGGCCGAAACCCCGCGCGCTGGGCCTCGGTCGTCACGTAGATCACGCCGGTGCGCGGCACCGGACGGAAAGCGCTCGGGCGTTCGCTGGGGTCGGATCTTGCCATCGCTGGCGGCAGCGTACTCCATCCTCACGCGCGGACCCGAGGCGGAACGACGCAGAGCGAGCTATCATGCTAAAACGACGAAGCTGCCTGGACGCGAGTACCAGGCCGAAGCGAGGACGCATGGCACTTGGAATTGTCGGGCGCAGCTCTTTCATACCGTTCGCGGCGTGCATCGCCGCCTTGGCGCAAGGTTGCTTCACGACGTCGAAAGGCGACGACGACAGCAGCAAGGGCTGCACCAAGGACACGGACTGCCTGGACGGTCGAATCTGCAACAACGGCACTTGCATGAACCCCGACACCGGCGGGACGGGCGGCACCGGCGCGATCCTCTCGGGCGGCACGAGCGGCACGACCAGCGGAACGAGTGGAACCAGCGGAACCGGCACCAAAGGCGGTACCGGCGGCTCGACCGGCGGCACCGGCAGCGGCGTGGGCGGCGCGTCGGGCACCTCGGGCACCAGCAGCGGCGGCACGTCCGGCATGTGCTCGGCGACCGATCCCGCGACGTGCCCCACGACTGATTCGATGACGTTCTGCAACAACGGCAGCGAGCTCACGCTGACGTGCGACTACTTCTGCTCGACGCTCGGCTTCAAGACGGGCCCCTGCATGGACGGCTACGGCTGCGAATGTGGGGACGCGACGAATCAGGAGTGCAGTGACGGCGTGAACGCTTACTGCCAGTGCGTCTCCGACAGCTCGATGCCGTGCGACCAGAACGATCCGAACAACGACCCGCTGACGTTCTATTACAACTGTCAGGCGGCGTCGCAGACGGCCGCGCAACAGCAGGACACGGATTTCCTGAAGTGCCTTGCCATGCAAATCACGACCGACTCGAGCGGTCAGATGTCGATCGACTGTGGCGCTGCTGCCACGGCGTGCGAGCCCGCTTCGGGCGGCGCGGCCGGCATGGGCGGCACGGGCGGTGGCGGCGGCAGCGCGGGCTTACCCGCGAGCCCCTGAACCCGCCGTCACATACAGAGCTCGCGGACTTGGAGGTCGCCGCTCGGCTTGCCGGCGACGACGTGCGTCGGGCCGAGATCACGCCAGTTCGAGCACGGGTGTTCCGCGACCGTCGGCTCCGGTTCCGACGTCGCTGCTGCGGCCGGGGCCGCGGCTCGATGCCGATGGTGCGGCGCTTCAATCACGACCGGCGCCATCTCGAGCGGCGGACTCGGGGCGGGCTCCGCGACGGTGACGGGCGCCGGCGGTGGAATGACGTGGACTGCCGTTGCGGCGGGCACCACGAGCACGGGTTCCGGCGCGGGCTGCCGTTGCATCGTCACCGTCGCTAGAACGAGGCCCGTTCCCGCGGCCATCATCGTTCCGAAGATCCAGGGCTGATACATCGTGACCTCCTGACTCGCGACGCCGAAATGGCGCGCCTCATCAGCGCAGCAATCGAGCGCTGCGCATCCAAGCGGACGAAAGTCGACGGGAAGCTTCGATCAAAGTAACGAACGGCCGCACCGGTTGTTTCCGGGCGCCGTGAGCAGCTCCGTCACGGGTAACCTAATCACGACTGACTCCCTCGCCAGGAGCTCGTCGCTACTTCAGTGGTGGTCGGATCGGAGCGCTTCGGCTCGCGCGGCGGGCTCCGCAACGCGCGCCTCGGGTTCGACGAGGAAGCATCGTGAGGTGCGTCCAGCGAGTTCGTACAGTGACGGTGCCTCGACCCTGCAGCGAGCCATCACGTGCGGGCAGCGCGGGTGAAATCGGCAGCCGGCGGGTGGTGAAGCCGGCGAGGGCACCTCGCCGCGGAGCGGAACCGTGGCCGCTCGGTGGCGCTCTTCGATGCTCGGCACCGCCGCGAGGAGCGCCTCGGTGTACGGGTGCTTCGGACGCTCGAAGAGCTCCCGCGTCGGCGCGACCTCGACGATCTGTCCGAGGTACATCACGGCGACGCGATCGGCGATCTGCCGAACGACGCGCAGATCGTGAGTGATGAAGAGATACGAAAGCGTGAAGCGCTGCTTCAGATCGCCGAGCAGATTGATGATCTGCGCTTGAATCGAGACGTCGAGCGCCGAGACGGCCTCGTCGCACACGAGCAAGTCGGGACGCGTCGCGAGCGCGCGCGCGATGCAAACGCGTTGCTTCTGTCCACCCGAGAGCTCGTGCGGGTAACGACCGAGGAGCGCGGCGTCGATGCCGACGGCGGCCGCGAGCTCGCGCACGCGATCTTCGACGCCCTTGCGTTCGAGCGCCTCGTGAAGCTCGACGCCTTCGGCGATCGCGCTCATGAGCGTGTGCCGCGGATCGAGACTCGCGTCGGGATCCTGAAAGACCATCTGGATGCGCCGGCAGAGCGCTCGCCGTTCACGCGTACCGAGCGGCGTGAGGGCGCGCCCGTCGAAGAACACCTCGCCCGCCGTCGGCGGAGCCAGGCCGACGATGGCGCGCGCGAGCGTGGACTTGCCACAACCCGACTCACCCACGAGTGCGAGCGTCTCGCCTCGCTCGAGCGCGAGACTCACGCCTTCGACGGCCCGAACCACTGCGTCCGTGCCGGGAAGTGGGAAGTAAACCGAGAGAGCGCGTGCCTCGATGAGTGTGCTGTTGTGGAAATCTTCCATCGAAGCCAAACCGCGGTCGATGCGATATCCCTTGGCGAAACCGGTTCCGCGAGCTACCACAAAGCCTTCGGAGGTCGCTCGAATGTACCGCCCCGCCGTGGTCTTTGGCTTGTATCTTTCTTTCGCAATCGCGGTCGGCGCTGCGTGCAGCAACGGAAGCCCGCAGATCCCGAGTGACGACGACGGGAGCTACACGCCGCCTGGGCAGACCGGCGGCACCTCGGGCGCAGGCACCGGCACGGGCGGCACGACGGGCGGCACGCTCGGGACCGGCGCGACCGGCGGCACGCTGACGACGGGCGGCACGACCGGAGGCACGACGGGCGGCACGCTCGGCGCGGGCGCCACGGGCGGCAGCGTCGCGAACGGCGGCAAGCCCGGCACGGGCGGGGCGAGCGCGACGGGCGGCACGAGCGGCTCCGCGGGCCACACGACCGGAGGCACCACGGGCACGACGGGCGGCACCGGTGGCAGCACGGGCGGCACGACCGGAGGCAGCACCGGCACGACGGGCGGCACGGGCGGCACGGCGAGCGGCACGGGCGGAACCACGGCCGCGGGCGGCACCACGGGCGCTTCCTGCGACACCACGTGGATGGTGACGAACGACGGCTTCGTCCGCATGCCGGCCAAGGGCGGCGCGTGCTGGTCGGGCTACGCATTTGCCGGCGGTGATACGTCGAGCACGGTGACGTTCCCGGGCGGCGGCAAAGACTTCAGCATGTCGATGGGCAAGCTCGAGGTGTCGGGCACCGTCGGCTCGGCCACGTCCGACAACATGTACGCCGGTAACGTCTACTTCGGCTTCAACGTCGGGCAGACGGCGGGCTCGAGCACGTCGGGCATGGTGACGCCGACCGGCACGGGACTCACGATCACCTGCACGGGTTGTTCGACGCCGAAGATGCGCGCGCAGCTCGTCGCCGGCTCCTCGACGTGGTGCACCGATCTGACGAGCGGCACCTCCATCGCGTACACGTCGTTCAAGGAGGAGTGTTACAACGCGACTCCCGGCGCAGCTTACGCGAAGCAGCCGATCGCTTCGATTCAGATCTCGATTCCCGGCGCGGCCGCAGCCGCGATGTTCGACGTGACGCTCATGAGCGTCACCGAGCAGTGAGCCGGCTCAGCCGAGCTTTTCGAGCGGCAGCACGCAGCGCCTGAGGCGCCCCGGCCCCGCTTCGGTGAGCGGCGGATCGGCCACCTTGCACGCGTCGTGCACGTAGCGGCAGCGGGGCGCGAAGCTGCACTCGCGGAAGGGGCCGCGATCGAGCCGTGGCGGCATGCCGCTGATGCTTTCGAGGCGTGCTCCCGGGGCCGCGTCGAGGCGCGGCAAGCTCCGCATCAGGGCGGCGGTGTAAGGGTGCAGAGGACGCGCGAAGAGCTCGGCAGCCGGCGCGAGCTCGACGACGCGCCCCGCGTACATCACGAGCACGCGATCGCACGTCGTCGCGACCACGCCGAGATCGTGCGTGATGAGCAGAATCGAGAGTCCGCGCTCGCGCCGGAGCTCCGACAAGAGCTCGAGAATTTGCGCCTGCACCGTCACGTCGAGGGCGGTCGTCGGCTCGTCGGCGATGAGGAGCTCCGGATCGCAGAGCAGGGCCATCGCGATCATGACGCGCTGGCGCATGCCGCCGCTGAGCTCGTGCGGGTAGCTCCGGAGCCGCGCGCGCGCGTCGGGAATGCGCACGCGCTCGAGCAGCGCCGCGGCGCGCTTTTCGGCGTCCGCCGCGCTCATGCCGAGGTGGAGCACCGCGCCTTCGACGAGCTGCTCGCCCACGCGCAGATACGGATTGAGCGCGGTCATCGGATCCTGGAAGATCATGGCGACGCGCCGGCCGCGGAGCTCGCGCATGTTCCGTTCGGGGAGCGCGAGCAGGTTCGTTCCGGCGAGCTCGACCGAGCCGTACGTCACGCTGCCCTGCGGCGGCAGGAGGCGCATGATGCTGAGGCTCGTCGCGCTCTTGCCCGAGCCGGACTCGCCGACGATGCCGAGCATCTCGCCCTTCGCCACGTCGAAGGACACGTGATCGACGGCGCGCACGCTCGCGTCGTCGCCGTGGAACTCGGTCGTGAGGTCGCGCACGCGGAGGAGCGGTTCGGACGCGGGCGCAAGGTCGGCGGCCATCGCTCAGCGTCCCTTCGGATCGACGGCGTCGCGCAGGCCGTCGCCCACGTAGTTCAGGCAGAGGAGCGTGACGGCGAGAAACGCGCTCGGAAACGCGAGCAGCCACCAGTAAACGGCGATCGGGTTCACCACGCCGACCGCCTCCGAGACGAGCTGTCCCCACGAGAGCTTGAGTCCGAGTCCCAGAAACGAGAGAAATGACTCGAGGATGATGACGGTGGGCACCGTGAGCGTGGCGTAGACGGTGACGATGCCGAGCACGTTCGGCACGATGTGCCGCAGGATGACGCGGAAGTCGCTCGCGCCGAGCAGCCGCGCGGCGAGCACGAACTCGCGTTCGCGCAAGCTCAAGACCTGGCCGCGGACGACGCGCGCCATCGTGAGCCACTCGACGAGGCCGAGCGCGACGAACACGGGCACCGGGTCACCGCGCGCGCTCTCCGAAAACATGAGCATGATGAGGATGACGAGGAACATGTACGGGACGCCGTACATGAAGTCGACGAAGCGCATCATCACCTCGTCGATGCGGCCGCCGTAATAGCCGGCCACGGCTCCGTAAAGCACGCCGATGACGACGCAGGTGAGCGTCGCGACCAAGCCGACGAGCAGCGACGTTTGCCCGCCCGCGAGCACGCGCGCGGCGTAGTCGCGACCGAGGCCGTCGGTGCCGAACCAGTGCGCAGCAGACGGCGGCTGGTGGCGGAACGCGGGGTGCGTCGTCGTCGGATCGAGGTGCAACAGCGCCGGCAAGAGGAAGCACGCGAGCGCCATGAGCGCCACGATGACGAGGCCGGCGCCGGCCAGACGATTCTTGCGCAGCCGGCGCCAGGCTCGAGCGCCCGGGCTCTGCGCGCGCGCGGCGACCGGCGCGTTCACGAGCGGCTCCGCACGCGCGGGTCGAGCCAGGCGTAGGCGAGATCGACCACGAGATTGAACGTCGTGACGAGGCTCGCGTAGACGAGCGCCGTGCCGAGCACCATCGAGTAGTCGCGATTGATGGCGCCGCGCACGAACCACTGGCCCATCCCGGGGATGCCGAACAAAGTCTCCACCACGAAGGAGCCCGTCATGATGCCGGCGGCGGCCGGGCCGAGGTACGAAACTACCGGTAAAATGGCGCCCTTGAGCGCGTGGCGCAGGACGACGGCGGATTCGGGCAGGCCCTTGGCGCGCGCGGTGCGGATGAAGTCCTGCGACATGACTTCGATGGTGCCGCCGCGCGCGAGCCGCGCGATGTAGGCGGCGTAGGGGAGGGCGAGGGTGACGGCCGGCAGCACGATGTGCCGGAGATCGCCCCAACCCGCGACCGGGAGCCAGCCGAGCTCGAGCGAAAACACGACGATGAGGACGGCGCCGATGACGAAGCTCGGAAGCGAGAGCCCGATCGCGGACAGCCCGGTGCTCGCGTAGTCGGCGGCGGAGTTCGGCTTGAGCCCGGCTCGGACGCCGAGCAAGAGTCCGAACGCCGACGCGAGCACGAGCGCGAGCAACCCGAGCGCGATGCTGACCGGCAGCGCGGGGCGGAGCAGCGCCTCCACCGTGCGCCCTTGGACTTTCACGGACGGACCGAGCGATCCCTCGACGACCAGGCGCCGCACGTAAATCCAAAAAAATTCGACCGCGCTTTTCGGGATCCCGAAGTGCGCGCGGAGCGCCGCTTCCACCTGGGGAGACGCCACTTTTTCGCCGGCAAAAGGGCTCCCGGGCGCGTGATACATGAGGAGCGTCGTCACGAACACGAGCAGCAGGAGCGACGGCAGGAGAAACGTCACGCGCCGGAGCACCGTGCCCGGCGCGAAACGCACGAGCAGCGCGGCGAGCACCGCGCCGACGACCGCACCGCCCGCGATGCCGAGCGTCGCGCGCGCCACGGCGAAGACGAGCAAACCGCCGAAGAGCGAGCCCGTGACGCGCGTGGCTTTGGGCGGCAACCACGCGACGCCGGCGAGCAGCGCGACGCCGGCGACGACGGCTCCGAGCTCGACGACGTTCATGGGCGCCCCGTGCGCGGTCCTTCGACCCAGACGTCGCGGAGCGGGTGGCGATCCTGCAGGTTCGGAACGGTCGTGCCGTCGTCGAGCGTGAGCTGCATCGAGAAGCCGTGCACCCGCTCGCGCGCGAGCGTGCCGATCACGTAAAAATAGACGGGAATAATCGGGTATTCATCGTCGACGAGGATCGACTCGGCCTCACGCAAGAGGAGCAGGCGGAGCTTCTCGCGCGCCGTTTGGCGCTCGGCGGGAGTCCCCGCGCGCGTCGCCTCGAGCAGCCGCCGCGCGGGCTCCGGGTCGCGGAGCTTGGTGAGGATCGGCTCCGGATCGCGCACGAGCAGCGACACGTCACCGGCCGCTCGAATCAGGCGATCGTAAAGCTCCGAGCTCCAGCCGGTCTCGTTGTTCGCGCCGTTCGTCACGAACATGTCGAGGAAGCTGTTCGGGTCGACGTAGTCCGCAATCCAGCCGGCGCGTCCGATGTCGTAGTCGAGTCCGCGCACCGTATCCAAGAACGACTGCCATTCTTGGTTGTAGGCCGTCACCTCGATGCCGAGCGCGCGCCGCAGCTGATCGCTCACGACCTCCGCGATGCGCTTGTGATCCTCGTTCGTGTTGTAGAGGATGCCGAGGCGCGGAAAGCCCTTTCCGCCGGGAAAACCGGCATCGGCGAGCAGACGGCGCGCTTCCTCGACGTCGTGCCGAATGCCGCTCACGGGCGGCGTGTAGCCGGGGATACCGGGCGGCACGAACGTCGTCGCGGGTTGTTGGCCGAGGCCGAGCACGTTCTTCGTGATCACGTCGCGGTCGATGGCGAGGTTCAACGCCTTGCGCACGCGCTTGTCGTCGAGCGGCTTCTTCGTCACGTTCAGGCGATAAAAGTAGACGATGAGCGCCGCTGCTTGCTCGAAGTCCGGACGCGTGCGGAGCTCGGGCGCGAGCTCTTGCGGGTAATAACTGTGGGGGACCACGTCGACGGCGCCCGTGAGGTAGAGGTTCACGTTCGTCATCGTGTTGTCGTTCGAGAGCATGTCGACGCGATCGAGCCGCACCGCGTTCTTGCCCCAGTAACTCGGGCTCTTTTCGAGCCGGATATGGTCGTTCACCACCCAGCTCGCGAGGCGAAATGGGCCGTTCGTGACGATGTTGCCGGGCAAGAACCAAGCGTCGCCGTGCGCTGCGATCGCCTGGCGCGGCACCGGCATGGCCGAGTTGTGCGACAGCACTTGCAAGAAGTACGGCGTCGGCGCGCGGAGCTTCACGACGAGCGTCGCCGGATCCGGCGCGCTCACGCCGCGGTCGACGCCGAAATGCGCGCGTGCCTCCGCGTTCTGCGCGAGGAGCCAGGCGCGCGCGCGTTCGAGGCCCTGGCCGAAGGCGGCGAGCTCGGCGGCGCTGACGGAACCGGAGCGGCGCGAGAGCAACGCGACGAGCGAGTCGTCGTCGACCGGGCGGAGCGGATCGTTCACGTGCTGGTCGCGCACGAACGCTTGCCAGCTTTTGGCGTCGATGGGCGCGTTCTTCGCGAGCGCCGCGAGCGCCGGCAAGATCTTGTCGCCGATCGACGCCGCGTGCCCGGCGAACGTGTTGTAAGCCTCCGCGAGCTCGATCGGGAAGAGCATGTACGCGTACTCGGCGCCGACTTTCGGATCGAGCAGCCGCTTCCACGAGTAGACGAAATCGGCCGACGTGACGGGGACGCCGTCGCTCCAGCGCGCGCCGGGGCGGAGCTTGAAGGTGTAAACGGTGCCGTCCGGCGAAATGTCCCAGCCGATGCTCGCGCCCGGTACGGGCTTCAGCGTCTTGCCGTCGAGCCGCGTGAGCCCTTCGAACAACGCCTCGGCGAGCGCGTGCTCGGGTTCGCCCGTCATGAGCTCCGGATCGAGCGACTTCGGTTCGGTGCCGTTCGCGACCCTGAGATCCGCCGGCGGCTCGAGCGTGCTCGAGAACGTGAGCGCGACGAGCAGGAGCGCAGCGGCGAAAACCGTCAGAATTCCGAAGAGCGTGCGATACATCGGGGGCGCGGCGCGGCGGGCATCATAGCCGCGGCACGGCTTCCGCGAGGCGACGAAGCGCGGCGGCGCTCTCTTTCTCGTCGTTCATCGCGAAACCGAAGCGAGCGCTCTGCACCTTTTGGCCGTCGAAGGCGAATTGGCGCCCGATCTGAAAATAAACGCCGCGCTCCATCGAGCGGCGCTGCCACGCCTCGACATCGACTTCTCGCGCGACGTCGACCCAGAGCGCCATGCCGCCCGGCGGGCGCCGGTAGCGGAGAACGCCGCCGAGCTCGCGGTCGATCCCCGCGCAGAAGGCGTCGCGGCGCGCGTGGTAGACGCGGCGGGTGCGGCGCGCGTGACGCTGGACGTCGCCGTCCTCGATGAGCTCGGCGATGGCGCACTCGAGCACCGCGTCCCCTTGCCGATCGACGAGCGAACGCTCGTCGGCCATGCGCGCGAGCAGGCTCGGCGGCGCGACCACGAAGGCGAGCCGCAAGCCGGGCGCGAGGATCTTCGCCAGCGTTCCGACGTAGACGACGTTGCCGGATGGGTCGTTGCTCGCGAGCGGCATCACCGGGCGTCCGTCGTAGTGAAACTCCTGGTCGTAGTCGTCCTCGAGGATCGCGATGCGTTCGCGCCGCGCGAGCTCGAGCAGCGCGAGCCTGCGCGTCGCCGAGAGCGTGACGGTCGTCGGGTATTGATGGTGAGGGGTGACGTAAACGAGGCGCACCGGTCTTTCGCGCGTGAGCGCCACGAGCGCCCGGACGTCGAGGCCGTGCTCGTCGACCGGAACCGGCACGACCTCCGCGCCCGCGCGCAGGAACACGTTCACCGCGTTCGGGTAGCCGAGCGCCTCGACCGCCACGACGTCGCCCGGGCGAATCAGGCTCCGGGCCACGAGATCGAGCGCCATTTGGCTGCCGCGGGTGATCATCACGGCGTCGGCGTCGGCGCTCATGCCGCGCCCTTCGGCGACGAGCCGCGCGACCGCCGAGCGGAGCTCCGGTTGGCCGAGCGAGTCCGCGTTGTAACCGTAGAGCTTGATGCCGCGGCGCTTGACGACGCGCCGGTAAGCGCGCGCGAGCAAGTCCACCGGTACGAGTCTGAGGTCGGGCACGCCGCCCCAGAGATAGAACCCGCCGCTCCGCGGCAGCTTCGCGAGCGGCAGCGCGCGGACGCTCGAGGGCTCGAGCGCGTAGCCGGTCGTGGCGGCGATGCCGCGCGACGCCGCCTTGCGCGCGAAGCGCCGCGGTTTCACGTCGGGCGACGCCGCGGACACGTACGTCGTCCCGCCGGGTTTCGTCGCGACCCAGCCTTGGGCGGCGAGCTCGGCGTAGGCGCTCACGACGGTGCTCCGGTGCACGCCGAGCGTCGCGGCGAGCGACCGCGTGCCGGGCAGCGCGTCCCCGGGCCGCAGGCGGCCGCGCGCGATGTCCCGCGCGAGCGACGCCGAGATTTGCACGAAAAGCGGCGTGTTTTCGCTCGCATCGAGGGCGATCGAGAAGTCGCGCGCGGTCATGAACTGGTAGGTCCGAATTTAGCAGACTGGACGTTTTACGGCTACCAGCGCGGAGCCATGCTCACGGCATGGAAGGCCCCGTTCGCTTCGCCGTCACGCCCCAGACGAAGGTCCATCGCAGTCCCGCTCGCGCCACCTACGACCGCGCGGCGGCCCACGCGATCCTCGACGAGGCGCTGGTCGCGACGGTGGCGTTCAGCGACGCCGACCAGCCGTACGCGATTCCGATGACGTTCGCGCGACTCGGCGACCGGCTGCTCTTGCACGCGGCGTCGAGCAGTCGTTTCGCAGCGGTGCTCGGCGCGGGCGCGCCGCTCTGCGTCACGGTGACGCTGCTCGACGGCCTCGTGCTCGCCCGCTCGGCGATGCACCATTCGTTGAACTACCGTTCCGTGGTGGTGCTCGGCGTGGCGAGCGAGCTCACGAACGCAGCCGAGAAGCTCGCGGCGCTCGCGCGCCTGACCGATCATGCGCTGCCCGGTCGCTCCGCGGCGTGCCGCCCGCCGAACGCGGTCGAGCTCAAGGCGACGCGTGTCTTCGCGCTGCCGCTCGAAGCCGTTTCGGTGAAGCGCCGGACGGGCGGACCGCTCGACGATGCGGAGGATTTGACGTTGCCGTACTGGGCGGGCGTGGTGCCGCTTGGCCGTGGCGCGACCGCGCCGATTCCCGACGCCGTCCACGCGCCGCTCGGCGCCGAACCAGCCGGACTCCGCGACTACGACCGCGCGGCCATGCTCGCCGCTGTGGCCGGTGAGGAGCGAGCGTGACGGCCGTTCGCGTCCCCTTCGAGGTCGCTCCGGAGGCGCGCGAAGCGCTGCGCGGTCTCGAGCGGTACCTCGCCGGTTGCGGTCTGCCGCGCGACCTCCTCGAGCTCGTGAAGCTCCGCGTGTCGTTCATGAACGGCTGCGCGTTCTGCATCGAGATGCACTGGAAACGGCTCGAGGCGCTGGGCGAGTCCGCGCAACGCCTCTATTCGCTCGGCGCCTGGCGCGAGCAGTCCGGTTACTCGCCGCGTGAACGCGCCGCGCTCGCCTGGGCCGAAAGCCTCACGCGGGTCGCGGAGACGGGCGTCCCCGACGACGTGTACGCGGAGGTCTCGGCTCACTTCACGCCCAAGGAGCTCGCGGATCTGTCGTACGCGGTCGCCGCGATCAACGCGTGGAATCGACTGTGCGTCGCGCTCAGGATCCCGCCGGAGCACCCGCTGCCCGAGCGCGCCTGACGCCGATTTCAGCGGAATTTGCGGATGACGACGCCGTCGTCGGCGCTCACCACGCCGTCGGGCCCGAGCGTCGAGAGCTCGAAGCCCTCGTTTTTGGGGAGCGGGCGGTACCGAAAGGCGCGACCCCAGGGATCGACGGGGCCGCGATTGCCGAAGAGCGGCGGCAAACGCCAGCCGAGGTCCGCGAGGTTCGCCGGAACGGTGCCGGTGAGCTTGGTCTTCGCCGTGAGCTCGGCGGCGAGCGCCTTCAGTTCGCGTTCGGCGGCGGCGCGGCGGAAGGCGGCGCGCGCGCCGAAGAACGTCAGCACGAGCACCACCGGCACGACGTAGAGGAGTTTTTGGCGAAGTGACGGCGACAGCGGGCGTCGTCGCGGCGCCGAGCGCGGCGCGGGCGCTTCGTGCGGCGCGGGACGAAGGGTCGGCACCGGTTCGAGCGTGACGCGCGGCGGCTCCGGCGTCTCCGCCCGCAGCCGTTCGACTTGCGCCTCGATGCGCGCTTCGAGCTCGCGGTACCAGTCGTCGCCGGAGAGCCCTTCAGCGTGAAAACAGCGCACTTCGTGCTTCGGCTCGGGCTCGTACGCGAGGGGGCGCTCGCTCCGGCAGCGCTCCATCACCGCCGGGCAGCGCGTGTGGAAGCGGCAGCCGCTCGGAGGATTCACCGGGCTCGGGATGTCGCCCGTGAGCACGAGGCGCCGGTGCTTTCGCCGCGGATCGGGCACCGGAATCGCCGACAGGAGCGCGCGCGTGTACGGGTGCGCGGTCCTCGCGAACAGGCGCTCCGTCGCGGCGACTTCCACGATCTCGCCGAGGTACATCACCGCCACGCGGTGAGACAGATGGCGGACGACCGAGAGATCGTGCGCGATGAAGAGATAGGAGAGCTCGAGCTCGCGGCCGAGCGCCTTCAGCAGATTCACGACTTGCGCTTGAATCGACACGTCGAGAGCCGAGACGGGCTCGTCGCACACGATGAGCTTCGGCTCGAGCGCGAGGGCGCGAGCGACACCGATGCGCTGCCGCTGGCCGCCCGAAAATTCGTGGGGATAGCGGTTGATCACGTTCGGCGAGAGTCCGACGCGCGTGAGCAGGCTCGCGACGCGCTTTTCCACCTCCGCGCCGCGAGCGATGCCGTGCACCTCGAGTGCCTCGCCGATCAGATCGATGACGCGGAGGCGCGGGTTCAGCGAGCTGTACGGATCCTGAAAGACGATTTGCATCGAGCGGCGCAAGCGCCGGAGCTCGCGCGCGTCCGCGCCGCGCACGTCGACCCCGTCGAACGTGACGTGGCCCGCCGTCGGCTCGATCAGGCGCAAGATGGAGCGACCGACCGTCGTCTTGCCGGAGCCGGACTCGCCGACGAGCCCGAGCGTCTCCCCGCGCGCAATCTCGAACGACACGCCGTCCACGGCGCGCACGTGACCGACGGTGCGGCCGAGCACGCCGCGCGTCACCGGAAAGTGCTTGGTGAGCCCTTCCACCCGCAGGAGCGGCGCGTCGCTCCGCGCCGCCGTCACGCCGGCGCTCCCTTCTTCGTGAGCGCGACCAGATCCGCGCCGGGATGCTCGTCGACGTAGAAGCACGCCGACTCGTGCGTCGCCTCGCCCGCGGCTTCGCGCCGCACGAGCGCCGGTTCGCGCTCGCGACAGACGGCCATCGCGAAGGGGCAGCGCGGATGAAAACGGCAGCCGCTCGGCGGATTCGTCATGTCGGGGACGCTGCCCTCGATCGGCCGCAGCGTGCCCGTTTCGGCGCCGAGGCTCGGCAGCGAGAGGAAGAGCCCCGCCGTGTACGGGTGGCGCGGCCGATCGAAGAGCGAGAGCGCCGTCGCGCGTTCGACCACGTTGCCGGCGTACATCACGACGACCCGCTCCGCCGTTTCCGCGACCACGCCGAGATCGTGCGTGATGAGCACGATCGACATGGAGAGCTCGCGCTGCAATTCGCGCAAGAGCTCGAGAATCTGCGCTTGCACGGTCACGTCGAGCGCCGTCGTCGGCTCGTCGGCGATGAGGAGCCGCGGCCGGCACGCGAGCGCGATGGCGATCATCACGCGCTGGCGCATGCCGCCCGAGAGCTGGTGCGGGTACTCGTCGATCCGTTGCGCCCGAGCCGGGATGCGCACGAGCTCGAGCAAGTGCACGGCTTCCTGCCGCGCTTCCTCGCGCGAGAGCCCGCGATGGAGCGTGAGGCCCTCCATGATTTGATCGCCGACGGTGAACACGGGGTTCAAGCTCGTCATCGGCTCCTGAAAGATCATGGAGATGCGATTGCCGCGGATTTCACGCAGCCGCTCCGGGGAAGCCCGCAGCAGGTCCTCGCCCTCGAACGTGATCGTGCCGTTCGCGATTTCCGCCGGTGGTTTCGGCAAGAGGCCGAGTACCGCCATCGCCGTGACCGACTTTCCGCAGCCGGATTCGCCCACCACGGCGAGCGTCTCGCCCCGCCGCACGTCGTAGCCGGCGCCCTCCACCGCGCGCACGAGTCCGTTGCTCGTGCGAAACCTCACCGACAGTCCGTCGATGCGCAGGATGGGCTCCTCGTGTCGTTCGAGCGTCGTCATCGGCGAAGCTTCGGGTCGAGCGCGTCGCGCAGGCCCTCACCCACGAGGTTGAAGACGGTGACCACGAAGAAAATCGCGATGCCCGGCGCCAGAATGAGCCAGAGACGCTGATCGACGCGACCGGCGTTCAGCGTTTCGCCCCAGCTTGCGACGTTCGGGTCGCCGATGCCGAGAAAGGAGAGGCTCGATTCGACCAGGATCGACGAGGCGATGCCGAACGTCGCGCTCACGAGCACCGGCGCGCTCGCGTTCGGCAAAATGTGCGTGAAAATGATGCGGCGGACGGGGATGCCGAGGGCGCGCGCCGCCTGGGCGTATTCGAGCCCCTTGTGCTTCAGGAATTCGGCGCGCACGAGCCTCGCGACGCCGGTCCAGCTCGTGATGCCGATGATGACCATCACGTGGAAGATGCTGCGTTCGCGGATGAGCGCGGCGAGCGTGAGAATCAAAAAGAACGTCGGAAAGCAGATCATCACCTCGATGAGCCGGCTCAACGCCGAGTCGACCCAACCGCCGAAGTAGCCGGCGAGCGCGCCCACCACGACGCCGATGAACACGTAGAGCGCGACGGCCACCACGCCGATGCTGAGCGAGATGCGCGTGCCGTAGAGCATGCGCGCGAAGACGTCGCGGCCTTCTTGATCGGTGCCGAGCCAGTGCTCGCCGCTCGGCGGCTTCAGGCTCTCGTCGGGGTTCGTTTCCCGGTAGCCGTAGTGATGCAGGGCGAAGACGGCGCTCGCTCCGTGATCGGCGGCGACCTTCGCGCGGTAGTTTTGGACGGGGTGCGAGTAGTGGAGTGGATTGTCCAGGCCGGCGACCTTCGCGGGCGTGAGCGCCAAGAAGAGCGCGACGAAGCCGAGCCCGAACCCGAGCACGAGCTTTCGGCGCCGGCCGTCAAAGCGCGCTCCGAGGCCACGCGCGAGGGCGAAGTGCACGAGCGCGTAGAGCGGAGCGAGCACCAAGAGCAGGTTGAAGAAGACATCGACCGAGCTCTCGAACACGAGTCGGTCGAAGAGCCCGACGAGCCACGGCGACGACCAGCCGTGCGCGTCCAGGTACCAGAACGGCTGGTTGGACGACACGAGCGGCGCGCCCGCGGCGAGCGCCACGAGCACGACGATGGCGCGCAGGCCGAACACGGCGAGCCGGTCGCGCGCGAGCTCGCGCCAGACGAGCGTGAAGTAACTCACGCGCCGGGGTGCGGGGACGTCGAGCGCGCTCATTCGTAACGAATCCGCGGATCGACGAGCGCGTAGCTCAGATCCGTCAGCAAGAGGCCGACGAGCACGAGCACCGTCGTGAAGAGCTCGACCGCGAGAATCACGTTGTAGTCGCGTTGATTGATGGCCTCGACGACCCAGAGCCCGAGGCCCTGAATCCCGAAGATGTATTCGATGATGACGGAGCCGCCGAGGATGGCCGGGAAGAGCCCGGCGAGCAGCGTGAGAATCGGCAAGAGGCCGTTTCGGAGCGCGTGCTTGCCGATGACCACGCGCTCGCTCAAGCCCTTGGCGCGCGCGGTGCGCACGTAGTCGGCCTGAATCACCTCGAGCAGGCCGCTCCGCATGTAGCGGCTGAGCGCGGCGAGCGAGCCGTACGTCATGCAGATCATCGGCAGCACGAGGTGCCAGGCGATGTCACGCCATTGCCCGAGCGTCGTGAGCTCGTCGGCGTCCGTGCTCGACCAGCCGCCGGTCGGAAACCAACGCAAGCTTTCCCACTCGGACCCCGAGGAGAGGAAGTAGAGCAGGATGGTCGCGACGAAGAAGTTCGGCAAGGAATAGAGCATGAAGAGCACGAGCGTGACCGCGCGATCGGCGCGCGAGCCCTTCTTCACCGCGGAAAAGACGCCGAGCGGGATCGCGACGAGGTAAGCGAGCAAGAGCGACCCGACCGACAACGTGAGCGAGTATTTGAGTTTCGAGACGAGCGTCGCCACGACGGGCTCGCGGCTGATGAGCGACACGCCGAAGTCGAGGCGCAAGAGGTTTCGCCAATACGCGGCGAAGCGCGTGTCGAAAAAGAACATCGAGACCTTGCCGAGCGCGTCCCGCTGGAAGCGCGTCCGGTGCGCGGCAAACCACGTCTTCCAGCGTCCGATGACGGCGATTTTGGTCGCCTCGGCGTCCTCCGGCGCGTAGCGCAGGGTGCGAAGCTCGGCGTTTTCCTCGTCGATGGCGCGATTCTTCGCGCGCAGGCTCGGACTCGGGCGCGGGTTGAACGGATCCTCGAGTGGACGCACCGCGTCGATGCGCAAGAAGTACGTTGCGGCGTCGCGGAGCTTCGGATTCGGATCGTCGAGCAAGCCCACGAGGTACGGCACCGCCGAGCCGCCGAGATCCTCGAGCGTTTCTTGCGCTTCGACGCGTTCCGCGGCGCTCGTCGTGCCGACGCCGGCGGCCGCGGCGAGGCGGGCGCGCACCTCCTCGCGCGTGAGCGTGAAGCGCGTGTTGAAGAGGATCGGCTTGTCGAGGTGAAACTGCTCGCGGAAAATCTTGTAGGACTCCGCCGTCACCTCGCCGCGCATGCTCTGCGAGAGATCGCCGCTCTGTTCCGCGCCCGGCCGCCCCGGCGCAAGATTCAGGATCACGAACAGAATCAGCGAGATCCCGAAGAACGTCGGGATCATCAAGAGCAAGCGGCGCAGCGTGTAGGCTTTCATCGCGCGGCTTGCCGGCGGTGCCTACGGACGAGAGAGTCGCGAGCCGAAGGTCATTGCGGCTCTACGCGCGCGACCGACCACGGCAGCACGTCCACGTTGGGGAAGATCTTCGAGTAGATCACGTGCTCGACCTCTTTCCAGTGGCAGACCACGCGGTCCTTCGTCGAGAAGAAACTGTACGGCTGCTCGTCGGCGACGATGCGGTGGAACGCGCGCAGGAGCTCGACGCGCTTCTCGTGGTCGAACGTGCGCCGCAGCTCCTCGATGATCCTGTCCGCGTCCTTGTTGCGGAACCCGACGTGGTTCGAACCTTTGGCCACGTCGGCCTGCGAGGAATGCCAGATTTGGTAGAGGTCCTCGTCCCAGCCCGTCGTCCACGCACCGCCGTAGGCGTCGAAGTTCTTCTCGTCCATCCGCTTCAAGAAGAGGCTCCATTCGGCGGTTTCGATGTTCATCTTCACCCCGATCTTCAAGAGGTCGTCGCGCAGGATGTTCGCGAGCGTCATCGCCTCTTTCGGCCCGAGCGCGACCAGGAAGCTGAATTCGAAGGGTTTCCGCGGCTCGCCCGGATGCAGCGATTTGTCGAGCAGGCCGTCACCGTCGGTGTCGACCCAACCCGCTTCCGCGAGGAGCTTCTTCGCGCCGTCGAGATCGAACGGGATGAGCTTGACGCTCGGGTCGTTGTAATCGGCGTCCGGCGGGTACGGCCCGGTCACGAGCCTGCCGAGGTTCATCCAGACGCTCTCGAGGATGCGCTTGCGATCGAACGCCATCGTCATGGCGCGCCGCACGCGCTTGTCCGAGAAGTAGGGGCGATCTTCGTTCCAGCCGAGGTAGCGGTAGGAGGAGAGCTCGACCGGCTCGCACAGAATGCGGCCGTCGAAGAAGGGGCTGTCTTTCGGCGGGTGGCCGGACTGCTTGTATTGGAGGATCTCTTCCCGATATTGGCCGGGATTGAGCTCGCCCACGTTGAGCTCGTGGGACTTGAGCTTCAAGAGCGTCTGCGCCGGATCGGTGTAGATGGGATACACCAAGGATTTGATGGCCGGCTTCTCGCCGGGGAACGCTTCGTTCCGCTCGAGCACGATCTTCGAGCCGGGCTCGTAGCGCGTCATCGCGTAGGGGCCGGGGCCCATGAAGCCTTTGTTGTTGAACCAATGCTGATTGAGATTCGTGCCGACGGTCTCTTTCGGGAAGGGCGTGCCGTGTTCGTCGAACGCGTAGATGAATTTCGGCAGCGGCGCGGCGACCATGCTCTGCGCGAGGTTGTTGAACTGCTTCTCCTTCCAGCGGAGCACCAGCGTGGTCGCGTCGAGCGCCTTCACGCTCTCGAGGTTCGAGTAGTAGTTCCGATTCGGGCCGCTCTCGACCTGTGGATTCAGGATCATCTCGAGCGCGAACGCGAAGTCCTCCGCCGTGACGGGGTGGTCGCCCTTGAGCCACGCGTGCGCGGGATCGTCCAGATTCACCCCGACGGGTGCGGGCCACTTCACGCCCGGTCGCAGATAAAAGGTGAACTCCTTGTAGTCGTCGGTGATCTCGAGGCGATACGCCATCTCGGCGTGCCAGTCGCTCGGGTTCGTCCAGGCGTTCATGCCGCCGAGTTGGTAGCCGACGTAGTTTTCGACGTACTCGACGCCGTAGGCGCTGCTTTCGAGCAGTGGATTGAAACCCTTCGGATCGCCCGAGTCCCAGCCGCGGACGAGGACGCCTTCCATGTTCGCCCCCGGCGGAGGCCAGTGCACGTCCTTCGGCTTGAAGAAGTTCGGCACGTCCGGGTGCAGGAATTTCACGCCGGGCGGAGGCGCGTCCGACGCGACCGTGGCGCCCGCCTGCGTGAGGCGAACACCGCCCGCGGCGAGCCGATCCGTCGCTTCACCGAGCGCGCGGATCTGCTGCTCTTGCGCGATGAACCGCGCCTCGAGGTGGTTCATCTGCGCGAGCGCCACGCCGAGCAGCACGATGACGAGCCCGAGCGCGCCCAACGTCACGGCGCGAAGCACGCTCTCGTTCCGCATTTCGCCCGCAGACTCGCTCAACGCGACCGCTACTGCAAGCCGCGCGCGCGGCCGGACGGCGCGCGCGGCGCTCAGCCGCCGCGCGCCGCGAGCTGGCCGCAGGCCGCGCCGATGTCGGAGCCGCCGCTGTAGCGTTTGTGCGTGAACGTGCCGGCGGCGTGGAGCGTCTCGCGGAAACGCCGTTCGGCCCCGTCTTCGGCGCGACGGAAGGGGTCGTTCACGTCGTCTGCAATTCGATTGTAGGGGATCACGCTGATGCGCGGCACGCGCGCCGTGTCCGCGACGAAACGCTGGGCGAGGCGCGCGAGCGCGAGCGCGTCGTCCGGCGCGTCGTTCACGCCCGCGAGCAGCGTGACGGCCCAGAGCGGCGAGAGCCCGGTGAGTTGCGCGTGCTCGACGCACGCGGCGTACACGTCCTCGAGCGGGTGCGCGCCGTCGATGGGCATGAGCGCGCGACGCGCACCCGGCCGCGCCGTGCCGATCGACCAGCCGAGACGCACGCGCGGCGCCGCGCGCGCGAGCCGCCGAATGCCGCTCGGTAACCCCGAGGTGCACACCGTGATTTTTCGCGCGTCGATCGCGACGGCGCTCGGGTCGGTGAACACGCGCAACGCCGCGAGCACGTGCTCGAGGTTCGCGAGCGGCTCACCCATGCCCTGAAAGACGATGCCGTGCACGCGCTCGCCGCGCGCGGGCTCGAGCGTGCGCCGGACCACGCGCACTTGTTCGACGATCTCCCACGTTTCGAGGTTGCGCCTCAGGCCGAGCCGCCCGGTCGCGCAGAACGCGCAGGCGAGCGCGCAGCCGACCTGCGAGCTCACGCACACGCTGAAGCGCCCGGGGCGCTCGAGCGGAATGCGCACCGTTTCGACGAGCTCGTCGTCGCGCGTGCGGAGCGCGAACTTGACGAACGGATCGAGCGCGCTCTCCGTGCGACTCACGACGCCGAGCGCCGGCACGTGCCCGCGGGCGACCACGGCCTCGCGCGCGACGCGCCGCACGCACGAGTTCGGCTCCGCCACGTCGCCGTCGCGGTGTACCGTCGAGACGATGCGGCGCGCGTCCTCGAGCGTCACTTCCGGGACGGCTCGGGCGAGCTCGTCGGGCGTCATGCCCTGAAGCGCGAGCGGCGTCTGCACGGGCGGTCACCTAACACGGGTCGGAGTCACCCGCCCGCCGCGGAGAGCACGCCGAAAAACGCCCATGCTCGTAGGATTATCAACGGATCGGGGCAGATCCAGGCAGAATTCACGATCGATCCAAACGCTCTAAGGTATAGACTAAAGTCTTGGCGTACGAAGATTGGGACGATCGCTACCGACGCGGGAGGAGCGGCATGCACGGCTCGACGGTATTCCTGATTGCGTTCTTCACGTCGTTGGTGACGGCCGTCGGCTCCGTCTACGCCATCGAGCGCTTCAATATCCTGCACAACCAGCCGGCGCCGGTGGCCGACACGATCGTGCCGGATTTGCGTGGTTTCTCCGAGGCCGACGCGCGCACGAACGCGCAGGCGTCGCACATCACCCTGCTCGTCGCGTCGCGCGAGCCGAGCGGCGACGTGAAGCCGGGCAGCATCCTCCGGCAGTCGATCCCCGCCGGGCAACACGTTCCGCGCGATCATCCCATGAGCGTCGTCATCGCCGACGAGCTCCCCAAAGTGCCAGCCGTCGTGGGCATGACCGTGGCGGACGCGACCAAGCGCCTCGACGACAAAGGCTACAAAATCCAGGCCGCCGCGCCCGTCGCGAACGCAACGGTGCCGGAAGGCCAAATCATCAGTCAGGAGCCCGTCGCCGACACGCCGACCGAAAAGGGCAAGGTCGTGACCGTTCAGGTCTCCGCCGGCGCCGAAGACGTGGCGGTGCCGAAGGTGATGGGCCTATCGGTTAACAACGCTAAAACGGCGCTCGAGAAAATTGGGCTCGAGGCGGACGTGCATTGGGTCTCGCTCGCCGAGACGCCGACGTTCATCGTGCTCAATCAGAAGCCGAAGCCGAACGAGAAAGTGAAGCCCGGGACCAAGGTCGAAGTGACCGCGAACCAGTGAGGGCGTGCTAGGCTCCGTAGTCCAAGCTCCGCGCGGCCGCGCCCTGGCCGCGCCAAACGTGAACGAGGCTCATGGCGGCGCGAAATCCGTTTGCTAGCTCCGTACCGGACTTCTTCGATCCCTACGCGGCGGTGCAGACTCGGCGCGCGCCGCCGCTCTCCACGGGCTACTATTTTTTGCGGAATTTGCTGCTGGTCGGCGCGATCGCGGGCGGCTTCGTCGCGGCGTATCGCAACGACGTGTTCCGCGATTTGGCTCGAAAAATGGGGCAAGAGCAGCGCTATCTCGACGCCGAGAAGGTCCTGGTCGGCTCGCCCGGCTGGGGCACGCCGCGCTCGATGGAGCCCGTGTTGAAGGAGGCGGCCGGCGCTGAAACGGCGTCGCTCACCGCCGCGCCGAGCGAGACGTCGACCGCGTCGCTCGCCGCGGCAGCGCCGTCGACGACGAGCGATGCCCCCGCGACCACGAGCGATGCTCCCGCCGTGGCCGCCGCGCCCGCGCAGACGGATCACGCGGCGCCGGCGCCCGAGCCCGTCGCTGCGCCGTCACCCGAACCACCCGCGGCCGCTCCCGTGCCACCGCCGGCACCCGCGCCGGCTCCAGCTCCTGCACCGGCGCGCATGGCCGCCGCCGCCGATCCGCTCGCGCCCGTCTCGCTCGATTCGCTGCCGGTACTGAACAAAGGCTCCGCACCGCAGCCCGCCGTGGCCGCGCCGGCCCCGACTCACGTCGCCTTTGCGGCGCCCGTCGCGCGGACGCCGCCGCCCGCGCCGGCACCGCGCCCGGCGCCGGTCGATCACAGCCGCGCCAAGGCCATCAAGGTGACGCTCGACGAGGACACGCCCGCGCCCGCGACGCACGGCTCGCCGTTCGTGCGGCACGACGCGCCGCCGCCCGCCGCCGCGCCCGAACCGCCGCCGCGGCCGGCGCCGGTCGCGCAGAAGCCGGAAGAGCCGAAGGCGAAAGCCTCCGACGTGCATTCGGGCGACAACCCGCTGCTCGCCGCCGTGCGCGGCGCGGTGCGCAAACACCCGCCGAAAGAGTCGGTGCCGGCGGCGCAGTAACGCCGCCGCGCGCGAAGCGTCCTCAGCGCGCTGGTTCGAGCACGAGCGCGCCCTGCACTTCGCCGCGGCGAAGGCGTTCGAGCGCGACGTTCGCGCGGGTGAGCGGCAGGGTCTCGACGTGGGTTTCGAGCGGGGTTTTGCGCGCAATCTCGAAGAAGAGCTCGCCGTCCTCGCGCGTGAGATTCGCGACGGAACGGAGCACGCGCTCACCCCAAAGGGTAGCGTACGGCATCGCGGGGATGTCGCTCATGTGGATGCCGGCGCACACGACCGTGCCGCCGGGGCGCACGGCCTCGAGCGCTTTCGGGACCAGGGCGCCCACGGGGGCGAAGATGAGCGCGGCGTCGAGCGGCTCGGGCGGAGGTCCGTCGGACGGGCCCGCCCACTCCGCCCCGAGCGAGCGCGCGAACGTCTGCGCGGCGTCGTCGTTCGGGCGCGTGAACGCGAAGAGGCGCCGGCCCTCGAAGCGCGCCACCTGCGCGACGATGTGCGCGGCGGCGCCGAAGCCGTAGATGCCGAGCGCCTGCGCGTTGCCGGCGGCGCGGAGCGCCCGGTAGCCGATGAGACCCGCGCAGAGGAGCGGCGCGGCGTGGGCGTCGGCGTACGACGGCGGGATCGCGAAGCAGTAGCGTTCGTCGGCGAGCGTGCGCGTCGCGTAGCCGCCGTCCCGCGTGTAACCCGTGAAAACGCCGCGTTCGCACAGGTTTTCGCGGCCGGCGCGGCACTGCACGCACTCCCCGCACGTGAAGGCGAGCCACGGCACGCCCACGCGCGCACCGAGCTCGAAACGCGTCGCGGCGGCGCCGCGCGCGACGACCGTGCCCACGACTTCATGGCCGAGCACGAGCGGCAATTTCGGACGCTGGAGCTCGCCGTCGAACACGTGGAGGTCCGTGCGGCAGACGCCGCAGCAGTGGACGTCGAGCAGCACGTCGTGCGCACCCGGCACCGGATCCGGCACTTCGGCTTCGCGGAGCGGGGCTCCGGCGCGATCGAGCAACATGGCGTGCATGGATGACCTCAGAGGAGCGTGATGGTGAGCTCGTCGAGCGAGACGCTGCGGCGCACGGCGTTCCGCGCTTGCGCGAGGTAAAGCCGGCGTGGGATTTCGCGAACACCCATGCTCGCGAGGTGAGGCGTGAGGAATTGAACGTCCATCAGCGTGATGCCGGCGGCGAAAAGGCTCCGCACCGCCGCGACGAGCGCGACCTTCGACGCGTTGGTTTCGCGGTGGAACATGCTCTCCGCCGCGAAGAGAGCGCCGCGTTGGACGCCGTAAAGGCCGCCGACGAGCTGATTTTCGAGCCAAACCTCGAAGCTTCGCGCGTGTCCGAGCTCGTACAGGCGCACGTAGGCGCGGACCATTTCGGGCAAGATCCAGGTGCCGCCGTCGCGTTCGCGGCCGCACTCGCGCATCACGCGCTCGAAGGCCTCGTTGCTGCTGACGCGGAAGCGGCCGCGCCGGAGCTCGCGCGCGAGACTCTTCGAGACGTGGAGCGTGTGCTCGTCGATGACGGCGCGCGGATCCGGGCTCCACCACATGGGCGGCAGACCCTCGGCGTACCAGGGGAAGATGCCCGATTCGTACGCGAGGATCAGGCGCTCGGGCGTGAGATCGCCGCCGACCGCGAGCAGTCCCTCGCCGTCGCTCTGTTCCGGATCCGGAAACGACATCGGTCCGGTCGGCGAGAGCAACACGGGACGCGCGCGGCGGGCCATGGAGCGCTCAGCAGGCGCGATGCGCGCCAGCGGGGAAGATCTTGCCGGGGTTCAGCAGGCCCTGCGGGTCGAAAACCCGCTTCAGATCGCGTTCGAGCTCGATGAGCTCGGGGGCTTGTTCGAGCGACAAATAGGGCGCTTTCAAGACGCCGATGCCGTGCTCGCCGCTCAAGGTGCCGCCGAGTCGCACGACCTCGTGGAAGAGCCCTTCGATGGCGCGCACGACGGCCGGCACCTCCGCGTCGTCGTCCCACAGGAAATTCACGTGCAGGTTGCCGTCGCCCGCGTGACCGTAGGTGAGGTGCCGCACCTGCTCGCGCTCGCCGAGCACGGCGACGTGGTCGAGCAGCGCGCCGATGGCGTGGCGCGGCACGACGACGTCCTCGCTGAGCTTCTTCTTGCTGAGCTTGCGCACGGCGCGGCTCATCTCGCGACGCGCCGACCAGAGCCGCGCGCGCTGCGCCGCGTCCTGCGCGACGAGCACTTCGAGCGCCCGCGCGCTTTCGGCTGCGCCGCCGAAGCGCTCCGCGTCGCGCTCGCAGGCATGCTCGTCCCCGTCGAACTCGACGAGCAGCATGGCGCCCGCGCGCGAGTCGATCGCGTTGCCCGCGCGTCGCATCGCTTCGAGCGTGGGGCCGTCGAGGAGCTCGATGCAGCGCGGCAAAAGACCCGCGAAAACCGCGGCTTCCACGGCCGCTCCGGCGTCCCGCACGCTCTCGAACAGCACCATCAGCGTCATCACGTGCTCGGGTTTCGGCATCAGCGCGAGCGTGATGTCTCCGAACACGGCGAGCGTGCCTTCGCTCCCGACGAGCAAGCTTGCCACGTCGTAGCCGGTGACGCCTTTGGTCGTGCGGCGTCCCGCGCGGATGCGTTGGCCGCCGATCAAGAACGCGTCCATCCCGAGCACCCAGTCGCG
>DATJXW010000255.1:0-6972 GCA_035499895.1 Polyangiaceae bacterium | reverse complement strand
AGCCGCCGGCTCGTTTTGCCGGTCGCCGTGCGCGAGGCAAGCGAGGGCGTGCATGACGGCCGTGAGCGTCGGCATGACGCAGCGCTCGGCGCGTCCGAGCGAGCTCAAGCCGAGCGCGGCGAGGCTCCGCTGGAGGTCGCGCAAGTCGTGCTGGCGGAGAGCGAGGTAGTGCGCGAGATTGCGCCCGGCCTCTCGATACGTCGGGTCGAGCGCCGCCAGCTCGCTCGCGAGGCGCGCCTCCTGCTCCGCGGCGTTCGTGCGGAGCTCGACGACCGCTTCGCGCAAACGCAACGGGTCACTCGCCGTGGAGGTCATTTTCGGTCCGGCTCTACTAGCAGCAGGGCGGCGCCACCTCGCACCATCTTCGCGTCGCCACCCGCGCGTCATCTCTCCGTCACCGAGCGCTCCGGCGCCGGCGCAGCAGGTGGCTCCGGCGATCGGGCTTTTTACGGCCGAATGGCCACTTTCATCACGCCGTCGCGCTGGTTCGCGAAGAGCTCGTACGCCGCCTCGATTTCGGCGAGCCGGAAGGAGTGCGTGACGAGATCGGCGAACGGCGCGCGGTGAGCCGCGATGACGCTCATGAGGCGGCGCATCCGCTCCTTCCCGCCCGGGCAGAGGGTCGTGACGATGGTGTGGTCGCCGAGACCGGCGGCGAAAGCATCGAGCGGCACGCGCAGGTGGCCCGAGTAGACGCCGAGGCTCGAGACCACGCCGCCCGGACGCACGCTCCGCAGACACGACTCGAAGGTGCCCGGCGTTCCGAGCGCCTCGATGGTGACGTCGGCGCCCCCGCCCGTCAGGCGCTTGATTTCGGCGACGACGTCTTGTTCCTTGTAGTTCAACACGACGTCGGCGCCCATGCGCTTCGCCTGCTCGAGCCGGCGCGGCACGCTGTCCACGCCGATGACGAGCGTCGCGCCCGCCATGCGCGCGCCGGCCGTCGCCGAGAGCCCGATGGGTCCCTGAGCGAAAACCGCGACGGAATCACCGATGCGTACGCCGCCGCGCTCGACCGCCGAGAACCCGGTCGACATGATGTCGGGGCACAAGACGACGTCCTCGTCGCTGAGCGCGTCGGGGATCTTCGCGAGGTTCGCTTGCGCGTCCGGAACCAGCACGTACTCGGCCTGGCAGCCGTTGATCGTGTTGCCGAAGCGCCAGCCGCCGATGGCCTCGAAGCCGCCGCCGCCGTGACTGCATTGAGCGCCGTCGCCGGACAGGCACGCGCGGCACTGGCCGCACGGCGTGATGGCGCCGACGATGACGCGATCGCCCACCTCGAAACCGGTGACGCCCGGCCCGAGCGCTTCGATGCGCCCGACGGGCTCGTGCCCGACGACGAGCCCCGGCTTCACCGGGTATTCGCCTTTCAAGATGTGCACGTCGGTGCCGCAAATGGTCGTGAGCGTGACGCGCATGAGCGCTTGTCCCGGCCCCGGCACCGGTTTCGGCACCTCGCACAATTGGATCTTCCCTTTTTCGACGAACACCGCAGCTTGCATCGTTGACATCGCGACTCCTCGGGTGACGGACCCGGCACTCGCAAGAGGCGTACCGACACGAGACACGCGCTCACGTCGCCCTGGAGCGCCGCCGCGTGCAAATCGTGCGGAACCGACGCGGGCGGACGCAATTGCAGCGCGCGCGACCGAGCGCGGTCACGCGTCGAGCGCGGCGAGGAGCCTCGCGACGGCGCGCTCGCCCGCCTGCCGGATCGTGAAGTCGTCGCTCGAGCTTTCGCTCGCCAACAATTGGAGCTGCATGACGCCGTCGAGCGTGTAGACGCTGAGAACGCTCGACTCCACGATGCCGCTCACCGCGCCGAAGAAGGATTCGATCACGAAGCGTGGAGCGAAGGCCGCGAGCCCGAGCCCGTCGAGCACACCGAGGTTCGTCAGCCCGAAAGCGCGGTCATGGCTCGCGAGACGGACGAGCAACGGGCCGAACTCGCGCACCTTCTGGAACGGCACCGCTTTGGAAAACAGGCGGAAAACGCCGAAGGGATTCCCGAGCGCGGCGTGCAGGCGCCGCTGACAGCGACGGGCGTTGTCCCAGAAGCCGAGCCGACTGCGGTAGCGGAGCCTGACCTCCGCCGCGCCGACGAAGAGCCCGAAAGCTTCCCCGACCGGGCGAGCGAGGTACGGCCTGAGATTCACGGGGGTGTGAATCCACGAAAACTCCGGCGAGAAGGCGGTCGAGAGCGCCCCCTGCACCGAAACGCCCTCCTGCCGGCAGCGCGCGCGGAGCCGCGCCGTTTGCTCGGCGGTGAGCGAAAAGGAGCGATGGCGGCGCACACGAGGTTCCGACGGTAGGAGCTTCTGCGGCTCGAGCTTCGCGTAGAGCTTCGCGAGCAAGAAGACGAGCTCGAAGAGATGGGGCGTGCGCGGCATGCGCCGGCGGACCTCCGCGGGCAGCAAATCGACGCGGCTCTCGGTCGCATCGAGCACGGGCACGGGAGCAGCCGGATCGGCCATGAAACGCAGCAAATCTCGCACGAGGTACACCATCGAGAGTCCGTCGCCGATGACGTGCTGCACCGTGAACACCAGATCCACCGCGCGCCCGGGTTCCGGAGGCCGGAGCAGCGCGACGCGCAGCAGTGGAGCGTGTACCGGCCCCGGTTCGTCCCGCACGAACACCGCGGAGAGCTCGCGATCGAAGAGTCGAAAGGCGGCGTCGGGCTCGGCGTCCTCGACGACCGTCAGCGGCACGGGCCCGACACCGGCGGCGTCGAAATAGGGGATACCGTCGCTGCCGAGCTTCGTGTTCACGCGGAGCAGCGGATGCCGGCGCTGCGCCTTGTCGAGCGCCGCGCGAAGCTCCTCGGGCCGTACCCCGCCGGCGATGCGGACGGCGACGACCATGTTGTAGGGCTGCTCGACGCACCAGTTCAGGTATTCGATCTCGTTGAGCTCGCGCTGCATGGCGTGAAGGCGCGGTGCAAGCGCCGGACCCGCGCCCCGAGTCGGCCGACGAGCGGCTGCGCGCAAATCGTGCGCGCGCGCTCGAGGGCGGCGCGATTCCTGCGCAAAGCCGGGCCGAACTCGACGCTCCGTCATCTCGTACGCGGGCGCGGACCTTGCTTGATGAATGCAAGGTGATGCTCGAATGACGCCGCACGGTGACCGCTCGGTTCAGCTTCTCGTCGTCGGCGCAGGTCCCGTGGGGCTGCTCGCGGGGCTCGTCGCCGCGCGCCGCGGCCTCGCCGTCGAGATCATCGATCACGCGTTCCGCGGCTTCGGGCGCGGCTACGCGGCGTTGCTCCACCCGAGCTCGGTCCGTTTGCTCGACGAGCTCGGTCTGGGCGCGAAGCTCCGGGCGCAAGGACGCGAGCTCCATACCGCCCGCGTCCACGTCGACGGCGCAGAAGCGGTCGCACTCCGGCTGCCGTCGCCCGCCGTCTCGCTCGGGCAGAGCGCGCTCGAGGAGCTCTTGCTCGACGCGCTGCGCGCCGAAGGGGGCACCGTCCATGCGCCGCTCGAGGCGTCGACGATACAGCAGGATGCGACCGGCGTCCGCGTCCGCGTCGTGCGCAAGGAGCTCGTCACGCTCGGCTCACCCGGAGACTACAGCGAGTGGGAGCCGATCGATTCGGCGCTGGTCAAGGCGGATTTCGTGATCGGCGCCGACGGCTACGCGTCCAAGATCCGCACGGCTCTCGGCGTGGACAGCGTCACGCTCGGCGGCACGCAGGGGTTCGCGATGTTCGAGGTCGCGCGAGTGAACGAAAGCGACTGCGTCGAGCTCGGGTTCGCCGACGGGCTCGGCAGCGTCGCGCTCCCGCTCCCGGGCGACAAGACGCGCCTCGGATTTCAGCTCGAGTCGGGGCTCGACGTGGTGCCCGACGCCGCGCGCCTCCACGACCTCATCGAGGCGCAGGCGCCGTGGCTGAAGGACGGCATGCGAACCGTCGGCTTTAGCACGGTCGTCCACTTCGAGCGGCGGCTCGCGCGCCGGTTCGGCTCGGGCCGCGTCTGGCTCGCCGGCGACGCCGCGCACGTGACGAGCCCCTTCGGCGCGCAGAGCGTCAATTTGGGCCTCTCGGAGGCGAACGATCTCGTCGCGCGCATCCACGCCTGCCTGAGCCGAGGCGAAGGCGTCGAAACCCTGACCCGCTACGGCGACGCGCGCCAGCGTGAGTGGCACAAGCTCCTCGGCGTCCACGTGCGCTACGACCTTTTACCGCATGCGCCGCCTTGGCTCGGACGCCTCGCACGCGATATCGGACCGATGCTACCGGCTTCCGGCGCCGACTTGGCGAGCCTCCTCCAGCAGCTCGGCTTGAGCGTCAATTAGGTTTTCCGGCGAGGATCTCCTCGAGCGTCGCGATGAGCTCGGGCACGCGGACCGGCTTGGTCAGATACTTGTAGAAGCCGGCGTCCTCCGAGCGCTTGCGATCACCCGCCATCGCGGCGGCCGTGAGCGCGATCACCGGAATGCGCTTGGTTTCAGGCCATTCCTTGAGCCGCCGCGTGGCGTCGTAACCGCTCATACCCGGCAGATTGATATCCATGATCACCGCATCGGGCTGCCGCGCGCGCACGAGCTCGATGCCCACTTCGGCCGTCGGCGCCGTGACGAGCGTGACGCGCTCGAGCTCGGCGACGAGATCCTGCATGAACGCGATATTCGAAGGATTGTCCTCGACGTAGACGATCGTGTAGCGCGGGCCCGTTTGCCCCTGAAGGGTCGAGCCGAGGACACCTCGTTCCGGCGCGGCGCTCGACGACGCTCGCTCCGCCCGATGGCGCGGCAGCTCCACCCAGAACTCCGAGCCCAAGCCGGGCGTGCTTTCGAAACCGACGCGGCCTCCCATCAGCTCGGCGAGCCGCTTCGTGATTGCGAGCCCGATGCCCGTTCCTTGAATCGGCCCCGCCTCCTGCCCGGCGCGGTGAAACGGCTGGAAGATGCGCTCTTGTTTGTCGAGCGGGATGCCGATCCCGTCGTCGCGGACGCTCACGCGGACGGCCTCGGAGCCGCGCGGCGACGCCGTGAGCTGCGTGCTGCCGCCGGGTTTACCGTATTTGATCGCGTTCGAGCCGAAGTTGATCAGGATCTGCGCGAAACGCGTGCGGTCCGCGACGATGGCGAGCTCGGGGTCGGAGGCCACGAGCTCGAAGATGATCGACGCGCGCGTGGCCATCGGATCGAGCGTCGACTTCACCTCGTGGAGCACCTCGCCGACCTTGACGGGCTCGGGCGAAACCATCACGCGCCCGGCCTCGATGCGTGAAAGGTCGAGGATGTCGTCGATCAAGCGCAGCAGGTGCTCGCCGCCTTTGAGGACGTGCTCGAGCTTCTCTTTCTGACGCTCGCTGAGCGGCGTCTTCTTGTCGATTTGCAGCAGCTGGGCGAAGCCCAAAATCGAGTTCAAGGGTGTCCTGAGCTCGTGGCTCATCGACGACAAAAATTCGCTCTTGGCTGCGTTCGCGGCCTCGGCGGCCTCTTGCGCGCGCCGGCGTTCGGCGGCGAGCGCGACGTCCTCGGTCACGTCGCCGATCGTGCCGACGATGCCCCCTTCGAGCGTTCGCCGATCGGTTTTGCGCACGGTTCGACCGTCGTAGAGCTTGAAGTCGAAGGCTCCGACAGGATTGTTGTGGTACGCGAGGATGCGCGCGCGGAACGCCGCGAGCGGCTCGCCGTCGAGCTCGATGAGCGACTTGGCGAGCGCGGCGTCGATGACCTCGGCGAACGTCAGGCCGGTGACGGGGCCGGAAACCGAGCTCGTGAGCAGCTGGCGGTAGGTGCTGTTGCACATCACGAGTCGATCGTTCGCGTCGTAGAGCCCGAGGCCGTCCTGAATGCTCTCGACCGCGCTCAACAGCCGATCGCTCGCGAGGCGCGCCGACGCCTCGGCCGAGCGGCGGTCCGTGATGTCGCGGATCGAGCTCGAGACGAGCCCCTCGTCGTCGCCCGTGAGCGGACTCAAGCTGATTTCGACGGGGAATTCGCTGCCGTCCTTGCGGACGCCGTAGAGCTCAAGCCCCGAGCCCATGCTGCGCGCCCGCGGGTCGCGCGCGTAGCCCTGGCGGTGGAGCACGTGCCCCGCGCGGAAGCGCTTCGGGACGAGCTTTTCGACCGCTTCACCGACGAGCTCGCCGCGCGTGTAGCCGAAGAGTCGTTCGGTCTGCGCGTTGACGAGCACGATGCGGCCCGCGCGATCGACGATCACCATCGCGTCGGGCGCCGATTCGAGCAGTGACCGAAAGCGCTGTTCGGCCCGCTTGCGCGCCGTCACGTCGCGGATCGCGCTCGACACGAGCATCCCCGACGGCGTCGAAACCGGACTCAGGCTGATCTCGATGGGGAACTCACTGCCGTCCTTGCGACGCCCGAAGAGCTCGCGCCCGGATCCCATCGGTCGCACGTTCGGCGCCGCGGCGAAACGCTCGCGGTGTCCCACGTGCGCCTCCCGAAAGCGCTCGGGAACGAGCGCCTCGATCCCCTGCCCCACGAGCTCGTCGCGCGCGTAGCCGAAGAGCTCTTCGGCGCGGCGATTGACGACGCGGATGACGCCGTCCTGCCCGACCACCACCAGCGCGTCCGGCGCCGACTCCACGAGCTGAGCGAAGAGGTCGGCGTCGCTCACCGCGGGAGCCTCACGCAGAACACCGCGCCCGGAGCGCCGTCTTCGACCCACAGCCTGCCGCCGTGCGCTTCCACCGCGAGTCGGCAAAACGCGAGCCCGAGCCCGCGGCCCGAACGCGTGACGGAGCGATCCTTGCTTTCGACCTGGACGAACGGATCGAAAATCCGCTCCCGCATCGCCGCCGGCACGCCGCTGCCCTGATCGGCCACCCGAATCTCGAACTCGCCGTCGCGTTCGGCCGCTGTGAGCGTGACCGTCGACTCTTCCGGAGCATGACGGAGCGCGTTGTCGAGCAGATTCTCGAGCACGCGGCGCAGGAGATCCGGATCCGCCTTCACGCTCGTGGCGCCGAGCTCGCATTTGAGCGTGACGCTCCGCGC
>DATJXW010000254.1:0-38816 GCA_035499895.1 Polyangiaceae bacterium | reverse complement strand
AGAGTTTGGAGACCGCGAGCGAAGGATCACCGATCATCGGGAAATTGGGCGCGACGCCTTGCGTCTCCTCGATGTCGCTCGCCCAACCGTTGTGCTTGTCCACCGCGTCGACCGACAGGCCGATGACCTTCACTCCGCGCTTGTCGAACTCCGGCTTGAGCTTGGCGACGTAGCCGAGCTCCGTCGTGCACACGGGCGTGAAGTCCTTGGGGTGAGAAAAAAGGATGCCCCAATCACCGCCGAGCCAGCTGTGGAAGGTGATCTCGCCGTGGGTGGTGTTGGCGGTAAAATCCGGAGCGATGTCGTTGATGCGGAGTGACATGGTGATTTCCTCGGGTTCGGTCGCGCGGGATGTCCGTCGCGAACGCAGGCGACTCTAGGCGGCGGGCGTTCCCCGAACGTTCCCCGCCGGAATTTCGGTCGGAACGGCGTGTTTTCCGCGCTTTTCCCGGCCGCGCTGCCCCCTCGCCCGCGCCCCGTTTGCCGCCGTTCGGGTCCGAGGCTTAAGGTCCGCGGCACTCCGTGCAGGTCCAGATCCAGCTCCTCGGGAAGTTCCAGATCAGCGTGAACGACCGCGTCATCGGGGCCGATGCCTGGCGGCGCGAGAAAGCCGCCGCGCTCGTCAAACGGCTCGCCCTCGCGCCGGGCCGCCGCCTGCATCGGGAACAGGCGCTCGATCTGCTCTGGCCCGAGCTCGAACCGGAAGCGGCCGGAGCGAACTTGCGCAAGGCCGTCCATTTCGCACGGCGCACGCTCGGCGAGCACGACCTCATCGAGCTCGGCGGTGACGTGGTGGCGCTCGCGCCGGCCGCCGAGGTTCGCCTCGATACGGAGGAGTTCGACGCGGCCGCGAAGGCCGCGCTCAGGAGCGAGGATCCGCGCGACTGCGAGCGCGCCGCCGAGCTCTACGCGGGTGAGCTCTTGCCGGACGATCGTTACGTCGATTGGCTCGACGAGCCGCGCGAGAAGCTCCGCGAGCGTTACGCGCGCGTGCTCAAATCCGGCAAGCTCTGGGAGCGCCTGGTCGCGCTCGATCCCACGGACGAAACCGCGCAGTGCGCGCTCATGCAGGCCGCCCTCGACGCGGGTGACCGCAGCGAGGTGATCCGGCTGTTTCAGCGCCTGCGCGAGCGCCTGCGGGTCGAGCTCGGGGTCGGCCCCAAAGCGGCGACGATCGCGCTCTACGAGCGCGCCCTCGCGACGCAAGCGGCGGCTCCCGCGAGCCTCGGCGATCGCTTGCGCGCCCAGCTCGCTTGGGGGCTCGTGCATCTGCAAGGCGGTGACGCAGCGAAGGCCGCGAGCATCGCGCGCGAAACCCGCGATCTCGCGCTCGGCGCCGAGCTCGGGCGCGAGGTGGGCGAGGCGAGCGCCTTGCTCGGGTTGACCGCGCACGTGCAGGGCAAATGGCCGGAGCTCTTTCATTCGGAGTTCACCGAGTGGGTTCGAAAAGCTCCGGCGAGCGCGTCGACCGTCTTCGACGGCCACATGTGCCTCGCGCAGTTTTCCTTGTGCGGAGCGCAGGGTCACGAGACGACGCGCAAAGCCGCCTCGGAAATGCTGAGCGTCGCCGAACAGGCGGGCTCGAAGGCGGGACGCGCGCTCGCGCTCGGGTGCTTGGGCGAGGTCGCGCTGTTTTCAGGGTTCGTGGACGAAGCCAAGCGGCTCTTGACCGAGGCCGATCGCCTTCACACCGAGAACGACGCCGCGGCCGCGCGCGCGCTCACGCTACAACGACTGGCCGAGATCGCGCTCGTTTCCGACCAAAAGTCCGAGGCGCGAGAGCTCGTTCGTCACGCCATGGAGCTCGCCGAGTCGAGCTGGCTCCACATTCACCTCTGGATCCGCCTGCAAGCGCTCGTCGTTCGAGCGGCGGCGAGCCCGGAAGAGCTCGGCCTCGCGATCGTCGAGGGCGATCGCTTCATCTCGGGAGCCGCGTCGTGCCAAACCTGCTCGATGGGGTTTCGTACCGCCTCGGCGATCGCGCTCGCGGAAGCCGGCGAGGTCGAGCAAGTGGGCCGCCGTATCGACGAGGCCGAGCGCATCGCCGGCATGTGGAGCGGAGGTCCCTGGGTGGCCGCCGTCTGGGAAGCGCGCGGCGTGCAGCGCCGTGCTCAGGGACAAGAAGAGCGCGCCCTCGCCGCCTTCGACGAAGCCGCGACGCGCTTCGGCGACCTCGGGCGGCCCCTCGATCAACGGCGCTGCCGCGCGCGAATGAACGTCACGCCCGCGCGCTGAAGCCGGCGTCGAGATCAATTGTCCCGCCGCGGGCCCATGAGCCCGCACGGCGCTCCCGACGGCCACGCCAACGTCGCGTCCCGCGGCGAAAATGCGGGCGTTAGGCGTGGCACGCCTCCTGCTTGGCCCATGCCGCGTCGCGCGAACGTCGCCGACGGAAAGGAAACCAAAGATGCTCCACTGGGCTGCCGTATTTTTCGTGATTGCACTCATCGCTGCCATCTTCGGCTTCGGCGGTATCGCCGCGAGCGCCGTCGGCATCGCGAAGATCCTGTTCCTCGTGTTCCTGGTGCTCGCCGTGATCTCGCTTTTGTTCGGGCGTCGCGCCCCCACGACCTGAGTCATCATGGCGAAGACCAAATCCACGGTTCGCTCTCGGCGTGCGTCCGGCAAGCCCGCGAGCTCACGCCGGTCGAAGGCGACTTCGTCGGGCACGCACCTCGGCTTGAGCACGGTCGAGTTGGCGGGGACCATCGGGCGGCTCAATCGCGCCCTGTCGAACGTCAGCCTGCTCGGAACCAAAACGAAGAAATCGCACTGGGACGTCGTCGGGCCGCAGTTCATGTCGTTGCACAAGCTCTGGGACGACCAGTACGAAACGCTCGCTCGTTTCCAGGACGAAATCGCGGAGCGGATCCGCACGCTCGGCGGCTTCCCCGTGGGCACGCTGGCGGGGTTTCTCCGCGAGGCGACGCTCGAAGAAGACCCGGGCGACGTCCCGAACGCCACCGACGCGGTCGCGGCCCTCCTGTCGGACCACGAGCACATCGTGCGCGATCTGCGTGAGGCGATTGACGCTTGCGACGACGACTTCAACGACAAAGGCAGCGCGGACTTTCTGACCGGGCTGATGGAAGAGCACGAAAAGATGGCCTGGATGCTGCGTTCGTTCCTGCAGGGAGAAGGCGTCGCACCCGAACGCAAGGCGGAGCGCCCCCGCATCGCCGCGTATGCGTGAACCCGGAACGGAGACATGGCCGTAGAGCAGGCGTCGTCGACGGGGACGACCGTCGCGGGGCGCTGACGGCGCGCCATGCCTCCGTTCCTGCATCCCGCCCGTGACGACCTTTGGTCGGCCGCCGGGGTCGCCTTTCGCTATTTCGATCTCTGCGCGACGTTTCTGTGGGCCTCGACGGGCGGCCTGCTCGCGGCCCGGCGCGGCTACGATTTGACCGGCATTTTCGCGGTCGCGCTCGTGTCGTCGTGCGGCGGCGGGCTGCTGCGCGATTCGCTGTTCCTGCAGGCGGGTCCGCCGGCGCTCGTGCGCGTCCCGAGTTACGTCCTTTTGACGCTGCTCGCGGCGCTGCTCACTTGGCTCCTCGGCGACCGACTGCTCGGCGCTTTTCCGCGTGCGGTCGCGCGCGCTTCAGAGCTCGCCGACGGCTTGGGCCTCGGCGCTTTCGCCGTCGTCGGGATGCGCCTGGCTCTCGCAGCCTCGATCGGCGTCGCGGGCTCCATGTTGGTCGGGGTGGTCAACTCGGTCGGCGGCGGAGTCCTCCGCAGCATGCTGCTCCGTCGCACGCCGGAGGTCTTCAAACCCGGCAAATTCACCGCGCTCGCCGCTTTCGTCGGAACGCTCGCGTACGGCGCGCTCGTCGTCGCCGCGGGCGTCGATGAACGAGCGGCCAGCGCGGTGGCGATCACGCTCGTTGCGACCCTGCATTGGGTCTCGGTGCGTTACGGACTCACGACCCATCGCGCTTGGACGCGCCGCGCGACTCGACTCAGGCAGCGCGCGGGACAACCGGCCCCAGCGGCGACACGACGCCTCGCGGCCGCGCCGCGTTCCGCCAAGAAATCGTGCGAACCGGGTTGAGGTTCGCGGCATGCGACGTGCACGGGCGCTTGCATCATGCGTCCGTTCGAATGCGCCTGCGGTGCCCAAGTCTTCTTCGAGAACACACTGTGTCTCACCTGTCATCGAGAGCTCGGTTTCCTGCCGGACGTGGGAAGAATGGGAACGTTCGAGCCCGTGAACGGCACGGCTCCCGCGAGCGTCACGCCCGTCGGGGGAACGGGCGCGTACCGCAAGTGCGAGAACAACCGCGTCGAGGGCGTTTGTAATTGGATGGTGCCCGCAGACGACCCGGAACCGCTCTGCCAAGCCTGCCGGCTGAACGACGTCATTCCCGACTTGTCCGATCCCGAGAACCGGAAACGTTGGGCCGCCGTCGAGAGCGCCAAGCGACGCCTCGTTTACACGCTCGACACTTTGAAACTCCGCGTGGTTCCGAAGAGCGTCGACCCCGAGCGCGGGCTCGCTTTCGACATCAAGAACGACTCCGGTTCGGCGCGCGTCATGACGGGTCACGACGAGGGTCTCATCACACTGAACCTGAGCGAGGCGGATCCGGTCCTCAGGGAAAAGGCGCGCCTGGCGATGAACGAGCGCTACCGCACGCTGCTCGGTCATTTTCGCCACGAGATCGGCCATTATTACTGGGACGTCCTGATCCGCGACGGTCAGTACCTGGTCCGCTTCAGAGCGCTCTTCGGTGACGATCGAAGCGACTACGCGCAGGCCCTCGAGCGCTACTACGCGAGCGCGCCGGGAACCGCCTGGAAGGGAAGCTTCGTCAGCCAATACGCGACCTCGCACCCGTGGGAAGATTGGGCCGAGACCTGGGCGCACTACCTTCACATGGTGGACACGCTCGAAACCGCGCGGGCCTACAAGGTGCAGTACTCGGGCGCACCGAAAGCGGCGGAGGCGAACGGCACCTTCGAGTCGCTCATCAACGATTGGCTCGCGCTGACGGTGGTCCTCAACGCGCTCAGCCGGAGCATGGGGCACGAGGATCTTTATCCGTTCGAGCTCGGCGCCCCCGTCCAGGCGAAACTCGCGTTCATCCACGAAGTCATCAGCGCGAACGCGGCTTCCGCGCTCGCTCGCGACGTCGACGGCGCGAAGCCCGCGGCACGCGGCGCCCCGGCCGCAGCCGCAACCGGCGCGCCCTCCTGAGATCGCGGCCCGCGAGGCGGGGCAAGACGGCCGCCGTCGTCGGCAAGAGTTGCCGATAGAACGGCGCGCCCGGGTTGTAGTGCGCGGTCGTGAACACCTCCGCCGTCCCGGTGTTCCGGTAACGGCAGCCCAGCGCTTCGAGTCGCTCTTTCCACTCCGAAGTGAGCGTGTCCGTCACGGCGTGCCCTCGCTCGACGAGGGCACGACGTGAGCGGGAGCGTCGGGTTCACGTGACCCGACCCCTTCGGACTGTAGAAGAGCGCTCGAATGTTTCCTCGATTGACCTGCTCGTTCATCGCTCTTCTCCCTTGTCGGTCGGGACGATTCCGGATCAGGGTGACCGGAGGAACGCCAAGAGGTCCTCGTTGAGGCGTGATTTGTGGGTGTCCGTGAGACCGTGCGGCGCGCCGGCGTAAACCTTGAGGGTGGCGCCCTTCACGAGCTTGGCGGAGAGCTCGGCCGAGGCGGCGATCGGGACGATCTGATCGTCGTCGCCGTGGACCACCAGCGTCGGCACGTCGAACTTGGCGAGATCCGCCGTGAGATCGGTCTCCGAGAACGCGGCGATGCAATCGTAGGCGTTCTTGTGGCCCGACTGCATGCCTTGCAGCCAGAAGGAGTCGACCATGCCTTGAGACACGGCGGCGCCCGGCCGATTGAAACCGAAGAACGGCCCGCTCGCGAGGTCGCGGTAGAGCTGCGAGCGATCCGCGAGCGAAGCCGCTCGCAAGCCGTCGAACACCTCCTTCGGGGTACCGTGCGGGTTTTGCGGCGTCTTCAACATCAGCGGTGGAACCGCGCCGATGAGCGCCGCCTTCTTCACGCGAGCCGTGCCGTGGCGGCCGATGTAGCGAGCCACTTCGCCGCCGCCCGTCGAGAAGCCGACCAGCGTGGCGCCACGCACGTCGAGCGTCTCGAGCACCGTCGCCAAGTCGTCCGCGTACGTGTTCATGTCGTTGCCCTGCCAGGGCTGGCTCGAACGCCCGTGGCCGCGGCGGTCGTGCGCGATGACGCGGTAGCCGCGCTCCGCCAGAAACAGCATCTGCGCTTCCCAGCTGTCGGAGCTGAGGGGCCAGCCGTGGCTGAACACCACCGCCGGGCCGCTTCCCCAATCCTTGTAATAAAGGCTAGTACCGTCTCGAGTCGTGATCGTGGTCATGGTTTTTTCTCCGGTTACGGGCATCTGCTCCCTGTGACGCGCGCCGCGCCGTTTCTTACCCGGGCGCGTGATTTTTTTCGGCGGCGGGCCCGGTTCGGCCGAGCCCATTGACCCTCCGGGCGTCCGGCGCCCATGCTTCCGGGGTGACGCGAAGCTGCGAGGACTGGCTGAGCGAGCTCGGCGGCTCCGGTCCCGCGCGCGATCGGGCCGCGGACGACCTGCGCGACTTCCTGAAGCGCTCCTTGGCGCGTGCCTTCACCGGCAAGCTGTCGGACCAGGATCTCGACGACCTCACGCAGGAGAGCGTGCTCCGGATCCACGAACGACTCGGCAGCTTCGAGCGGCGCAGCCGCTTCACGACTTGGGCCACCGCGATCGCCGTCAACATCGCCTACTCGGCGCTGCGTCAGCGCCGCCATCGCCACGTCAGTCTGGAAGACGCGATGGAAGCGGGCGCCGCGGCGCTCAGTCACGAACTGCCCGAGCACGCCGAGCTCGATCGCGAGGCGCTCCTCCGCGACGGCATTCGCCGGGCGCTCACCGACCGACAGCGAGACGCGATGCTCGCCTTTCTCGGCGGACTGCCCCTCGCCGAGATCGCGCGGCGCACCAGCGTGAAGCAGGGCGCCGTGTACAAGCTCCTCTACGACGCGCGGCAGCGGCTCAAAGACTACGTCGAAACGCACGGCGAAGGAGCACTCGGCGCAGGTTCGATCGGAGTCACCGCATGAACGACAGACCCGAGGTTTATAAGGCCATCGAGGACATGCTCGTGAAGACGCGCGCGGAGGAGCTCGACTGCGACGCGTTCCTCGAGCTGCTCGCGCCGTACGTCGACCAGCGGCTCGCCGATCCCGCGCTCGTCGGCTTGATCGAACGGCACCGCGATCTCTGCCGCGAATGCGCCGAGGAGCTCGACCTGCTCGAAACCGCTCTGGCAGCGAAGTGACCGCGCGCTCGTCGAGCTCGGGCCTAGAGTGGCGACATCACCCAGACGCGCAGGGCGGGTCGCAGGCGCTCGAGCAGCTCGGCGGACAGGCCGAGGCGGCCGAGCGAGCTGAACGCGGGCGTCTCGTCGACCTGGCGGCGCACGACGGCCTCGAACCCGACCCGGCGCAGGAACGCGGCGAGCGCGGCCGCGTCGTCGAAGGAAGAGGCGTCGAGCTGGCGCTGGGTGATGCCGGTGATCGCCTCGCGCAAGCGGGCGCGTTCGGGCGGAAGCTCGGGTGACTCTGCCTTCACGACGAAGTCCGGCGTCATCCACGTGCCGCCGAAATCGTCGAGCAGCGCGTGAACGTTCGTGGCGAGGCGCTCCGTCTCCGCCTGCGTGAGATAGAGGATCAAGCCTTCGCAGAGCACGACCACCGGTTGCGCGGGGTCGAGGACGGCGGCGGCAGCGCGGAGCGCGTCGAGGTCGAGCGCGTCGGCGGCGGTGAGAACGTGGTGGGGGCTCGCTGCGATGCCGTGCCGGACGCGGAGGTCGTCGAGCAGCGCGCGCTTCGTCTCCACGACCGCGGCGAGGTCGGTTTCGACGTAGCGGATCCCGGCGTGGCGCGTGAGATCGAGGCCGCGCAAGGAGTAGCCGCTCGCGAGCTCGAGCACCTGCGTGGCGCCGGACTTGCGGATGAGCTCGGTGATGCTCTTGTACCGCGCCTCGAACATGGGCGCGTAAAAGGTGAGCTGTTCGCGCTTCAGGCCGTGGTCACGAACGAGCGCTTCGAAGGCGTCGGCGGCTCCGACACGGTCGGCGGCCTCGGCCGCGAACGGAATGTCCGTGAACTGGCGGTAATAGGCGGCAAGCTTCGCCGTCATGCTGATGTGGGAGGGATCGGCGGTCATCCGTGAACGTTCACTTTGCGGCACAGAGCAGCGTGAGGATCGCCACGAAGAATGCCTCGAGATCCGCGCCGAAGTCGACGCGGAGCGGGGCCAAATCCGGCTCGCGCAGCGCGCGGGCAGCGGACGGCGCCGGATGGGCGAGCGGGTAAAGCCCGGCGACGCCCGCGTGCGTGTATTTGAGCACCGCCGGCACGGCGTGCGCAGGGAGCGCGGGGATCACGGCCCGAAGCGCATTGCCGACGCGCAATCCCAAGCGCATCAGGTTGCGTTTGTAGAGCACGACCTCTTCGTACGACACGTTCTGCTCGAGCACGGTGGAGAGCGCCGTCATCAACGCAGAGAGTCGCGGTGCCGAGACGAAGCGCGCGGCCAACACGCGTGCCGCCCCGGCGATGCCGGCGTCGGCCGGAAGACGCGCCAAGGCCTCCTCGAGGAGCGTCACGCCCGCCGCCTGATCCTCACTGAGGAGCGCTAGAAAAATCGCCTCGCGACTGTCGAAGTACCGGTAGACGTTGCTCTTGGCGATGCCCACCTGACGGGCGACCGCGTTCAGGCTCACTCCGTCGAGACCTTTCTCGTCGAAGAGCTGCGCGGCGGCCTCGAGGATGGCCTCTCGACGTTGCGCTTTCTCATCGGGCTTACGGGCGCGTTGAAACCTGGCGGCGGTCGGCATGGGAACCGGTGTTCTCCTAAATTTTCAGGCAGTTGCCACTCGGTCAAGGCAGCGCGTCAAAAAAGCCTGTTGACTAGAGACCAACGGTCTCTTATCAAGAGACCACTGGTCTTTTAAAGGAGCCACCGATGACCTCATCCCCCGCCGAAGTCGTTGTTACCGGAGCCACGGGCTTCATCGCCGAGCACTGCATCCTCGAGCTATTGCGAGCCGGATACCGCGTTCGCGGCACCGTCCGCAGCCAAACGAAGGCAGCGCGACTTCGCGAGACGATCGCGCGCCATACGAACGCCGGCGATCGTCTCGCGCTCGTGCAGGCCGATCTCGAAGTGGACGAAGGCTGGGACGACGCGCTTCGAGGCGCCGACTACGTGCTGCACGTCGCGTCTCCCTTTCCGAGCGCTCTGCCGCGCCACGAGGACGAGCTCATCGTTCCCGCCAGAGACGGCGCTCTACGCATTCTCCGTGCCGCGGCGAAGGCCGGCGTGCGGCGCGTCGTGCTCACGTCGTCGCTCGCCGCCGTGGTGTGCGGCCACGCTCGCGACGGCAGCGAAGTCTACGACGAGACGAGCTGGTCCGACGTGAGCAAGGATATCGGCGCGTACGAAAAGAGCAAAACGCTCGCGGAGCAAGCGGCTTGGGACTTCGTGCGGAGCCTGCCCGCGGATCGCCCGCTCGAGCTCGTGACGGTGAACCCGGGGCTCGTCCTCGGGCCGGTCCTCGACGGGAGCTTCGGTACCTCGGCCTCCGTCGTCAGGGATCTGCTGCGCGGCAGCATGCCCGGCTGCCCGCCGCTCGGCTGGGCGATGGTCGATGTCCGTGACGTCGCGAAGATGCACCTCTTGGCTCTCACGACCAAGGAGGCCGCAGGGCAACGCTTCGTTTGCGCCGGTGAGCACGCGTGGCTCATCGACGTGGCACGCGTGCTCGAGCGGCACTTCGGCCCGAAAGGCTACAAGGTGCCCACGCGCGAGCTGCCGGGCTGGATGGTGCGCGTCGTGGCGTTGTTCGACAAGAAGGTGAGGCTCGTCGTGAACGAGGTCGGCCGGCGGCAAGACGTGACGCACGAACGCGCGCGCCGTGTCTTCGGCTGGGAACCGCGCGGCCTCGAGGAGATGGTCGTCGCGACGGGCGAGAGCTTGATTCAATACGGCGCCGTTTGAAGAGCTTGCCGGCTCAGCTGAGCGGCGCCGCGCTCCGGAACGATGAAACGCCTACGGTCTGACCTCTTCGAGGTGGGACGCGAGGTATTGGAGCAGTCGGCGTCGTTTTTCGGGACCTCGGGTCGTTTCGCTCTGGACGCGGTCCGCGGTGAAGATGCCGAGGTCGGCGCGGTCGCTGACGCGCTGGAAGATGCTGCGCCAGCGCTTGCGCACCGTTTCGACCGACACGAAAAGGTCCTCGGCGACCTCGGCATCGGTGTAGCCGAGCAGCGCGCGGAACAACATTTCCCGCTGACCCGCCGTGAACGCGAGCTTCGGCGGGAATTTTCTGAGGACCACGACGAGCGGGTGATACGGGGCGTTCGTCAGCGTCGTCGTATCCAAAAACCAAACGCTCTTGCCGTCGCCGGCCGGTTGAAAGCCCGTGCCGAGCAGTGATTCACGAGCGGTCGGCGTCTGCGGCGCCGGATGCAGCGCGAGCGGGCAATAGTAGCCTTCGTGAAAGAGGCGAAAGCCCTCGTGCATCAACGCGAGGTGCTTCCCCACCGAAGGGTCGGTGAAGTCCGGCCCGAGCGCGAACGCCAAGAACACGAGCGCCATCCCCGAACTCGCGTTCTCGGCGGACACGCGCGCCGCGCCGAGCAAAAGGGGGGTTTTCATCCGTTCCCGCTCGAGCAGGGCGTCGACGAAATGGACCGGGGGCAGCTCGAGCCAGGCGCGCGCCGGTCCGAGCTCGATGAACCCCGTGACTGCGAGCGCGCGGAGGGTGCGGGCGTGGTCGTTCTGCTCGTTCGGTGCCTCGAAGAGCAGCGTTGCCCTCGCCTTACCGTCCTCCAAGAGACGTGACAGGGTCGGCGCCGCGTCCGCCGGCGAGCTCGGCCCATAGCCCTCGTGCGCCGTTCTCGTCAGAAGGTCGATCATGGCCGGCACCTCGGCGGCCCGACCCAAACGGCGATGAAAGCTCGACATGTCCTTGAGCGCTGAGCGCGGTCGCCTGAATATTACCCAAATAGGGGACTAGTTTTTAGCCGGCCAGGACAGCAACGCTCACGCCATGAGCGCTCACTTGGCACGACAGAGTGCGATCGTCTTCAAATGGGCCGGCGCTTGCGGCTTGCTCGCGGCGACCGCGCTGAGCTGCGGAAAATCGCACGACACGAACCCGTCATCGGAGAAGGGCGGGACGGGCGGCTCGAGCGGGCACGCAGGCTCGAGCGGCCGCGCGGGCTCGAGCGGGCACGCGGGCTCAGGGGGTAGAACCAGCACCTCCGAAGCCGGCGGTGCAGGCGAGAGCGGCTCGGGCGCTGCCGGGGGAACGGGCGCAGCCACGAGCGGCGGCTCGGCCGGAACGGGCGGAGGCGCAACCGGGGGCACGGGCGGAACGTCCGGGGTGGCCGGCACGAGCGGCGAAGCCGGGCAAGGCGGCGAAGCGGCGGGCGCTGGAGCGGGCGGCGAGAGCGGGTCGCCGAACGCGTGTGCATCCGACGGAGCGGCGTGCGACGGCGGCCTTTGCTCGGGTGGAAAATGCGTCGGCTCGGTGGTCATCGAAGGCACGACGGACCTCACTCAGGGTCCGCTCACGGCCGGTCGCGCCTGCGCGGAATCCCCCGAATTCGCCGTCCTGTCACTCACCGCGACGAGCGCCACCCTCGGCAGCGCGCCCGCAAGCGACTGCCTGGCAGCCGGCGACGAGGTCCTGCTCATCAACCTGCAGGGTGGTGGCGGTCAAACGACCAACATCGGCAATTGGGAGCTCTTGACGATCCGAGACCTCTCCGCCGACACCGTGAGCTTCACGACGCCCAAGCAGCGGACGTACGGCGCCGGCGCGGACTCCGACGACGGGATCGGCTCCGGCGTCGACGATCAAAAAGTCGCCCTCGTGCGCGTTCCGCACTTCGGCGCGCTCACCATTCCGGCCGGGCAAACGCTGACGAGCGCCGCTTGGGACGGTTCGACGGGCGGCGTGGTCGCGCTGCGCGCGGTCACGCTCGACGTCGCGGGCACCCTGTCGGCTTCCTCACTCGGCTACCGCGGCGGTCGCTGGAGCACCGACAGCAGCGAGTGCACGGAAAACGTCGGTACCGAAGCAGGGGAATCCATCGGCGGACTCGGGGGCCAGACTACCTCGCACAACGCGGGTGGTCCCGGCGGACTCGGCGCCGGGTCGGGGCTCAGATTCGTCGACGACACGCCCATCTGTGCGTCCGCCGGCCACTCCGCGCCCGGCGAACCCGGCATCAACCCGAACAGTCGTACCCCGGGCGAGCCGGGCGCGGCCTACGGCGCGAACGACGGCTCGCGCCTCACGCTCGGCTCCGGCGCGGCGGGCAACATCACGTGCAGCGACGTCGACACCGGCCCCGGCCTGAAGGCAGTCAACGCAGGAGTGGCCGGAGGCATCGTGTTCTTGCTGGTCGACACGTTGACGGTAGAGCCCGCGGGCGGGATCAGCGCGACGCCCATCGACGCGTCGCGGGACGTCTCGGCCTCGGGCGGCTACATCTTCATCCGCGGCAACGATCTGTCGGTCGGCGACCAACGCGTCACGGCGATGGGCGGCGTCGCCCACAGCGGCTCCTCCCCCACCGCCGGGCAGAGCAACCAATCGAGCCCGGGCTACATCGTCTTGCAGAGCGGGAACGCCGTCGAAGGCACCACGAATCCAGCCGCGAACGTCATTCCGTAGGGCAGTCCGTCGCGCGACGAGCTCGCTCGGCGTGAGAGTCTTCCGCGAAGGTGAGCGCGAACTGGAGGCGGAGGAAGAAGCTTGGCGTGGACGCGTCCAGGCAGACTTCGGGGAAGGCTCAAGCGCGAGAGTGCGCTCTCCGCGAAGAGCTGCGACGCCACTCGTTAACTGATAGCGTCGAGCGATGATGGGCTCGATGGGTGAGCGACGAGTTTGGCTCGGGTGGGTAGCGGGCGCGGCGTTCCTCGGGGGCTGCGGTCACGCGAGCTCCGGAACACCGAGCTTGGAGAGCGGCGGCGGCAACGCCGCGAGCGCCGCGGGGGGATCCGGCACAGCCGGCTTGGCGGGCACGTCCGGTGCCGCTGCGGGAGGGAGGAGCAACTCGGCGGGCGCCGGCGGCGCGGATCACGCGGGCGGCACATCGTCCGGAAGCGGAGCGCCCTCCGGCGGAACGGCCGCCGCAGGCGCGAGCGGCGGAAGCACCCCGAGTGCCGGCGGCCCGAACGGCGGCACGAACCAAGCCGCGAGCGGGAGCGCGAACGGCGGCGCGAGCGGCGACGAGGGAGGCGGCATGACGAGCGGCGAAGCCGGCGAGGCGTCGGGCGGAGCGGCGGACGGCGGGCGCGACCTTTTCACGAGCTCGCTCGTTCCGCACTGCGACGACGGCACGTACATGAATTACGAGCTTCGCGGCACGCTCGGCAGCGAGAGCGTCGATTTGAACGAGAGCCTCTCTTCGACCCTCGACACCGACAGCCTTCGTGTCCTCGCCATCGAAGGCAGCGAGGTCGCGGAGCCGCTCGTGCTCGGCTGGACCGCGACGTTGGGCGAGGAGACGGCCGTGCCGCTCACGGGCACGTCGATCGAGATCCCGGTCGGAGGGCAGTCGTATTGCATCACCGCGGGCAGCTTCGGCTCGCTCACCCACACGGAAGGCAGCCCCGAACCGCGCAAGATCCTCTTTCACATCACCGGCCTGCGTCTTGGCGATTGCTCGGGCCCGGTGGTCGACGCCGACCTCGGCGGATGCGTGTCGCGCGATCTCAGCTACTTCCCCGAACCCGGCATGCTCGAGATCTTCCCGCTGGATCCGAGCCGCCCCGCGCTCCCAGCCGACGAGAGCATCCCCGACCTCACGGACGACGAGAAGGCGTCGCTCTGCGACTGGATGGCCTTGGAAGAAGGGGGTTACGGCGCCGTCACCGCGTGCGGCGCCGGCTCGACCGCGAACTACACGGACCAGGCCCAATGCCTGGCCGCGTCGCTCGATCGCGCTTGTTCGACGGACACGGTCGGGCGAGTCGTCATCTGCATCCTCGCTGCCGCCCCGACGCGTCACTGCGACTACCCCGAGGAGTGCGCCAACATGTTCCACTGCGGCACGTGACGAGCTCAGGCCGCTCACGACGGCCTTGCACCGCCGTGGGAAAAATCGCGAGAGAAAGGTAACCCAAGATCGAGCGACGGATCCCGAGACGGGTCAGCACTGCTTCGACCAGCGCCTAAAACCCTTTCGGAGGACCGAGTGCGTACGAAGTGGCTTCAGATATGTGCTGGGACTGTCGCGTCGACGATGTTGAACTGTACCGCCAGCGTCGATGCACCTGACACTTCTCCTTTTGCGGGGACCGGCGGCGTCCAAGCCACCGGCGCTCGCGGTGGTAACGGCGGCAGCACGACGGTCGGCCGCGGCGGCGGAACGACCGTGCAAGCCGGCGGTACGACGAGCACGTCCGCGGGCGGGAGCTCGTCGGGCGGCGCGACTTCGAAGGGAGGCGCGGCTCCGATCGGCGGGCAAGGGACGACCGGCGGCTTCGGGGCGGGCGCCGTCGCGGGATTGGGCTCGGGCGGCTCGAGCGGCATGACGACCGGCGGCAGGGCCGCGGGCGGCGCGAATGCGGGCGGTCCGGCGAATGGCGGCAGGGCCGCGGGCGGCGCCAACTCGGGCGGTTCCGCGAACGCCGGCAGGGCCGCGGGCGGCGCGAACACCGCCGGCGGCAGCGGGCAAGGAGCGTCTGCTGGAAGCGGGCCATCGACCGTCGACTGCAACGCCACCTTGCCGAGCGGCGGCACGCAACACTCGGGGAATAGTCAGGGCGGCTCCAACAACCTCGCTTGGCAAATCTGGTCGAACCAAGGCACCGGCACGCTGACGACCTTCAGCACCCCCGCGTTCAGCGCCGCGTGGAACAATTCGGGAGACTACCTCGGTCGCCTCGGCTTCGAGTGGGGCAACGGCGGAAAAACCTACGATCAATACGGAACCATCACCGCCGGTTTCACGTTCAAGAAAACCGGAAGCGGCGGCGGCTTCTCGTACATCGGAATCTACGGGTGGTCGACGAACCCTTGTATCGAGTGGTACATCGTGGACGACTCATTCGGTAACATGCCGTTCACGCCGTACAATGCGAGCCAAAAGGGCTCCACCACGATGATCGATGGCGAAAACTACAAGTTCTATTCGAACCCCACGAACGGGACCGGTGGCTCGCGCTGCAACGCCTCGAGTTGGACTCAATTCTGGAGCATCCGCCAGAAAGCGCGTCAGTGCGGCACCATCACGATCTCCGATCATTTCGCCGCGTGGGACGCGGCCGGCATGAAGCTCGGCACGTTGCTCGAAGCCAAGCTTCTGGTCGAAACCGGCGGCGGCAGCGGCAGCGTCGACTTTGCGGTCGCGGACCTCGAAAAGACCCAGTGAACCGAGCGAAGAGAGCGGAGCCCGTCCTCGAGTTCGCGCGGGTCGGAGAGTGGCGCGCTTGGCTCACGTCCAATCACGCTCGCTCGCAGGCCGTCATGCTGCGCCTCGCGAAGCAAGGCGGGAAGAACGCGCTCACCTACGCCGATGCCCTCGGTGTCGCGCTCGCGTGGGGATGGATCGACAGTCAGAAGCGCTCGCTCGGCGCGGACGCATGGCTCCAGCGCTTCGGCCCGCGAACGGCGAAGAGCCCCTGGTCGAAGATCAATCGCGCGAAGGCGGAGGCGCTCATCGCGGCGGGCGCGATGGAGCCGCCCGGGCTCGCCGAGGTCGAGCGCGCCAAACGTGACGGACGCTGGGAGCGTGCCTATGACGGAGCGCGCGCCGCGAGCATGCCCGCGGACCTCGCCGCGGCCTTCGCGCAGAGTGCACGGGCACGCGCTTTTTTCGACGCGCTCGACGGCGCGAACCGGTACGCGATTCTTTACCGCGTACAAACCGCGAAGAAGCCGGAGACACGAGCCGCCCGCATCGAACGCTTCGTCGACATGTGCGCGCGCCACGAAACGCTGCATCCGCCGCGTCGAGCACGGGCGGAGCGAGCCCCGACGAAGCCACGTCGGGCGAAGAAGTAACTCGAGCCCGACTGCGAGCAAACGGCTCGGCAGGGGGCAGAACCACGGCGACCCGCTTGCTCCTTCGCGCGGAGGATCGCAAGTATTGGGCATGCAACAAGCCCACGGCATGTTCACGGTGAAGCAGGTCGCCGCGAATGCACCCGTCCTCGGCGAGCTCGTGACCTTACGCGACGAAGCGGCGGACGCGGAAGTGACGGTGGCACCCCGCCGCGGCGCGCTCGTCACCTCGTTCCGCGTGGGCTCGCGCGAGCTCCTCTACCTCGACGAGGCCACGCTCTTGGACGAAACCCAGAACGTGCGCGGCGGCATTCCGGTGCTCTTTCCGACGCCGGGCAAGCTCGAAAACGACACGTGGCACTTTGCGGACAAGAGCGGACGGCTCAAGCAGCACGGCTTCGCGCGCAATCTCGCGTGGACGGTCGCGCGCGAGAGCACCCTCGACGGCGCGGCCGTCACGCTCACGCTCGACTCGAGCCCGGCGACGCTCGGGGCTTACCCTTGGGAGTTTCACACCGAGCTCACCCTCACCCTGCGCGGCGCGACCTTGCGTTCGAGCTCCAAGGTCCAAAACCGCGCGACGACTCCGCTGCCGTTCGCGTTCGGTTACCACCCCTACTTCGCCGTCGGCGACAAAAGCCGTCTCGCCATCGACACCCGTGCCACGCGCGCGTTCGACAACGTCACGAAGCGCGAAATCGCCTTCACCGGCTTCGACCTCACGGCTCCGGAAGTCGATCTTCACCTCCTCGATCACGGCAGTACCGAAAGCGCGCTCCATCTCGGCGACGGCTCGCGCGTCCGTGTCGCGGCGTCACCCGACTTCGTACGCTGGGTCATCTGGACCAAAGCCGACAAAGACTTCGTCTGCTTGGAACCGTGGACCGCGCCCGGCAACGCGCTCAACACCGGTGAGAGCTTGTGCGTTTTGCCGCCGGGCACGGAACGGGAGTCGTGGGTCGAGATCGGCTGGATTGCGGCGCAGTAATCGTTTCGGTGGCTGCCCGATCCCTGCAGGAAGGCTCTCCGCCTGGTATCCTTCCGAAAATGGCGCCCGAGCCGTCTTGAGCCATTCTATTGGGCTCGGGGTCCCGGGATGGCTGGTGTTCGCGCGCTCCTCGTCTTGTTCGTGCTCGCCGGCGGTTGCCGTGAGCGAGGGTCGAGTGCGCGTCGAGATGTGAGCGCGCCCTCCGCGCCGGCGTCCGTCGGAGTCGCGTCGCAGTCGGCGGCACCGGGCTCGGCAGTCGCGCTTCCGGAGCCGGCCGTGCCGCCGCCTCCCACCGTCACTTCGCCGCTGGAGGCCGCACCGCCCGTTCCCGTGAAGCTCATCGGCGCACCTCGGTTGAGTGCACCGAAAGGGCTCGCGACGATACCGCTCTTCGAATGCGCGCACGTGAAGTTCGCGTGGGGGCACGAGTTTCGAGGCTTCGTGGTCGACGAGACGGGGCGCGTCTGGCTCTACGATCGCGGCGGCTGGGGTTGGACGCCGACGACGGTGTTGCAGCCCGACCCGACCACGCCGCCCGATGGCTGGCGCTGGCGCGGTCGGCCTCCCCTGGCGGCGCACATCGCTCCCGCCTTGTCGACGGCTCGCCTCGAATCGGGGAGCGTGCGTGAGCAGAGCGCGCTCGTCGAGCAAGCCGCGCTCGGCCGGCTTCCGCCGCTCAAGCCAGCGGAAATCCCGGTCGACTACGGCGACGGAGAATATTGCACCGCCTATCGCTGGAACGAAGCCCACACCGCCTATCAGGACATCGGCCTCGAGAGGAACAGCTCACCGGCGGCGGCGACGTTGAACCGGTGGCTTCAAGACATCGAGAAGGCGCTCACGCAGCCGCCGTTCGCCGCGATCCAATCCGAGCTCGCGCGCATCGCCGACGATGCAAACGAGGAGCTCCGCCGCGCTCAGCCGCGGAAGTACAAGTAGGCGAACAGAATCGCGCAGAGAACGAACACGGACGCGATCACGTCGCGCTGGTCCCAGCCCGCGCGCGTGCGGGCCTTATCCTCGGCCGATGCGGTCGCGAACGTCAGGCCGCCGAGCTCGCGCTCGTCGGGCGCCGTGCCCGCGTAGCTCACCGCCACCATCACGACGGCGGAGACGAGCGTGATGAGCATGCTGAAGTACTGGAAGTTGATGTTGTTGATGATCCAGAAGAACGAGCCCTTGTCGTAGGGCTTGCCCATGAGCGTCACCGGCGTGTCCACCGCCATGCGGAAGACGCCGACGATGAAGCCGATGATCATCGCCCACAAGCAACCCTTGGCTGTGAGGCGCTTGTTGAACACGCCGAAGAAGAACACGACGAAGATCGGCGGAGCGAGATAGCCCTGGACCGACTGCAGGTAGTTGTAGAGACCGTGCGCGCCCTGGACGACCGGCAGCCAAAGGATCGCGATGACGACCATCACCCCCGTGGCGATGCGGCCGGTCTTCACGATCTGCTCCTGCGAGGCCTGCGGCTTCCACTTTTGGTAGATGTCGACCGTCCACAGCGTCGAGCAAGCGTTGAACACGCCGGCGAGCGAGCCCATGAGCGCCGACAGCAGGCCGGCGACGACGATGCCGCGAAGGCCCGACGGCAGGAGGTACTTCACCATCAACGGGAAGGCACCCTGCGCCTCGTGCGGGATCGGCTTGCCGTCGGGGCCGACCATGCGCGAAAGCTCATGAACGATGCCGCTCTTCGCGAGCGCGAAGCAAATCATGCCCGGGATGATGAAGAGGTAGGGCGGGGCGAGCTTGAGAAAGGCCGCGAAAATGCTGCCGCGCCGGGCCTGCGTCTCGTTCGGGGCGCCGAGCGCGCGCTGAACGATGTACTGGTCGGTGCACCAGTACCACATGCCGATGATCGGCGCGCACACGGCCATGCCGAGCCAGGGGTACTGCTGATTGAAGTACCAGGCCTGCCGCACGAGGTGCCCGCCCGCGTCCTGCTCGATGACGGGCGACCACGTGCTTTCGACGCCGGCCGGCGTCATCGGCTTCCACAGGTTCAGCATGTCGGAACCGACGAGCTCACGCATGCGTCCCCAGCCGCCGAGCTTGCTCAGACCGTAGGTCGTGAGAAGCAGCGAGCCGCCGATCAGCACGATGACCTGAACGGCGTCGTTGTAGGCGACGGCGCGCATGCCGCCGAGCGTCGTGTAGAGGCCCGTGAGCAGGATGACGCCGATGGAGCCGATCCAGAAGCTCGAGATGTAAACGCCGCCGATCGTGAAGCTCACCTCGGGGAGCAGCGTCTGGAAGACGACGCCGCCCGCGAAGATGCCCACCGCGATCTTCGAAACGACGAAGGTCAGGAGCGAGACGATCGAGAGCACGTAGCGCGATTCGACCGAGAAGCGCCGCTCGAGGAACTCGGGCATCGTGAAGACCTGCGTGCGCATGTAAAACGGCACGAAGACCCAGCCGAGCAAGAGCAGGCACCAGGCGTGGAGCTCGTAATGGGCGAGCGCCATGCCGTCGGAGGCACCGGAGCCGGCGAGCCCGACGATGTGTTCCGAGCCGATGTTCGACGCGAAGATGGACGCGCCGATGATCCACCAGCTCAGGTTGCGGCCGGCCAAGAAGTAGTCGTCGGCCGTCTTCTTGCTCTTCTTCACCACCCAGGACGCGACGCCCAAGAGGACGGTGAAGTACAGGGCGACCATGACCCAATCGAGCGACGTCATCGTCGATTGGGCGACTTCAGCGGTTTCTCGATTCATGATGTTCGGCTGTGCGGGCGCGCCGTGCGCGTCCGGCATCGGTCCACGCCCGGCCGCCGGGCAGGCCCCGGGGCTCGGACGCACGTTTAGCTCGGGCGAATCGGGGGCGGACTCTATTGTTCGTCCAGTGACGTTGTCAACAGCCGCTATTTTTGAGAGGACTTAGAACTCGAAGCTCTCGCGCTCCGTCGCCTGAGCGCGCTCGCACTCGAGCCTGAAATCGTACGGCGTGTCTGTGACGCAGTCGGGCCACGTGCCCGTCGCGAGCCAGAAGTCGACCAGGCCGAGCCGGACGCAGAGGCGCGCGAACCGTGGATCATTGCGGAGCTCCGGCATGTTCGCCTGGAAAAAAATCGCGGTGCGGTAGCCGTCGGGACCCATGAGGTCCTCCACGCCGCCGGCGGGGCCGAGGTGAACGAGCTCGGCGGCCCGGTACGCGTCGTCGACGAAGCCGAGGTGAGCCGCGTACACCAGTCGCGCCGCGTCGACCCTTCCTGTCTTCGTGATGTGCGCGTCGAACGCGCCGCGCCACGCGTCGAGGTGCGCGCGGCTCCGCTTGGCGCGAACGAAGGGCAACGTATCCTGAAATTCCCGCAACGGGCGCGTCGCGGCGACCGCCAGCAAGCGGTCCACCGCGTCCCAGTCGCCCGAGAATGCGTGGGCGCGCAGCAAGCTCGCGATCGGAAAGCTCATCTGCGGAACGCGCAGAACCAGGTCCTCGTAGAGCGGAATGGCTTGCGTCACCTGGCCGGCAGCCATGCGCGCGAGCGCGAGCAGATTGATCGACATCGGGTCGAGCGCGTCGAGCCGAAAGGCGAGCTCGGTTTCTTCGAGCGCTTCGCGCACGCGCCCGAGGTGACGCATGAACCAGCCGATGTAGCGACGGCCGTCGCCGGAGCCGGGCGCGAAGCGGAGTGCGTCGAGGCGGCGCGCGGCTTCGACGAAGCTGCCGTACGGCGGGACGACGAAGCAGCGCGCGGCGAGCGCGTCGATGTTGTCGGGGTCGAGCGACAGCGCGAGCGCCGCTTCGCGCTCGACGCGCGCCGCATGCACGGCGCGATCCGCGAAAGGCAAATACGGGTGCAGGAATCCGCGTAGATAAGCCACGCGCCCCCACGCGTCCGCGAACTCCGGTGCTCGCTCGGTCACCACTTCGAGCAAACCGAGGCTCGTGCGCACTTCGTCCGGCGCGTACGATTTCGGGCTCGAACGCAGGTAGAGGTCGTAACTCGCCGGTTCGAGCCGCGGCGCGGCGACACCCGAGAAAGTCCGCTCGAGCGCGCGCGCAATGTGGCGCGCGATGTCGTCTTGCACGGCGAAGATGTCCGCGAGGCCGCGGTCGTACCCGTCCGACCAGAGCGTCCTCCCCGAAGCTGCCTCCATCAACTGGGCCCGCACGCGCACGCGGTCCGCCGAGCGTTGGAGCGACCCGTCGAGCAGGTGCGTGCAGCGCAAGCGCTCCACGGCCGCCGCCTTGTCCTTGCCACGAAACTGAAAGCTCGAGGTGCGACCGATGATGCGCACGCCGAGAATGCGCGACAAGCGCTGGATGATCTCCTCGCTCACGCCGTCCGAGAAGAACTGCATGTCGGCGTCGGTCGAGAGGTTGTCGAAGGGCAGGACGGCGATGGTCGGCGCGTCGAACGCCTGCGCCGGCGCGCTCGGCTCCTTCGGCTGCGACCCCTGCGCGAAGGGCAACGTGAAGCGGTAACCACGGCCGGTCACGGTCGAGATGGCCTCGGGCCCGAGGATCTTTCGCAACGCGGAAACCTGAACGGTGAGGTTGTTCTCCTCGACCTCGACGCCCGGCCACACGCGTTCGAGCAGCTCCTCCTTGCCGACGACACGCTCGCGGTGCTCGATCAAGACCAACAGGAGATCGAAGGCACGCGCGCCGAGAACGACGGCCTTGCCCTGAACGAGGAGCCGCCTCTCGTCGGGCCGTACCTCGCAGTCACCTGCCAGAAGGATTGCGTTCATGTTGCGCGACGGGCGCGATCGGGCCGCAGCTTTCCGGGAACATTTCGTGCGTATCACTTCCGCCGGCGCGCAGGAACCGTGCGCTTAGGAACGCTTCAGAACGTTTAGGGCCGGCGTAAGGACCTGCGGCGAGCGCTTCGGCTACTTGGATGCTCGTTCCCAAGGAGACAACCATGACCGAAACCACCATCAAGGTCGGCTTGATCGCCGACAAGACCGGACCGCTCTCGTTCGTCGGCGTCGCCAACGCCAACGTCGCCTCGCTGCTGATCGACGATCTCAACGCGAGCGGGGGCCTGCTCGGCCGCCGCCTCGAGCTCATCGTCGAAGACAGCGAAACCTCCGACCGGAGCGCCGCGGCGCGCGCCGAGAAGCTCGTGCAGCGCGACCACGTCGACGTGATCTTCGGCGGCATTTACAGCTCCGCGCGGCAAGCCATCAAGGGGCCGGCGGTCGAGCGCGGCAAGACGCTCTACATCTACCCCGAGCAATACGAGGGAGAAGAAGCGCATCCGCTGATCTTCTGCACGGGCCCCGTGCCCGCGCAGCAGGTCGATCCGCTCATCCCCTGGCTCATGCGCGAGACCGGAGCGAAGAAGTTCTACCTTCCGTCCGCCGACTACATCTGGCCGCGCGTGCTGAACGAGAAAGCCCGCGCGGTGGTGACGCGCGAGGGCGGCACCATCGTCGGAGAGGAGTATTTCCCACTCGACCACGCCGACTACGCTCCGATCATCGATCGCATCATGTCGAGCGGCACGGAAGTCGTGTTCAACACGATCGTTCCGCCGGGGCTCACGCCGTTTCTCGCGCAGCTCCATGCCGCGGGTTTCACGCGGCGCGGCGGGCGCCTGATCTGCACCTACTTCGACGAGAACTTCCTCAACATGGTTCCCGCCGAACACGTCGAGGGGCTCTACGGCTGCCTCGACTACTACCAGGACGTGAAGGACCCCTTCAGCGCTCAGCTTCTCGCCCGCTACAACAACCGATTTCCCGGTGCGGCTCAGTTCACGGGCGGCGGCGCCTGCTCGGGACTCTATCGCGGCATCGCGCTCTGGGCCGGGGCCGTCACGGAGGCAGGCTCGCTCGATCGCGAGCGCGTCGTGCGGGCTCTCGACCACGCGCGCATCGCGCAAGGTCCGGGCGGCGGCGCCGAGATGGTGCCGGGCCAGCATCACCTGCGCCTCAACATGTACATCGCCCAAGCTCGCGGCGGGCGTTTCGAGGTGGTCAAAACCCTCGGCGTGATCGAGCCGAATCAGGCCCAGGTCGGGCAATAACGCCTACGAAGCCAGCAAAGAAGAGAAGGAATAAAACCATGAAATACTATCACTCCATCGGTCCGAGTCCGGCGACGGCGCGCTTCTTCATCGCCGAAAAGGGCCTCGACATCGAGGTCATTACTCTCGACTTGATCAAGGGCGAGAATCGCGAAGCGCCGCACCTCGCGCGCAATCCGCTCGGCCAGCTGCCCGTCCTCGAGCTCGACGACGGCACCAGGATCACCGAATCGATCGCGATTTGCGAAACGCTCGAGGAGCTCTTCCCGAGTCCGCCCTTGATCGGCACGACGCTCGAGGAGCGGGCCGAGACGCGCATGTGGACGCAGCGCGTGAACCTCGGCATCGCCTACCCCCTCTTGAAGGCGTTTCAGTTCGGCGCCGGTCGCACCGTGTACGGCCCGCGCACGTACACGAACCCCGAGACGGTGCCGGGGCTCACCGGCCTCGCGTTTTATCACCTCGAATGGCTCGAGAAGAACATCTCCGATCAGTTCCTGTGCGGCTCGCGCTTCACGCTGGCCGACATCCTGCTCTTCAGCTTCCTCACGTTCGCCGACAGCCACGGCAACCCCATCGACAAGAAGCTCGGGCGCATCTGGTCGTGGGTCGAGCGCGTCGAAGCGCGGCCCACGATGAAACGGCTGTGAGATGGCGAGCGACAACGAAGGCGCGATCGAAGCCTGGAACACGGTTCTGTTCGACAAGTTCGTGCGCTTTCGCCGCATCGTGACGGACGGCTTCGCGGAGCACGGGGCGCGCCCCTTGAGGGAGCGCCCCTACGCCGCCGGCGCGAGCGTGCTCGACGTGGGTTGCGGCTTCGGCGACACCACGCTCGTCATCGCCGAACAGGTGGGTCCCCTCGGCCGCGCCACGGGCGTCGATTGCGGCGAAGGCTTCATTCGGCTCGCCGAGAGCGAGACGCGAGCGCTCGAGCAAGCACGACCGAAGTACTTCGTCGCGGACGTTCAGCACGCCGACCTCCGGGGACCGTACGACCACGCGTTCGCGCGCTTCGGCACCATGTTCTTCGCGTCGCCGGTGGCCGCGCTCAGGAACGTGCACCGATCGCTCCGCCCGGGCGGCGAGCTCACGATGGTCGTCTGGCGCCGGCGCGAGGACAACCCCTGGGTTTACGAAGCGGAGCGCGCGGTGCGCTCGATCGTGCCCGTCGTGGACCCGGAGTCGTCGGCGCAGGTTCATTGCGGCCCCGGCCCGTTCTCGATGGCCGGCGCGGACCTCGTGAGTGACGTGATGCAAGCGGCTCAGTTCGGGGACGTGAGCCTCACCCGCACCGACTGCGACATCTGCGTGGGCACGAACGCGGACGAAGCCGTCGAGTTTGCGATGGAGCTCGGACCCGCCGGCGAAATCATCCGCCTCGCCGGCGCCGAAGGCGAGCGCCTGCGTCCCCACGTTGCGAGCGCGCTCCGTCGCTTGTTCGAGCAATACGAGCGCGCCGACGGCAGCATCTGGGCCGCCTCGAGCAGCTGGACCGTCCGCGGACGGCGCAGCCGGTGAGCCGCGCCGGACGGTAACGAACCGGGGCACTACGGGGCGAGAACCTCCTCCACCTGCGCCCACCGCTCCGCCCCGAGCGCGACGCGCGCGAGATCGAGCATCGCGTCGGCGTGCTCTTTCGGAGCGCTCGACCTCACGCCGCCCAGCACGCGGGCGAGCTCTGGGACGCTGAGCGCGGGGAGCATCAACGAGAAATCGGCGCGGGCCGCCGCCGGAGCGCGCTCCGCCTTGAACCGCGCGACGACGGCGCCGAGCTCCTCGTCCGTGTACCGGGGCCAGAGAACTTCCGCCTGCGCGCGCTCCTCCTCGTCGATGTGGAGCAAGTACTCGCCGATGAGACGCATCGTAGCGGGATAAACTTCGCTCCAGCGCCCGCCGTCGACGACCGCGGTGAGCTCGGCGAAGTGACGTTCGAGCGCACGGTGCTCGCGCTCGATCGATTCCACCGCGCCGCCGCCTGCCGTGCCCGCGGCCGCCCCTTCCCCGCCCGACCGCGCGAACAACGGGTGAACGTGCTTTTCTTCGTTCCGCGCGTGATCTTCGAGGAGCGCGACGAGCTCACGCACCTCGGTCGCGACGCGCTCACGGACGCCCGCATCCCCGAGATCCGCGCGGCTGAGCTCCCGCGCGAACCCGAACAGCTGGAAGCGCTGTGCCTTGTGTACCAGGTAGTAGAGATCCACTCGCATGTCGTCACCTCTTTCTGCCCTTGAACTTGCGGCAGGCGGCTCGGCGGCGATTGGACGAATCCGACACGCCGGAGGGGCGAAGCGTCCGAGCCTCGTTCTCAGGGGACGATCGGGAGCGCGGCGCCCGGCGTGACGCCGACGAAGCCGCGGAAATCCCGGATGAAGTGCGACTGGTCGTAGTAGCCCGCGTCCTGGGCCGCGACCGAAAGCGACGGGGCCGAGCGCGCGAGGTTCACGGCGCGCTCGAAGCGCTGGAGCCTCGCGAAGTGCTTCGGCGTGAGCCCGACGCGCGCTTTGAAGCGCCGCTCGAACTGGCGCTCGCTCACGCCGAGAGAGCGCGCGACCCGCGCGACCGAGGCGCCCTCGCCCGCGTTCGCGAGGAGCTCGATACCCTGCGTCACCAGCGGATCGCGCGCAAAAGGGAGCTCGAGGAGCAGCTCTTCGACGACCTCGACGCGCGCGCGATCGTCGCGCGCCGCCTGCAGTCGCTCGGTCGCCTCCACCACGCGCGCCGCCGGCAGCAGCTCCTCGAGCGCCACGTGGCTGTCGCTGAGCTCCAGCGCCGGGACGCCGAGACAGGCCGCACCCTGCGGGGTGAACCGCACGAGCACCGAGCCGGTGTCGGCGGCGTACGTGTAGCGACGCGCGGTCGCCTGAATCCCGGTGACGCCCGCGAGGGACAACACCTTGTCGCCGGCCTGCACGCGGCCTCGAAACTGCAGACCGAGCACGGCGCTGGTCGAGGGGAGCACCAGGTTTTCGCCGCCGGCGTTCTCGGCGACCGTGATCGAGAGCACGCGCGTTTTCAGCGGCGGCGCCGGGACGAAGGTGCGCACGCCGCGGATCCTAATTCATCGCGGCGGCGGCGCCCAACCGGTCCGGCGCCTTACGGCTCGTCCCAGATCGTTTGAAGCGTCCACGGAGTGCCCGCGACGGCCCAAAACGTTCCGGCAATCATTCGATAGCCCAGGTCGAGCGCGGCGAGGCGCTCGAGCTCGGACGGGGTGAGCTTCACTTCGGCGGCCTCGAGATTCTCCTTGAGTCGCGCCGGAGTGACGGACTTTGGAACTGCCGAGATCCCCTGCTGGACGTGCCACGCAATGAGCACCTGGGCGGCCGTTCGATCGTGCGCCGCGGCGATCGCTCGGATGACCGGATGGTCGAGCAAGACGGGCGCGCCGGGCGCCTTGAGGAACGAGGGCCGGTCGCCGGACCCGAGGGGTGCGTAAGCCGTGACGTGAATCCCTTGCGAGGTGCAATAAGCGACGAGCTCGTTCTGCTGGAGCAGCGGGTGGCGCTCCACCTGGTTGACCTCGGGCTTGAGCTTGCAATGAGGCAGGAGGTCGCGAAGTTTCTTGGCCGAGAAATTCGACACGCCGAGATGACGGACCCGGCCCGCATTCACGGCCGCTTCGAGCTCCGCCCACGTCTCGTGGAGGGGAACCTCGGAGAGCGGACGAAAGTCCTCGGCGGAACCCGGCAGCACCGCGCTCGGCTGGAGCGCGATCGGCCAGTGGATCAGGTAGAGGTCGAGGTACTCGAGTCCGAGATCCGTGAGCGACTTTTCGAGCGCCGGCCCGACGTTGTCCCGCCCGTGCGCGTTGCTCCACAGTTTCGAGGTGATCCACAGCTCCTCGCGAGCCACGTCGCCTTCGCGCATGGCGTCGCGGAGAGCCTCGCCGATCTCGGCTTCGTTGGCGTAAAGGGCGGCGCAGTCGATGTGTCGGTACCCGAGACGGACGGCCTCTCGCACCGCCGCGTAGACCTCACCGGGAGCCGACTTCCAGGTGCCGAGCCCGACGAGCGGCATCGAGTCGCCGTTCGCGAAGCGGTGTGCACGGAGCGAAGTCACCGAATTCGAGTTGGTTTTTGGCGTGGACGGGGTCATGAACGTTCTCCTCCGAAGGCGCACCGTCGCCCTCACCGGTAGGGCGTTCGTTCGGCGCGAGCCCGTCGTTACTTCAGAACGAACGAACCTTTTTTCTACCCCGAACCGGGTGTCAGGTCGTCCAGGCCACGTTGCCCGGGGGATCGTACGAGCACGAGGTTCCGGTCACGACCGACTCCTCGAGATGCGCGCCGAGCTCCGGAAACGCGGTCCGCAGGTACGTGATGGCATGGCGGATCGTGCGGGTCACGTTGATGCGCGCCTTCTCGGTGGCGGAGCCGCCGTGTCGCGGCTTGCCGCCCAAGCCGGTGGCGCGCGCGAGTTCTCGCAGCAGGGCCTCGCGTTCGGCGTTCAGCTTGGCGCCCCGCGCGACGTCGTGGCGAGCCTCCGCTTCCTCGAGCGCTTCGTCGAGCTCGGCGAGGCGTTTTCGGTATTGCCGGAGCGCTTCGCGGTCCAGCAAGGGCCCGGCATCGCCGACGGGTACGGGATCCTCGCTCGGCGCCGCGAGGAGTGACAAGGCCGGCACGGCCTCGCGCGGCCTCGAAAGGAGCTCGCGCAAGTGCCAGAAGCCCTTGAGTTCGGGGACGTGGACGGTCTTGCCGTTGAACGCGAGGTGCCACACGCCACCCGCCGGGCGGAGCGAGGCGTGCTCCGCGGGTTCCGTGCGCGAGGTCCGCTGCAAGAGCTCGGCGAGGTGCCGCGCGGTCTTTTCGTCCCGGATCTCGTGCGCGACGACCAACCCCTCACGCAAGAGCTTCGACGCCGTCGCGAGGTCGCCTTGCTTTGCGGTCACGCGCGCAATCGCGAGCAGGTTGATCGGCGTCGAGCCGTGAACGTACCCCACGTTGACGGCGTCGATTTCGAGCCGGCACGTATAAGCGCGCTCCCACTGCGAACGAGCGATATCGAGCACGCCGCGCTCCTCCCACATCTCGCCGAGCACGTTGCAGGTGCACATTTCCCCGAGGAAGAGCCCGCGTCGGCGACTGAGCTCCGCGCACTCGGTGAAGAGCGCGAGGGCGGCGTCGACGTCTCCGTGGGCGCGCTTCGCGTTCGCCACGTTCCACATGCAGAAGAGCTCGGGCCAGCCGCCCCGCGTCTCCGGATGCCGGCGCACGATCTCCACGCCGGCTTCCGTGCGACGCACCCCGGAGCTCGCGTCGCCGTTGAAGACGTCGCACTCCCCACGCAGGCAGAGCAGCATCCCGAGGATGACGGGCGGCTCGCTCGCTTTCGCGAGCAGGTCGATCCCGATGTCGAGCGACGCGGCGGCGGCCACCCAGTCGTCCGTGTCGTGGGCGACGAGGAACCCGTGGCCAAAACGCGCCGTGGCACAGAGCTCGGCCGGAGCGTCCGGCGCGGCGGTGATCGCTCGTTCGAGCCAGCCGATGCCTTCGCGAAGCCGGCCCCGAATCCACCAGAATTGCGTGAGCCCGGCCGAGAGCTCGAGAGCCGCGCGCGGTTCGCTCACGAGCAGACGATGAAGCGCGACGCGCAGATTGTCGCCGACGCGTGCCATCACGTCGAGGTGAGGCCGCTCGGGCCCGGTCGTCAGGCCCAAGGACGCTTGGAGAGCGACGCCGAGATAAAAGCGCGCATGCCTGTCACGAACGGCGTCGATGTCACCCTCGGCGGTGAGCCGCTCGATGGAGTACTGCCGGATGGTTTCGAGCAGCTGATATCCGCCGCCGTCCTCCGGCATCAAAAGCAGCGATTTTTCCACGAGCCGGGCGGTGAGATCCGCGACCTGCGCGGCGCTCTGCCCGTCGACCGTGCAGACCTCCTTGATCGCCGTGAGATCGAAGCGTCCGGCGAACACGGCCATCCGCCGGAGCAAACGCCGCTCGTCGTCGGTCAGAAGCGTGTCACTCCACTCCACGGTCGCGCGGAGTGACCGCCGAGCGCCGTCCGCCCGGCGCGCCGACTGCGGGAGAAAGTCGAAGAGATCGTCGAGATGCGAGGCGATGTCCTCGAGGTCGAGTCCGGCCACCCGTGCGGCGGCGAGCTCGATGGCAAGCGGTAAGCCGTCGACGCGGCGGCAAATCTTCCCGACGAGCGCGGCGGCGCGCTCGCTGCCGAGCGAGGCCCGGCTGCGGGCACCCGCGCGTTCCCGGAACAACTGCACCGCGTCACTACCGGCGATCTCTTCGACGCTGGCGCTCGGTCCCGCCACCGACAGCGGTCTCAGTCGATACGTCACCTCGCCGTCCACCCACAGCGGCTCGCGGCTCGTCGCGAGCACGCGGAGACGAGGAAGACGCGCCGTCAGCACATCCACCAGATCGCTCACGGCGGACGACACGTGTTCGCAGTTGTCGAGCAAGAGCAACACGTCTCGCTCGCTCAACCACCGTACCAACGCATCCTCGAGAGAATCGCCGCCCGACTTCGGCAAGCCGGCCTGCGCGGCGACCTCGGACACGACGAGTTCCGCCGACCGCAACGCTCCGAGCCAGATGACGACGACGCCGTCACGAAACTCGGCGGAGCAAGCGGCGGCGACGTTGACGGCGAGCGCCGTCTTTCCCACTCCGCCCGGACCCGTGAGTGTCGTCACCGCGGTCGAGAGGACGCTCTCCGTGACTTCCGCGCTCTCCTGCTCGCGGCCGATGAGCTGACGGGGCCGCAGCGCCGTCCTGCGGGGACCTTCCGCGGCCGGGACGGGGTTCACCGCGACCACGCTCGTCATCCGCGAAGTCTCGTCGTGCGCCTCGGCGGTGGCAAGCTCGGCCACGGCGCAAGCTTTGCGGAGCTGTCACGCTCGCCGGACGGCACGTCACCGATGGCGGCACTATCCCGAACGAAGCGATGCTAAGCCGAACTCGATGACCGAGTTCCGAGAGCTCGTGCGCTGCGTCGCGGCACATGACGGAGAAGCGGCCGAGCGGGTCGCGGCCGAGCGAGAGTTGTTTCTGCTGCTGGCGCCGCGGATCCGTCTCTACGGGCTGCGACATTTGCGGAGCGAGACGGCCGCGGCCGACTTGGTTCAGGAGGTCGGTGTCGTGCTACTCGAAGCGGTGCGCGCGGGTCGAATCGAGGATCTGGAGCATATCGAGCGCTTCGTTTTCGGGACGTGTCGGCATCTAGTGTCACGCTCGCGTCGCAACGAACGCCGCGCCCAAGCGTTCGCCGGCGCGGTCTTGCCTTTGTCGGACACGGAGCTGCCGCCGTCGTTCTCGAGCGTCGACAGCGCGCGCTTGGCGCTATGCCTGGGTCGCGTCGGCGCGCGCGAGCAGCGCGTGGTGCTGCTCTCCTTTCAAGAAGAGCGCAGCGCGGACGAGATCGCGAGCGAGCTCGGTATTTCCGTGGGGAACGTGAGGGTCTTGCGGCATCGGGCGATGCGCGCGCTCCAACGCTGCGTGGAAGGGAGCGTCGCATGAACTGCCCGATCCCGCACGAACTCCTCGTTCGCTATTGGGCCAGGGACTTGCCCGAAGCCGAGGTCGACGCCATCGACGAGCACCTCTTCGGCTGCGACGCGTGCTTCGAGGCGTCCTCGCGAGTCGCCGCGCTCGCTCGAGCGCTCACCGACGTGATTCCCCCGATCGCCATCGACCGCGATCTCGAGCTCGCGCAAGGGCGAGGCCTGCGCCAGGCGAGCAATGATTTCCTGCCGGGCGTGCCCAAGGAGGCCTGGCTCCGTCCCGGCACCGATCTGCTCGTGCATCGGCTACGCCTCGAACTCGAGGACGTCGAGCGCGTCTCCGTCGACGTCCTCTTGCCGAACGGAACGGCCTTGCTGTCCTTTGCCGACGCGCCGTTCGACCGCTCCTCGGGCGCGGTGCTGATCGCTTGCCGCCGGCACTTCGTCGAGCAATTCCCGCCGGACGTGGATTTCGTGGTCCACTGCCAGGATCGAAGCGGGCACGAAAGCGTGACGAAATACACGGTGCTTCACCGCGTCGGCTGAGCCGCGGAAAAATCGCGCGCGGCGCTGTAACGTGAGCGGTCGAGCGGGCACGACAGGGCATCCAGACCGGCTTCCGCGAGGAACCGGCTGGAATCACTCCAACCAAGAAGGCCCGACCATGCCCGAACCTCGATTTCACACCAGTTCCGACCAAGACCACAGCGCCGTCGCGAAGGCGCTCAGCGAAAGACGCCGCGATCAGATCGCGGTGGTCGGGCTCGGCGTGGGCGGCCTCTTCGGAATGGCGGGCTCGTTCGTCGGACAGGCGACGCTGCGGCAATTATTTTGGATGCTCGACGGCGTCGGCATCGTCGTCGCCAGCGCGCTCCTGGCGGTGAAGTTCTTCCGTGAGGGCAAGGACGGCTTGGCGGCGGGCTTTCTCGTCTTCCTCGCCGCCGAGAGTCTCGTACTCTCGGAGACGACGGCGGGCCTCGAAGCGAGTCGCGCGTCCTTCGCCAGCGGGGTCGCCCTTTGGGCTGCCTCTTTGCTGACGATCAGCGTCACGAGCACCTTCCCCAAGTGGAGCCGCCTCACTGGGCTGATCGCTGCTGCTCTCTTCACGGTGACCGCGGTGAAAATCGCGTGTGGCGCCGGCCTCGTTGCCACTTCTGCACCACTCCCGTCCGCGGGCTATCCCTTTCTCGTCCTCACCTTCGTCGGTTGGATTCGCACCCTCCTCGCGGCGCCCTCGTCAGCTCGCGCCGGAACCCCGAAGCTCGACGCCGCGGCGAGCGGGGTCTAGGCGTCGGCCCCCCAGCGAACGCGATACGCGGCGCAGCTACGGCCCGCTCGCCAGACCCTCGCAGCGGGCGTGGCTGATCGCGGGCGTCGTGTTGCTCTGGTACGCGCCGTTGGCGACGCAGGTCATCACTGCGCCGCTGGTCGTGTCGGTCGTCTGGAACACGTCGGCGGCGGTCGGAGTCCAGTCGAGGGCGGCGCCGCCGCCGAGCGTGTAGCGCGCGATCTGCGACGGCAGGCTCGGGTCCAAGTCTCCGCTCGCGACCAGGCTGTCGAGGACGTCGTCGCCGATGGCCTGCAGTCGTAGCTCGACCGTGACGTGGTCCGGGAGTGCAGGCAGCGTGCCGGTGCTCGGAAACTCGCGCATGAGCGGCGCCGGGGACGCGTTCGGATCCATCGCGTTCTGGCTGACCAAACCCGGAAGCTGGTTGCTCTTCGCCAGCTCGGCGGTTTGCCAGAAAAGCACGAGCGGCGCGCCGGCCGCGTCGAAGATGCAGTCGCGGATCAGCCAGAGGTCGGGATCGGGTGAGCTCTCCTCCAAGGGCAGAGCGCTCGGGAAGGTCCCCTCCGCTTGCGTGTTGCCGCTCGCGTAAATCACCTGCCCGCCCTGGTACGCGATGAGCTCGACCCAGGCGCGGCGATCGGGCGTCGCCCCGGTGGGCCAGCCGTGTCCGGACGCGCCCGCGTTGTCCAGCGTGAGCTGCAGACGGCGGGTGACGGGGTTCAGGCAGAGCGTCGCCTGGACGACCGTGTCGAGGAACGCCTGCGCAGCGAGCTCTTGCGTCTGATTCTCCGGCAACGCTTCGGCGCCGCTGCCCGGCGCGGGGAAGGGCCCGAGTGCCAGATCGACACCGGCCAAAGTGTGATCATGCACCTGCCGGACGAGGTGAGGTGGGGTTTCCGACGCGAACCCGGTGCTCGCCGCCATGTGACACTCGGCGCAGGTCTCGCCATTCGGAGTCTGCGAGAGCGCGGCGGCTCTCCACTCCGCGAACGTCCGCTCGACGTGCGCACCCTGCAGGTTGACGATGTCGTGGCAGCTCCCGCAAACCTGCGCCGATTCGTTCGTCGACCCGTCGAGGAACGGCGAGTAAGCGGCGCTGTGCGGGACGCCGGCGACGGGATCGAACGGCCCGTACAGCTTGCCCTTCGCGTCGAGCGTGAGCGGAGCATTGTGCGTGTCGGTCACCTCGGTGACCGAATGGCAGAAGTAGCAGGTGACGCCGCGGAGCGACGCCGGCAAAGAGTCCAGGTTCGTGCCGTCGGTCATCCCGGTGCGCACCGCCATCGGGGCGTGGCAATTCACGCAGAACGTGCCGAGCGTGTCGTTGCTCTCCCGCTGAGCACGCGCATTCATCGCCTGAAAGACCGGATCGTCGGTGGCATAGGCGTGCATGCTGCCTGCCCATTGCTGGTACTGCCCCGGATGGCACGTCTGACAGTTCGCCGAATCCATCAGCGCGCCGATGTCCACGGGCGCGGCCGGCGCCCCGGCGTCCGCGGGCGCGGGTGCCGGCGACGAGTTCCCGCACCCGCCGCAGAGCATCGCGACAATCAGCCCGGTCGCGCTTCGCGTCTCGAGGGGGCGGCCGATCATCTGCGCAAGTATGTCGCGGCGCCTCGCTCCACGCCCGCTCAGCTCGGCCTGCGCGCCGAGCGCGCCGCTCGCTTCCGCGCTGGAGTCGACGCCGTTCGAGTTCGAATCCCACTGACGAGAATGCCCACGACCTTCTTCGCGTTGACGACCCAATCGTCTCCCGCGCCGCCTTGGCTCACGCCGGCCACCGCGCGCAGCAGATCGAGCGCATCGACGTCCACCTTCGCCTCGCCGCTCGCCACGGCGCGGTCCACCAGCATCCTCAACGCGGACGTCATCTGCTCGGCGGAGTCGGCGTAGAGCGCGGAGGTTCCGCCGGCAAGGGAGTCGAGCACCGCGTGCAGGCCGCGCTTCGTCGCCATGTAGTCGACGAACAAATTCATCCACCGTTCCAACGCCACGAGCGGCGCGTGCGCGGCCGAGAGCGTCTTCGCCGCGCCGGCAAGCTGCTCGGTCTCGTTGCGATACACCGCCGCGACGAGCGCGTCCCGCGTGGGAAAGTGCCGGTACAACGTCCCAATCCCCACCTCGGCCTCGCGCGCGATCTCCTCGAGGCTCGCACCCGTGCCCCGCTTCGCGAACGTCGCCTTGGCGGTGGCGAGCAGCCGCTCGCGGTTGCGCTCGGCATCGGCTCGCGTTTTTCGTGCTGGCGCGTCGGTCATGACGAAATCGTCCACCCCCCGGCTTGCGAAACGGAGGGTGCCTCCGTATAACAACCGGAGGCACCCTCCTCTTATGTCATCCCGGCCGCGCCCGAGCAATCGGCAACGTTCGGCGGGACGCGGGAGAGGTGTGCCCTTCGAACGGAGAGGACCATGAACGCGATGAAAACGACTCTGGGAGCGACATCCACGACCGACGACGTGCTCGGAACCATGAACCTGCGAGGCAAGCGCGTGCTCGTGACGGGCGTGTCGGCCGGCCTCGGCGTCGAGACCGCGCGAGCCCTCGCGCTGCGCGGCGCCGCGGTCGTCGGCACCGCGCGCGACCTCGCCAAGGCGCGCAAGGCGACGGAAGGTCTCGAGCTAACGCTCGTCGAGCTCGATCTCGCGTCGCTCGCCAGCGTGCGCGCCTGCGCCGACGCGCTCGTGAAGGACGGACGCAAGTTCGACGTGGTGATCACGAACGCGGGCGTCATGGCCGCACCGTTCGAGAGGACCGCCGACGGCTTCGAGCTGCAATTCGGCACCAATCATCTCGGGCATTTCGTGCTCGTCAATCGCATCGCGTCGCTCATCGCCGACGGCGGACGCGTCGTGGTGGTCGCGTCGTCCGGCCATCGCATGGCAGCGTTCAGCCTCGAGGATCCGAACTTCCTGCACTCGAAATACGAGCCGTGGCTCGCGTACGCACGCTCGAAAACGGCCAACATTCTCTTCGCCGTCGAGTTCGATCGCCGGCACCGCGAGCGCGGCATCCGCGCGACCGCGCTGCACCCGGGCGGCATCAAGACCGAGCTCGGACGCCACGTTTCGGACGGCTCCTTGGACGCGATGCTGGCGCAAATCAACGCCGCCCTCGCGGCGGAGGGTCGACCGCCTTACCAATGGAAGACGATTCCGCAAGGAGCCGCGACCTCGGTCTGGGCGGCCTTCGTCGCGCGTGCCGAGGACATCGGCGGACGCTACTGCGAAGACTGCCACGTGTCCGAAGTGACGGCGGCCGAGCTCGGTCCGACCTCACCGGGCGTGCGCCCCTATGCCCTCGACCCGGCGAACGCGAAGGCGCTCTGGGCCCTGAGCGAGGAGTTGGTCGGAGAGAAGTTCTGAAACGGCGCTTTCAGGCGACGGGGCTGACGCCCGGCCGCGCGCGAGCGAGCGCCAGCGCGTCGGCACCCGCCGGAAAGCGAAGCTCCGCGGACGGCACCGTCGCCGCTCGGAACACCGCTTCGGCGACGTCCCCTTCGGTCGTGACGAGCGCGGGACCGTGCGTGAACGACGCCAAAATCTCGCTCGCGTAAGCCGCATACGGCTCTGGAATCGAGCCCGCGAGTCGCGTCCCGGAGTTCCTCGTGAACGCGGTATTCGGGCCGTATCCGGGCTCGACGAGCTTCACGCTCACGTCGAAGGACGCGAGCTCGAGCGCGAGTGAAGCGGTGAACCCTTCGACGGCGAGCTTGCTCGCCGTGTAGGTCGCGACCAAGGGCATCGGAGCGAGCGTCGCGCTCGAGGTCACGTTCACGATCACGCCCGAGCGGCGCGCACGAAATTGCGGCAGCACCGCTTGCGTCATGGCCATCACCCCGAAGGTATTCGTCTCGAACACCTCGCGGACGGTGCTCATGGGCGTCGCCTCGAAAGCACCGAACAACCCGATCCCGGCGTTGTTGACCAAGACGTCGATGGGGCCGCTCGCCGCGATCGCGGCGGCAATGCTCTCCTGCCGCGTCACGTCGAGCGGGAGCACGCGCAGTCGCTCCCCGTTCGGCAGCAGGTCCGCGCGCGGCGTGCGCATGCTGGCGATCACGTGCCAGCCCTGCGCGTGGAAATGACGCGCCGTTTCGAGCCCGTAACCCGAGGAGCAACCGGTGATGAGAATCGTTTTCATGCCGAAGGGTTTAGGTCATCCGATCCGGACTCTCTACGGGCCATAGTCCGGATTTTATTTGCTAGAGTCCGGAACCAGCCGCCATGCAAGACCCACTGACCGAAATCATCCAGTTGCTCAAGCCGCGCGCGGTCTTCTCCAAGCCCATCACCGGTGCCGGCGCGTGGGCGGTCCGCTACTCGCGCTTCGACCAGCCGAGCTTCGCCGCCGTGCTCGAGGGCAGCTGCCGCTTGGCGGTCGACGGCGAGCGCCGCGTGACGTTGGCGGCCGGCGACTTCGTGCTCTTGCCCGCGACGCCCGGCTTCACGCTGTCGAGCTTCGAGTTCGCCGCGCCCGTGCACCTCGACCCGAAGCGCATGGCGGCGCCCACCGGCGAGGTGCGTCACGGCCGGCGCGGGGGCAAACCCGACGTGCGACTCCTGGGCGGATACTTCGCGTTCGACTCCCCGGATCAACCGCTGCTCGTGTCGCTCTTGCCCGCCATGTTTCACCTGCGCGGCGTCGAGCGACTCACGCTGCTCGTGCGGCTCGTCGCGGGAGAGACGAGCGACCGCCGCGCGGGCCGTGACCTGGTCTTGTCGCGCTTGGTCGAAATCCTCCTGATCGAAGCGCTGCGTTCGCAGCCGAGCGATGAATCCCCGGCGGGCCTGCTGCGCGGCCTCGCGGACCCGCGTATCGCGCCCGCGCTCCGCCGCATGCACGCCGAGCTCGGCCGCGCTTGGACGGTGCCTGCACTCGCCAAGGCGGCGGGGCTCTCGCGCTCGTCCTTTTTCGAGCGCTTCAACACCACCGTCGGGCTCGCTCCGATGGAGTACCTGCTCGCTTGGCGCATGGCCGTCGCGAAGGATCTACTGAGACGCGAGCAGCTCGACATCGCCGCCGTCGCCGAGCGCATCGGCTACGCCTCCTCGAGCACGTTCAGCACCGCCTTCGCGCGACACGTCGGCGCCGCCCCCGGCCGTTACGCTCGCGGCACGAATGACACCGCAGACCACTCGCTCGGCGAGCCGGTCGCACGCGCCGTGTGACGGCGATCGTGAAAGTCCTGTTTCGAATCTTCACGCCGACGGACCGGTTGAGACTCGACATAGGTAGATCGGCCTATACCGAGCGAGTCTGCGCGCGGTGCGTCGAGGACCTCGACCTTGACCCTCATGCTCGCATCATGAATGGATGCGGCCATGGGACGGTCGGTGAAACGAGGTCGGCACGTCGGCTTTGCTCTGCTCTTTCTCGGCGCGACCGCGTTCGGGTGCGGCGACACGAGCCGGCATTTCAAAACGCCCGACGGAAGCGCGGGCGCCGCAGGCAGCGGCGGGAACGGCGGCGCCGCGGGTAGCGGCCGAAGCGGCGGCGCGGCCGGGCTCGGCCGAAACGGGGGTGCCGGCGGTAGCGGGCAAAGCGGCAGCAGCGCTGAGCTCGGCGGAAGCGGAGGCTCGGGCGATGTGGCGGGGCAATCATCCGGCAGCGGGGCGAGCAGCGGGACGGACCAGGGCACGGATGCGGGAGCGAGCGGGAGCGCGGGCGACGCGACCGCCGGCGGAGGCGCCGGCGGAGCGGGCGGCACCTCGACGACGCTGGCCGACGGCACCGCGTGCAAAGAGGACGCGGACTGCACGAACGCGCACTGCATCGACGGCGTGTGTTGCGCGACGACTTGCGCGGGCTGTGACGCCTGCGTCAAGGACCTCACCGGCCAACCCGACGGCACCTGCGCGCCCGTCGTCAGCGGCAAGGATCCCCACGACTTTTGCGCGGACGAGACGGCGACGAACCAGTGCGGCAACGACGGCACCTGCGACGGCGCGAGCGGCTGCCGCAACGTCGGGGCCGGCGTCGAGTGCTCGCCTGCGATGTGCAGCTCGGACGGCAAAACGTACACGCCCGCGGCCAACTGTGACGGCGCCGGCCAATGCTCCACGGTCACCGGACAAGACTGCGGCAACGCGCCGTGCACCGTGATGAACGGCTGTCTCACGAATTGCACGAGCTCCTCGCAGTGCCGGACCGGCTTCTACTGCGACATCAGCAGCGGGACGTGCACGACGCAGAAGAAGAACGGCACCACGGCCACCGACGTGGGTCAGTGCGCCTCGGGCATCATCGCCGACGGCGTGTGCTGCGACAAACAATGCGCGGGCTGCTCGGCGTGCACGCTCGCGCTCAACCATCAGACGGGCTCGGCCGCGGACGGGCAGTGCCTCGCCGTGCAGCCTGGGGTCGCGGCGCCGCACAATGCTTGCCCGACGAGCAGCAGCGCGCCTTGCGGGCCGGACGGCACCTGCGACGGAGCCAACGCGTGCCGCGCGCCGGCGGTGGGCTCGAGCTGCGGGACGACGTCGTGCACGGGCTCGACGCTGACCACGAACACTTGCGACGGCAGCCAAAACTGCGCGACCAAGGCCGCGGCTTGCCCGAACTCACTCGAGTGCAACACGGCCAAGACCGGCTGCCTCGGCAGCTGCTCGAAGGACGCCGACTGCGCGATGGGCTATTGCGTCGCCGGCTCTTGCGCGAGCACGAGAAGGGTGGGCGACAGCTGCGGCGGTCCGAGCGAATGCCCGAACGGCTATTGCGTCGACGGCTACTGCTGCAACGCCCAATGTGGCGGTGACTGCCAGTCTTGCAGCCAGACGCCCGGCACGTGCAAGACCCTGACGACGCCGCGCACGAGCTGCACCGGGAGCGGCACGTGCGGCAAGAAGTATTGCGACGGCACCCACACGTCGTGCGTGTTCCCCGATTCGAGCACCGCTTGCCCGAACCAATGCAGCTCCGACTGGAGCGCCGTGGTTTCGTCGAGCTGCGACGGCGCGGGCAACTGCGGAACGGGGATGTCGAACAACTGCAGCGGGAGCCAATACTGCAGCACGAGCAACAACCAGTGCGTCGCCAA
>DATJXW010000253.1:0-10064 GCA_035499895.1 Polyangiaceae bacterium | reverse complement strand
TCGGCCGAGGGCTTCGGGCGCGGCGGATCGCCGCCGGCCACGACGACGCGGAAATGCCGCGCTAAATCGAGCTCGGCGAGCAGCAACTCCGTCGTGGCGCGCGTCTTGTTGGTCGCGAGCGCGAGTGGCAGCCGCCGTCCGAGCGTCTCGAGCGCGGCGACGGCGCCGGGCAGCGGGCGCGTGAACGTCGTCGCGTGCGCGGTGTAGTAATCGAGGAAATTCGCGAGCAAGGCATCGATGCGCGTGTCGCTTTCGGCGAAACCGCTCGCGCGCACGATGAGCGAGCGCGCGCCGTCACCGACGAAGCTCTTCACCCGTTCGAGCGGGTGGGGCGGTAGTCCGGCGCGTTCGAGCGCGTGGTTCGCCGCCGTGGCGATGTCGAGCGCCGAGTCGACCAACGTGCCGTCGAGATCGAAGGCGACGGCACGCGGCGGCCGGAAGCGGGGCGGAGGTTCGGACACGGGACCTCGTTTAGCCGGGATCCGCCCCCGGCGCGCGTCGAAACAGAAGCCGCTCGGCGAGCGCCGAGCCGCGGTCGACTCCGAGACAGACCGCGATGACGGCGGCGAGGCGCAAGAACAGTCCCACGTTCACGCTGTGGCGGCCGACCTCCATGGCGTCGCCGTGGAAGCACACGTACGCCTGCGTGAGCGAGACGGCGAGGCAACACAGGCAAAAAGCCGCGAGAACCCGCGCGCCGCCGCGGCCCGAGAAGAGACCGAGCAGGCCGGCGGCGCCGAGCAGAGCGACGCTCGCGAGCGGATTCACCGCGAGCGGGTCGACGAAGAACGAGTCGAGGAAGCGCGAGCTCCGACTACGGCCGCGGTGAGTGTGGCGGTCCTCAACGTCGCCTGACACCGCTTCGAAACTCCTCCACGCGGCGCGCGCCGTCGCGGGGAAGTGCGTGAGCAGGTAGCGTTGATACCCCGAGTAGCCGTCCTGGAGCACCCACGCGCGGAAGGGCGCGAGCGACTTCACGCCCGCGGCCCCTCGCGGCAGCGTGTGCCCGCGGCGAGCGCGCACCGCGGGTGAAACCGGCATGCCGAGCTCGCGCTCGAAGTACGCGAGCGTTCCCGGTGAACCGAGCACCCGCTCGAAGATCACGTTCATGAGCGGCCCTTCGAAGCGCGCCGCCGCGTGCTCGTTCGCGCGCGAGGCCGCGGCGACGGCGAAGAGCCCGAGCGAAACGACGGCCACCGGCGCCGCCCGGCGCGCCCAAGCGCGGAGATCGAGCGGTCGCTCGGCCGCGAGCAGAGCACCGAGCGGCACGAACGAGGCGACGATGACCAGCACGTACGCGACGTTGTCGCGGGCGAACGCGGAGAGGAGCGCGCCCGTGAGCGCCGCGGCGCTCCACCCGACGCGCCAGGCACGGCCGTGCGCGGGCGCGACCGTGATCGCCACGGCGCCGGCGAGCGCGAGCACCAGAAACGACATCGCGGCCGATTCACTGCGGATCACGAGGTCCCACCCCTGCACGCCGGACGTGAGGCTCAGCCCGAGGACGAGAGCGAAGGCGACGAGTCCCGCGCCGCGCGCGGCCGCGAACTTCGAAACCACCTGCGCGAGAAGCGTCCACGCGATCACGTCGCACGCGATCTGCACCGTCACCACCCGCGGTTCCGAGAAGCCCACCAGTCGGTGCAGGAGCGGCACGGTGACGGGGCGCTCGTTGAACCAGAAGCGGTGGTCCGCGAGCGGCAGCGCGCCGATTTCGTCCCAAATCAGGTCGCCGCTATGAACGAGGCGCTGCCCCGAAAGCGAGCCGACTTTCGTCACGGCCGCGGCGATCGCAAGACAGACGCGCAGCACGGGATCCACCGGCGCGAGCAGCCGGCGTCTCCTTTGCCCCGCGTCCGCGCGCGCGAAGCTCCACCAATCGACCACGGGGCGGACGTAGCACGGCTTTCGTTCCGAACGGCGGCTCAGCCGGACATTCGTTCGATCGCGCTCACTTCCGCCGCGAGGAGCTCGAAGCTCTCCACCGCGAGATCGGCGCGCAGGTGCTCGCCGTTCGAGGAGCCGGTGAGCGGCAGCATGCCGATCGCGAGCGCGAAACGAAACACGACTTCCGCCGGCGATCGGCCCGCGCGCCGAGCGACGCCGGTGACCGCGGGCTCCGCGAGCTCGCGAGCGTTGGCCGTCAAGAGCGAAAACCCTTGATAAACGATGCCGCGCGCGGCCGCGAACTCCCGAACGGCTCGGTCCCAACCCGTGCGCGCGTAGCAGCGGTTCTGCACGAACGCGGGCGCGACCGCGGCTCCGTCGCAGAGCAGCCGCAGCTGTTCGAGCGACACGTTGCTCGCCCCGAGGTAGCGCGTGCGGCCGGCGCGCGCGAGGGCCTCCATCGCGCGCCAAGCTTCCCAGTCGGCGGCTCCGAGGCCGTGCCTTTGCGTCGGGCCGTGCAGCACGTAGGAGTCGAGGTAGTCGGTGCCGAGGTGCTCGAGCGAGCTCTCGAACGATTGCGTCACCTGAACCGCGACGGGCGCCGCGCGATCGTACGGCAAGCGTCGATCTTGCCCGTCGATGTGCGTGAACTTCGTCTGCAAGAAGAGTCGTTCACGCGTGACGCGGCCGGCCGAAAGCGCCGAGCCGAGCGCCGCGCCCACGCCGGCCTCGTGGTAATGCTTGCGCTGATTGGCCGTGTCGATGCCGGTGAATCCGGTGTCGAGCGCGAGGCGGGTGAGCGCTTCGGTCCGCTCTTCTTTCCACGCGGTGCCGTAGAGAAAGCGAGGGACCTTCGCGAGCGGACGCTCTTCGGGCGGCACGCTCGGAACGCTACGCTCGCTCGCCGGCAAAACGCCATCGCCCGGATGGGAACGGCCCGAAACCGGCCGCGCGGGGCTCCTGGTCGGACTCACGTTCGTCAACGAGCTCCTCAGCGCGCGCGCCGAGGCGCGGCCGAATCCGGCGACGGGGCCGCGCGCGGCGGCGTTGGCTCCGCTCTTCGAGCCGTGCGCGTCGCGCTGTCGCTCGCGGTCTCGTCGAGGCCGAGTCGTTCGAGCGAGCGCGAGCCGATGAAGCCGTCCGGATCCACCTCGTGCTTGAGCGCGCCGAGCTCGGCGAGAGCGGCGCGATGCATGCGTCGCAGCAGCGCCGGCTCGACGTGGTGCTGCTTGTTGAGCTGCACGACGACGGCGAGCCCGCGCGCGACGGCGCGTTCGACGAGCGTGCGGCAGAACGAGCTCGCGAGCTCGCGCGAACGGGCGTCGCGCACGGCGACGCTCAGGGTGATCACGTGCGTGTCGCTGGCGGCGCTCGTGGCGCCTTCGTCGCGGACGGCACGGCTCGGATCGAGCGGCGCGCTCGGCGCCGGGAGCCGCAGCACGTCGAACCACTCGATGCCGCGTGCCACGGGCTCGAATTCCGGCGTCGCGAAGAGGTCGCTCGCGAGCGCGAAGAACGCGGGCAGCGCCGCCGTCGTGAGCACCCAGGCTTGGTGCACGAGCCCGAGCGTCGGCTCGAAGCCGAAGAGCGGCCGTTTCTTGCGTCGTTCGAGCGCGGCCACGCCGTCGTCGTAGCTCGATTGGAAAAAGAGCCAGCGGTAATACGGCGCGCTGAAGGTTCGGCCCTCCGCGAGGATCCGCGTCGCGACCTCGCGCGCGAGCTTCGGCACCCGGTGCGCGAAAGCTTGTACGAACATGTTCACGCGCGCGCTTTCGTTGAGCAACGGCAGCCGCGCGAACGCCGCGTCGCGCGCCGCCGCGCGGCGCTCCCCGAAGATGACGGCCGTGCCGCGGCCCGGCGCGCCGAAAAACACGAGTCCGATGCCTTCGCCGAAGAAGGGCTGGCGCCTTTCGGCTGCGACGTGAGCGAGGTAGCTCGCGACGCTCGCCGCCGGATCGCCGCGCCGGTTGTGGAGTATCTCCTGGACCACGTAGGCGTCCGGCGCGACGTGCGCGAGCTCGAGCTCCATCTCGGTCACGAAGCCGAGCGCTCCGAGCGCCCCGGGCACGTAGCGAAACAGGCGTCGTTCGAGCTCGCTCTCGGCGGCGGCGTGGCAGTCGTAGCTCCGGCCGTCCGCGCCGAGCAGCGTGAAGCGCCGCACGTGTTCCGCGAAGAGCCCGCCGTACGTCGCCGACATGCGCCCGTGCGTGTTGACGGCGAGCGCGCCGCCGAGCGAAATCGCCTCCGCGGTCGGGCAGCTGAACGGCATGGCGTAAAACCCAGCCGCTCTCACCGCGCCGAGGAGCTCGCCGAAGCTCGTGCCGGCGCGAGCGCGCACCGCCAGCGCCGGCACGCCTCGCTCGGTCGTCGTTTCACCGAGCACGCGCACGTCGCCCCGGAGCTTTTGACTGCTCAGGACGACGCGTGGAGCGACGCTCGCGCGCGGCACGAAATGCGCCTCGAACGAGCGCTCGGCGCCGGCCGGCGTGAGCCCGCCCGGCGCGCCGTCCACGAGGAGCTCACGCGCGTGCGTGACGGCCCGCAGGACCTCCTCGACGTTCTTCGGCAAGAAGTAGTAGTTCGCCGTGCCGCTCGTCGAACCGCCGCGCGGCGTGAGCGTCACGTCGCGCCGGACGTCGAGGTCACGGCTGGGCATCGCCGGCGCTCTTACGTCGTCGGGGCGATTCCGGCAACAGCGTCGGCCGAACGGCCGTGGTTGCGGCTTGCCGCGCGCCGGGCGCTCAGCGTCGCACGCGCACGCCGAGCGAGAATTCGCCGAACAGCTCGCCGAGCCCGCCGTCGCTGATGAGCTCCTCTTCGCCGCGGAACGAACGCGTCGTCTCGCTGCGAAGCTCCGCCGGCAGGCGCTCCACCCGGCTCAGCGCGAGCGTCTCCTTGGCGAGCTTCTGCAGCGTCGCGACCGCTTCCTTCGGCTCGCGCGGCGCGAGCTCGCTGCCGTCGGGCGTGAGCCAGCCGCCGAGACATTGGAACACCGCGCGATGGAAGCGCTCCTCCGAAGCCGTCTTCGCGAACTCGTAGCGCTCCGTGAGTCCGTACTTGAGCGAGACGCCGCCCTCCGCCAGCAGGTCGATGAGCTCCAGAATGCGGAGATAACCGCGATTCGCCGTCTGTTCGAGCTCATCGGAGAACTCGAAGAAGCCGCGCAGGTCGAGCTCGGCGAGGTAGCGCGTGAATTCCGGCGCGGCGCCCGTCGCTCGTCCGAGCCCGACGAGCCAGCGCGCGAGCGGGCCGAGCGGCCCCGTGCTCGTCGCGAGATCGGTGACGCGCCCCTCCATGGTCCCGAGCGCGGAACGGAGCACGGCCGCGCGCTCGTCGTCGACGATGCGGAGCGCTTCCATCAGCGTCGTGTGCGAGCTCTCTTGCGCCCAGATGCCGCCGATCGTCTTTTCGACGACGCGCAGGATCGCCGCGGTCTCGGGCCGGGCCGCCGGCAAGCGTCGCTCGAGCGCGCTCCCGGCGTAAAGCCGCACCACCATCGCTTCACGCTGTTGCGCGATCGCAAGCCAGGTTTCGATCTCGCTTTCGGGGTCGTTCGCGTAGCGAGCCGCGAGCTCGGCGGCGACGAGCTCGGTGTGTTTGACGATGAGCCCTTGCATGCGTGCCCGTGCCCGCACCGTAAGAGAACTCCCCCGCGACCGAGTAGTCATTTGTTGCGAGCTCCGAGCGACGGCCGAATCTGCTTGCTCCCGCGCGTTCGGCGCCAGAAAACGGGTTCGTGACGCCGGCCTCACCTCTCACCGACGCGCGGCTCGACGAGCTCCGCCGCGTCGGCGATCCCGAGGTCGACGCGATCGTGAGGGACTACGTCACCCGCACGGGTGAGGGCGTCGGCCGTCTGCTCGGGCGCTTGTTCGGAGCGCCGGAGCTCCCGCTCGAGCATCCGCTCGTCGCCGCCTGCTGGGCCGCGTTCCCCGCCGTCGCGATCGACGAACCCGCTCGCGTCGAGCGCGGCCAGCGGCTGTTCGATCTCTACGGGCCCGAAATCCTGCTCACGCTCGGTTCGTGCGCGCTGCCGCTCGCCTACGCGGCCGGCAACGGCGTTCAAGTCGTCGCCCGCGCTCGGCGCTTGAAAGACGACCCGATCCGGCGCCTGTGCGACACCGCGCAGATGGTCATCAACGTCATGCAGCCGGGCGAGCTCGCGGAAAACGGCGTCGGCTGGTACTCCGCGCGCAAGGTTCGACTGATTCACGCGCTCATCCGCCTGCACGTGCAGACGGACCGGGAGCTCGCGCCGTGGCGCGACGAGTGGGGCACCCCCATCAATCAAGAAGATCTGGCCGGGACGCTCCTCACCTTCTCGGTCGGCGTGCTCACCGGGCTCCGGCGCATGGGCGCCCACGTCTCGAGCGCGGACGCGGAAGCGTACATGTGCGCCTGGCGCGCGGTGGGTCGCATCGTCGGCGTCGCCGAAGACCTGCTGCCCCCGAACGAAGAGCTCGGGCTCGCCCTCGCGTACCGCATCGGCAAGCGCCAAGTGCGCCCGACCGAGGAAGGTCGCGAGCTCTCGAACACGTTGCTCGCGGCGGTGGACAGCCTGTTCCCGGTGCGCGGCTACGCGACGAGCTTGAGCCATTTCTTCCTGACCGATTCGCCGTTCGGTGAGGACGTGGCGCGCGTGCTCGGCATCCCCGAGCCGAACTGGACGCGCTATCTCGTGAAGCTCCGCGCCGCGCAGAAGCGCGTCGTCTTCGACTGGCTCGAGGTCGTCCCCGGCGCGAAGACGCGGCGCAGTTACGTCGCGCGCCACTTCGCGCAGCGGGCGCTGCGGCTGAAGCATCCCGACGGTCGCGGGCCGTTCGCGGTGCCGCCGCGCTTACAAAGACTCTGGGGGGTGAGCGCGTGACGGCAAAGGGGGGGTTACGGGCTCGTGGTCTTGGTGGTGCGGAGCAGCTCTTCGCGCGTCCGCGCGCCGAGCTTCGCCGCGGCGCGCGAAATCAGCACGCGCACGGTGGAATGCGCGATGCCGAGCTCGTAGGCGATGAGCTTGTTGTGATGGCCGAGCTGCGCATATCCGACGACCTGGCGCTCCCGTTCCGTCAGCGCCTCGAGGCCGCTCGCGCGCGGTTCGTTCTCGCGCGCGACGACGTAGCGGCGCCCGTCCACTTCGATCTGGTCCACCAGGGACCACTGTCCGTCGACCAGGGCGCGCCACTGCCCGAGCGCTCTGTCCGGGTTTTCCCGCCGTTCCGCGCCGCGGGCGCGCTCCATCGTGACCACGGCTTGCCGCAGCGCTTCGCGCGCCTCGGGGGTTTTCGCGGCACCCTCCGCGTGCTCGAGCACGCCGTTCGGGTCGAAGACGGCGCTCGGCTCGGTCTTCGTCCCGTTCGCACGCAGCCGCAGGCGGATCCGGACGGCGCTCGTCAGGTGCGCGGCGATGCGCCCCCAACGCTCGAGCTCGAGGGGTGTGGCCCACGCTATCTCGCGCCGTCCGGCGTGGAATCCACATCCGACGCCGCTCGGATCCGTCGCCGTGATCCACATCGAATCGAACATGCCGAAGCGCTGGACCCCCGCCTTCATCGCCGGAAGCTCGGCGAACTCCTGCTTCATGTTCATCATCTGGCTACCCGTCACGCACGGGCCGAGCTGAAACGGACGCTGGCGGAGCGCAGGGTCCATGTTCTTGAAGAGTCTCGGGTACACCGCGGCGAGCGGCTCGGGCATCCAGAGGTGGAGGCTCGTTTGCATCTCGGGCGGCTGATCGGGTTCGCGCGTGAACGTGAACGCCGCCAACCCGAACCCGTCGTCCAAGAGCGGCCGGACGAGTTCCGCGATGCGCTGGAGCCAGGCCTCGTCGGAGGCGTCCATGTCGTAAGCCGCTTCGACGATGTGCAACAGATCGAGAGTGTCGATGGACATGCTCGTGACGATCGCGTCCGAGCGTAGGTCCACCCCGGACCGGCGACTAGCGACTTCTCCGAGAACGCGCATTTCCCCGCCGATGGGAAGAGGGGTTCGGGTTTACGTGCGCGGTAAGCCCTGAGGGCGTTGAAGCGGCTGCGCTTCGAAGCGCATTTTGCGCAACTGAGGTGATCAGCCATGAACCATGAGCCTGAGTCTCTCGGTTTCATCGATGCTTCCGAGTTTTCGGCCGGTGCCCCAGCCTCCGGACGCGACGCGTTCGAGATCTGGTCCGCCCTCCTCTCACGCTCGTACAAGGTCGCCGGCGTGTACGTCGAAAGCGGGGTGCAGCACCTCTTGCTCGAGCGCGCGCCTGGAACGACGCCTCCGCTCACGCCCCGAAACCGCTCGATTTTCGAGCGAACGCTGTTGGGCGACGACCGGAAGGCGATCGCGGCCGAGTGCGGGGTCTCGACTTCCACCGTCGCCCACGTGCTGCGGCTGGCGCTGAAAGAACGCGGCCTCGACTGCACTCCCGCGCGCGCGCCGCTCGTCCTCGTCATGATCGTGCAGGCCGCGCACCGCGAGCTCGCCGAGGATTGCTTGTGGTTGCGGCGAGGCGGCGCCGGCGAGGACGAGCGCCTGCTCCTCAGCACGAACCTCGAACCGAGCGCGTGGGCGGCACTCGCGCCCGCGGAGCGTGCCGTGGTCTCGGAGCGCCTGCTCGGCCGGAGCTACGCGGACATCGCCGCCGGTCGCCACACGTCGCGCCGCACGGTCGCAAACCAGATGGCGTCCGTGCACCGCCGCTCGGGAAAGTCGGGGCGGTCGTGCTTGTTGCAGTGGATCTTCGGTGCCGCCACGCCCGCGGCGTGACGCACGCTCGGCGAGTCGCGAAAGAAGCTCAATCGTTCGGCGCGCACGCCGCGACCCACGCGAGGATCGCGTCGCGTGCCTCGGGGTCGGGCGCGCTCGTGTCGAACGGCATGTCGCCGGACGGATTCACCCAAAGGAGTGGTGAGCGCTGCGGATCGGCGAGGAGCGAGTGCGCCGGATCGGCGGGATTGACGAGACCCGCGTGCACCATGCCCTCGTAACACGTCGCCGCCGAGTCACCGCACGACCAGACGTTCGCGCCCGGCGCGCCGTGACAGTGCGCCGCCGCGCAGTGGCCCGGCGTGCCCACCGCGAAGTAGCGCGCGTAGAGGTCGCTGAACGCCGGCGCCGCCGCGTCCGCCGCGGGAACGCATGCGGGCGCTCGCTGTGGGAATTGTCCGGTCGGTTGGCGATCCGTGCTGCCGCACGCGGCGAGCACGAAGAGGAGCGACGGCGCGAGCGACGATGCTTGCATGTTCGTGGACACAACGCGGAGGGGCGCTTTCGGTTCCGCATTGCGTGCGCGCCGCGTGCTCGTGAGAATCGCGGAACCACGCGTCGAGTTCGACGTTCTACGGGCATGACGCACACGAGACCTCTCGCTCGCTTGTTCATCCTCGTTTCGCTCGGCGGTTGCGGCGGCGGTAAGCAGACGTCGCCGGGCACGCTCGAGACCACGAGTTCCGGCGCGGAAGCGTTCGTCGGCCTCTTCGGCGACAACGCGCTCGCCATCGTCGACGTCGACGCCGGGCGCGTGCTCGCGACCGTTCCCGTCGTGGCCCCCGACGGCATCGCCGTCACGCCGGACGGCGCGAAAGTCTACGTCTCGAGCAACGGCAGCGGCGTCGTCGCGGTCGTCGACCCCGTCGCGCGAACCGTCGTGAAGTCGATCGCCGTGGGCATGCAACCCGCCGGTCTCTCCGTCACGCCGGACGGCAAATACGTGGTCGCGGCCGTTCAAGGCGACGGCGAGGCGGTCGTCATCGACACTTCGGACGACAGCGTGCTCGCCCGCGCCGCCGTGGGGAAAGCCCACACGAGTCTCGTGAACGCCGACGGCACGCTCGCGTTCGTCGCGTCCCAGGCCACGGACGCGCCCGCCGTCGCCATCGTCGACGTTCCGTCGGCCACGCTCGGCGCGAGCTTCGCGCTCGAGGCCGCCCCGCGCGCGCTCGCCGAGCTCCACGGCGTGCTCTTCGCGACGCTCACCGGTTCGGCGGACGTCGCCGTGCTCGACGCCGCGAGCGGCAAGCGCACAGGCAGCGTCACGACGGGCGGCTCCCCGCACGACGTGCGCCCGACCGTCGACGGCTCCGCGATTCTCACCGTCAGTCAAACGGCGGGAGAACTCGAGTTCATCGATCCCGCCGCGCTGAGCCTCGTCGGGAGTGTTCCGACGGGGACCGAGCCGCACTGGATCGCCCTCACTCCGGACG
>DATJXW010000252.1:0-6519 GCA_035499895.1 Polyangiaceae bacterium | reverse complement strand
GACGCGTTTTACGGCGTAGCGACCCAGGGCCCGGGTGCTCCCGCGGCGGGCACGCCCGTCGTGCTCAAGCGTCGTATCACCGGCTGACGCCCCGTTCAGGCGCTCGCGGAGCGACCGCGCGCTTCGACCGGCATCGCCCGCATCGCTTGGAGGCGGTCGAGGTAAGCGCGCCGCCCGGCATGGTCGAGGAGCTCGCCGCCGAAGCGAACGCGCAAATAGCGTTCCGTGAGCTCGACCGTTTCGGCGCCGAGCGGATGCCCCAACGCTTCGAGAGAGCGCGCATGCGTGAGCGGCGGCGTGCTCGACGGGCGAGGCACTCCGCGTGCAGCGAGCAAGCGCTCGAGCGCGCGGTAGAGCGCCGCGGCCTCGTGCGCGCCACGCTCGTCGTCGGTGCGCTCGCGGCCCTTCTTGGGCTGCTGCCGCCGACGCAGGAGCTGATACGCGCCGAAGCCGACGCCGGCGAGCGCGAGCGCACCGAGCACCGTCTTTCGTGGCGACGCGAACACGCGCCCGGCCACGCCCCGACGCGGGATCATGCGCAAATAAGCGTCGTGCACCTCGTCGTAGAGCCCGAGTTGCTGGCGCAAATCGTAGCCGATCACGTGATGGCTCCAGCGCTGCCCGAGAGCCTCGACGAAGTCGCGCATCACCGCGAGGACACCCGTGAGCTCACTCCGCGGCGCCGCGTCGGAGGGCGGCGTCGGGTCGAAGCGGGTCCAGCCGGCCCCGTCGAGCCAAACCTCGACCCACGAGTGCGCATCGCCCTGGCGCACGACGTACGAGTGCGAGAAGCGATTGTAAGTGCCGCCGACGAAGCCCGTCACGTTGCGCGCCGGCACGCCGAGGTCACGCAGCATCACCGTCATCGCGGTCGAGTAAAACTCGCAGTGGCCGCGCTTCGACTTGAACAAGAAGTCCTCGAGCGGGTTCTTGGCCGCACCGGACGGCGAATCGAGATCGTAGCGGTAGCCGCTGCGTAGGTTCGCTTCGATCAGATGGGCTCGTTCGCGCGGCGTGGTCGCGCCTGCCGTCCACGCTTCCGCGAGCTCGGCGATCCGCGCAGGCAGCGGCGGGAGCGAAAGGTACCGCGTTCGTTCGGAGGCCGTGAGCGCCGGCAGCGGCGACTCGAGCGCGTTCGCGAGCGACACGTCGTAACGCAAGCCGCGCTGCGCGCTCGAGCTGTAGCGAAGCACGCCCTCCCCGCCGAGAAAGAGCTCCGGGCGCGCTTGGTCGAGGCCCGGCGCCGGGGACACCACGTGGAGCGCGACGGCGTCGAGCGGCAAAAAGACGACGGGCGGATCGATCGATTCGAGGTCGATGTGCATCACCCGGTCGCGCACCGGGTCCGGAAATCGGCGGATTTTCACGTCCGCGCCGATTTGATCGGCCGGCAGCTCTTCGCGATGGGTGCGTGACCAGGCGCGGCCGTCGTAGCGATCGAACGCGGCGCCGCGCAGGTAGAGCGCGAGTCGCGGCGGCGCCGTCGCGGGCAAGCCGGGCGGATCGACGCGCATGACGATGGTCGGATCCGAGCGCAAGCGGCCGACGCCCCCGAGGTCGACGTGCTCGGAAAATCCCACCATGCGATCCGGATGATTGCGATTCAAGAGCAGGAGCGAGAGCCCGACCCGCGGAAACAGCACGAAGATGACGGCCGTGAAGACGAAGATCGGCACCGACAAGAGGCAGGTGAGCAGCAGAAACTGGCGGCCAATCACGCGCCGGCTGCGCAGAATCCGCGGCACGTCGACCGGCAACCCCGTGCGATCGCGCGCGCCCTGGCGGTAATTGCCTTCGACTTCGCGCCGCAGGTGACTGAGGACGAGCGCGCCTGGCGTGACGATCAAAAACCCGAGGAAACACAGGCCGTAGGTGAGCCCGCTGCCGAGCACCGTGCCCGCGATGAGGTGCAACAACGCGAGCACGATCACCTGCTGGTCGTGGGCGGCTCCGCGTCGCGTGGCGAGCCGGAGCACCTGGAGCCCGGCCGCGAATTCGATCGACGCCGCGAGCAAGCTCTCACCGCCGGCGAGGCGCAGCACCTGGACGCCGAGGAGGACGAGCGGCGCCGCGACGGCGGCTTTGCGCCAGGCGGGCCGATCTTGCAGGCGCTCGGGCAGCGCGAGCGCGACGGCCATGGCGCCGAGCACGACGTACGCGACGGTGCGGTCGAGCTCGCCGCTCGTGAGCAGTGCGAGCAGGCCGAGCACGGCGAGCGTGTCGGTCATCACGCGATGAACGACGCCGAACCTCATGCGACTTCGCGCGTCTTCACGGGCGCCTCGACCGGCGCGTCTTCGAGCGGGGTGCCCTCGAGCAGCGCGAGGAAGCGCAGCAGCGGATCGGCCCCGCGCGACGGTACGCTCGCCGCGCGTTCACCGGCGGTGCTGCGCACCGTCACCGAGTCCCCGCGCTTCAGGTGCGCGACCGCGCGGGACGCCACCTCTCGGATGCGACGCTCGAAGCGCGCCGAAAACTCCTCGCTCGGATGGGCGCCCGGATGCCGCGAATCGACGACGAGGGTGACCTCGCGCCGTGCCTCGCGCACGCGTTCGCGCACCACCATCTGCTCGGTCTGCGCGCTCTTGCGCCAAAAGATGTCGCGCGGATCGTCGCCGTCGCGCATCAGCCGCACGCCCGCCGTTTCGTCGCCCGTCCCGCGCCCGAGCGTCAACACGCCGCCGATGCGATCGCCCGATTCGTCCGGGGGTAACTGCAGTGGGTCGACGGCGGGATAAATGATGAGGTCGCCGTCCGAAGTCACGTCGCGCGATTTCTCGAACAAGCCGAACGGAAAGCGCGTCGCGAGGCGGAAGCCGATGTGGCGGTCGCGTCCTCGTCGAGCCGGGGTGCGTCGGTAAGCGGCGACCTGCGCCGATCGCGGGCTGATTTTGAGGAAGAAACAGCGCTTGTCCGCCGGTTGCCCCGCGCGCAGGTCCTCGACCTCGATGGCGTAGGAAGGGATGCGTTGCTTGTGGTTGTAGACCTCGATTTCGACGAGGTGCGCCCGCCCGACCTGGGCACGCGGCGGCAGCCGGCGCGCGACCGTGAGCTTTCGCAAGCTGAGCTCGCTCATCACGCCCGAGACGATGATGAGCGAGAGGAACATGCCGAAGAGCAGATAAAGGAGGTTATTGCCCGTGTTGATCGCGGCGAAGCCGACGCAGAACGTGATGAGCAGGAAGTAGCGCCCCTCGCGCGTGAGCCGGAGGCGGCGCGGCGGCTTGAACCAAGAGAAGAAGCGCCAGATCGGCGCGAGCCAGCGCGGCAGCTTGGAAGGGTCGCTCGCGCGGGCGCGGTCACTCCGCCGCACCCCACGAGCACCGCCGGGCCGGCGCACTGGGCCGGGCGGTGGGCGGGTCACAGCGGCACGGGGACGCGGGAAACGACCTCGCGAACGGCCGTTTCGGCCTCTTCGCGCGACGGCACGTAGCCTTCGGCGTGGGACGCGAGGCGGACGCGATGCGCGAGCAACGGCACCGCGAGACTGTGGATGTCGTCGGCGATGCAGTAGTGGCGGCCGTGGAGCAACGCGCGGGCACGCGCCGCGCGCGACAAGTTCATGCCCGCCCGCGTCGACGCGCCGAGCGACAGCGCCGGGCTCGTTCGCGTCGCGGTGACGAGCGCTTGCAGGTACGCGCCGAGCGCGCCGTCCGTCGAAATCCGATCGACTTCTCGTTGCATGCTGACGAGCGCCTGCGGATCGAGCACGACCGGCACCGCCTCGATGCGGTCGTAGTCCGGATCCAGCATCAGCCGCGTTTCGACGTGGGGCGGCGGATAACCGATGCGAAGGCGCATCATGAAACGATCGAGCTGCGACTCGGGCAATTGGTAGGTGCCGGCAAAATCCTGCGGATTTTGGGTCGCAACGACGAAGAACGGCTCGGGCAGCGGGAGCGTTCGCCCGTCGAGCGACACCTGCCCGTCACTCATCGCCTCGAGCAGCGCCGATTGCGTGCGAGGGCTCGCGCGGTTGATCTCGTCGGCGAGGAGCACGTTCGTGAAGATGGGTCCGGGCCTGAGCACGAACTCACCGCGGTGCTGCTCGTAAATGGAGACACCGAGCACGTCGCTCGGCAGGAGGTCGCTCGTGAATTGCACACGCCGAACTTCACCGCCGACGGCGCGCGCGAGTGCGCGAGCGAGCGTCGTCTTGCCGACGCCCGGCACGTCTTCGAGCAACACGTGCCCGCGCGACAGCAGCGCGACGAGCGCGAGCTCGACGACCTCCGCTTTCCCCTCGAGCGCGCCGCCGACTGCCAACCGCAGCTCGGCGAGCTGCTCCGCGCGCCGGGGCTCCAAGGCGAGAGCGGAGGAACTCATCCTAGTCGCATACTAGCACCGCCCGGGAGATGGTCAGCGCCGAAAACCGGGAGCCTTCTCCGAAGGCTCGTTCGAGTCGCCGCTCCCGACTTCGGCCTTGGAGGAGCCGATGGTAAGACGGCGAAAGTGCCGCGCATCGAGCGAATCGTCGTGGACCGAGTCACCCGCACGTTCGGGGCCGTCGCGGCGCTCCGCGGGGTCACGCTTGCGCTCGACGCGGGTCAAATCGTGATGCTCGAGGGAGAGAACGGCGCCGGCAAGAGCACCTTGCTCTCGGTGCTCGCGACGGTGCTCAAGCCGACGCTCGGCCGCGTGATCTACGAGCCGATCGGTGAAGAGCTCGAGCGCGTTCGACCGGAGCTCGGCTGGGTGTCCCACGAATCGCTCTGCTACCGCGAGCTCAGCGGACGCGAGAACGTCGAGCTCGCGGCCCGCGCGTACGGCGTGAGCGATCCGTCCGCGTGGGAGCGCGCGCGCGATCGCGTCGACGCGAGGGCCTTCGCCGACCGCCCGGTGCGGCTTCTGTCGCGCGGTCAACGGCAGCGTATCGCGCTCGCGCGCGCTTTGGTTCACGCGCCGAGCGTGCTCTTGCTCGACGAGCCCTGGGCGGGACTCGACGGGCGGAGCTCGGAGTTGCTCGAACGGGCGCTCATCGACGAACGCGAGCGGGGCACGCTCATCGTGGTCTCGAGCCACGCCCCCGAACAGGCCGAGCGGCTCGGCGCGCGCCGGGTTCGCCTCGCCGGCGGACGGCTCGCAGAGCCCCCGACCCCGTGACTCGAGTCAGTCGAGGAGAGAGCGCAGAAGCGCGTCGAGCCCGGCCTCGCCGTCATCCGGGAAGACCCAGGGTTTTCGGCTGATCGCGAGCCGCGCGAGCTCGTCCGCATTCGTCCCGGTGCTCGCGTCGGCCGGCCGCGCTCGACAGAGCGCGACGGCGTCCGGCACGCGACCGAGCGCCCTCGCGGCCGTCAGCGTCGCGGTGACGTCGTGCAACACGCCGAGCGCGTCCGGCGCGACGAGCAACCACGCCGCAGGATCGAGCGCGCGCGCGAGGTCGAAGTTCGTCATTCCGGGCGCGAGCGGCGAAAACAAGCCGCCTGCACTCTCGATCACTGCGACCGGGCGCCCGCTCGGAGCCATGCCGGACTCCTGTTGCTGGACATATCTGAGGGCTGCTTCGAGCTCGATGGTCACGCCCGCGCGTCGCGCCGCGAGGTGCGGCGAAATCGGATCCGCGAGTCGGTAAGGGGGAGCCGTGGTCGCCGACACGGCGGTTCCGTCCTCCGCGTGGCCCGCGGCGAGGGCGAGCGAACGAGCATCCGTGTCCGCACCCGGCGAGACACCGCTTTCAATCGGCTTGAGCCCGAGCGGCGCGTGCCCGAGGGCGCGCAATCGGCGGAGGAGCGCACAGGAGAGCCAGGTCTTTCCAACGCCGGTTCCTGTGCCGACGACGACGACTCTTCGTAGCGGACGAGTCGTCATGCGGAGCTCGCTAGTGCGTCGGCCACCGCATCAGCCACCCGCGCGGGCGCCCCTGGTGGCCAGGCGGCGGTCACCGTGAGCCGGACCCGTGCGCTCCCTGCCGGTACCGTCGGCGGCCGAATCGCTTGGACGAGAATGCCGGACGCCTCGAGGCGCCTAGCGACGTGGAGCGCTCGTTCATTGTCGCCCACCATGACCGGAACAATGGGCCCGCCAAGACCCGCCGGCACCGCGACGCCCCGCTGCGCAAGAAGCTCACGAAGCTCGCGAGACGATCGGAGCACGGCCGCGCGTAGGTCGTCACCCTCGCGAGCGCGTTCCACGTGCAACGTACTGATTGCCGCCACGAGGGGTGAGGTTCCGGTTGAGAACACGAAACTCCGCGCCTTGTTCCACAAGAGCTCCCGCAACTGACGGGACCCCGCCACGAACGCCCCCTGGGTTCCTACCGCCTTCCCGAGGGTGCCGACCAACGCATCCGGGACGACCCCCGCCTCAGCGCATCGCCCGGCGCCGCGCGGTCCGAGAACGCCGAGCGAGTGCGCTTCATCGACGATGAGCCCGGCGCCATGCCGATCGCATAGTCCGCGCAGGACCCCGAGGTCGGGGCCGTCCCCATCCATGCTGAAGGAGGCCTCCGTGACTACCCAACGTGGTTGTTCGGGGCCGAGGCGCGCCAGGGATCGCTCCGTCGCAGCTAGGTCGAGATGG
>DATJXW010000251.1:0-7776 GCA_035499895.1 Polyangiaceae bacterium | reverse complement strand
CACGAACGGCATGCCGGTGCGCATCGGCTTCACGACGTCGGGTGACGGCAGCACGATCGCGCCGTTCATTCCCGTCGGCGACCCCGCCGGCATGACGCTCGCGTTGAGCGGCGCGACGCAAATCGTGATCAAGGACGCGGTGATCCCCGCCGACTGGATGAAGACGGACCCGTCGCCGCCCGATCCTTCGAAGATCTACGACTTGCAGATCCAGGTGGCCGCGGATCAGGCGACGGCCGGCACCGCCTTCGATCTCTGCGTCACGAGCATCAAGCCGGTCATCAACGGGATGGAGAGCGGCAGCGGCGGCAGTGGCGGCAGCGGCGGCGGCGGGAGCTGCAGCACGAACAGCGTCGGCACCATCAGCAGCAACACCGGCGTCCAACCGCTCGGCTCTTCCGGCCTCGGCTATCAGAACAACGTGAACAACCTCGGCAGCGGCTCGGAAAGCGTCACCGGCGCGTACGGCTCGGGCTGCGGCTCGCTCAAGGTCAACACGAGCGGCATCAAGAGCAACAACGATTCGCCCGCCTCGTATCCCTCGCTCGTGGACGGCTGGCACTTCGGCAGCTGGAACGGCGCGTACAGCCAGGGCAGCGCGAAGGCGCTCTCCGCGCTCAGCGCGGTCAAGAGCAGCTGGGCGTTCACGCCGCCTGCCGGCAACAAGTGGGACGTCGCCTACGACATGTGGGTCTCGCAGAGCACCGGCATCAGCGCTCCCGACGGCAACACGCTCGAGGTCATGGTCTGGCTCGACTACTCGAACTCGATGACGACGAACCCCATCGGCACCAATCAGAACAAGGCGTTCAGCGCGGCGGGCACGACCTGGGAAACCTGGTACGGCTCGACCGGCTCGTGGCACACGGTGACCTACCGCCGCTCGCCCGGAACGACGCCGGTCACCGATCTCGATCTGCTCACGTTCCTGAAGGACGCGGTCACGCACGGCACGGGCAGCACGAGCTGGGACCTCTTGTCCGTCGAGGCGGGCTTCGAGGAATTCGACGTGACGAGCGGCGGCTCGATCGACTCGTATTCGTGTTCGATCAACTGAGCTGACGCAGGCAGAGAAGGGCGCCCGCGGTGCGAGCCGCGCCGGCGCCCTTCGTCTTCTTCAGCGGGCGAAGAGCCAGGCCACGAGCGCCAGGGTGAAGCCGATCGCGCCGTGACCGACGAGCAGGTGCGCCGGATCGGTCGCCGGACAATGCAAGAGCAGCGCGGCGTTGGCGGCGAGCCCGCACGCCGCCGCGCCCGCGATCAGGCGCGAGCGTGAGCCCGAGCCGCGGTCGAGCAGCCACAAGAGCGCGACGAGCGGCGTCGAGAGCAGCGTGCCGTAGAGAAAACACGAGAGGGCGCTCGCGAAGAACGGCGCCGCCACGAAGGTCGCGTCGAAGCTCAGCTCGCCGAGCGCGGCGTACACGACGGGCAAACCGAACGCGGCGAGCAGCGCCGCCCGGCGCCGGGCGCTCGACGCGTCGAGGACGGGCAGCGCGACGCGCACGGCGAGCGCGGCCACGCCGGTGAACGCGAAGAGCCAGGCGCCGAGCACCGCCTTCGAGAGGCCGTCCCAATTGGGACGCAGATGGCGCAAACCGAGCGCCGTGACCGCGAACACGCCGCCGACGGCGAGCCCCGCGCGGAGCGGTGTCGGACGGCTCCGGAGCCACGCGCGCGCGCCCGTCTCGGCGCCGAGATCACGCTCGAGCTCGCCCCAGAGCGCCGCGTCGAACTCGCCGTCGGAGCCGGCCGTTGCGAGCGAGCGGCCGAGAGCCGCTTCGTCGGCGAGGAGCGCCGCGCATTGGGCGCAGCCTGCGGCGTGGGCGGCGAGCTCCGGATCGGACGCCGGCCGCCCGCCGCGCAAGGCGTCGCGCACGTCCTCGCAGTTCACGCGCGTCACGGCGCCTCCTTCGCGGCGTCGCGTCCGGCTTCGCCGAGCGCCCCGTCGCCGAGGAGCTCGCGCAAGCGCAAATAGCCTCGGTGCGCGCGCACTTTCGCCGCCGCCACGCTGATGCCCATGCTCTCGGAGAGCTCGGGGAACGAAAGCCCCGCGAGCCAATGGAGCTCGATCACCTCGCGCTGCTCGGGCGGAATGCGCTCGAGCGCCCAGCCGAGCGAGCGGCGCGCTTCGGTCTGCTCCTGGCCGCGCGGCGCGGTCGGCTGGCGATCGGCCTGATCGCTGTCGGGACGTTCCGGCCGGCGCCGCCGCTTGCGGAAATGCTCGCGCTTGAGGTTCAAGGCGATGGTGTAAAGCCAGGGCTTGAGGCGCTGTTTCGGATCGAAATCGAGCCGCGCGCGGTGCAGCTGCAAGAAGGTCTGCTGCACGAGGTCGCGGGCTTCCTCGCGTTCGGCGAGGTCGCGTTGCATCACGCGCTCGAGCGCGGGCGCGTGCCGCTCGAACAGCGCGCGAAACGCGCTCTTGTCGCCCGCGACGTACGCGGCCATCAGCTCTTCGTCCGTCTGCACCGGGGGCCGCGCCGAGCATCCGTCAGTAGGCGCATCGCCTCAAGCCCGTAATGCGCGGCGCGGCCGGGACCTCGTTGGGGGTTCTGGCTAGTCACGGAGGTAGTGGCACGTGTAGCCGCCGGGGTGTTTCTCGAGGTAATCCTGATGATAGTCCTCGGCCGGCGTGAACTCGCCTTCGTCGACGATCTGCGTGACGATCGGCCGCTTCCACTTGCCGCTCGCGTTCACGCGCGCCTTGACCTCTTCCGCCGTCTTTCGCTGCTCCGGCGAGGTCACGAAGATCGCCGAGCGATACTGCGTGCCCACGTCGTTGCCCTGACGATTGGCGGTCGTCGGGTCGTGCATGCGGAAAAACCAGTGCTCGAGCAGGTCGGCGTACGAGAGCTTCGACGGATCGAACGTCACGCGGATCGCTTCGGCGTGCCCGGTGCGACCGGTCTTCACTTGCTCGTAGTTCGGGTGCGGCGTGCTGCCGCCCGTGTAGCCGACCTCCGTCTGAAGGATGCCCGGCACCTTGCGCAGGATCTCCTCCATGCCCCAGAAGCAGCCGCCCGCGAGCACCGCGGTCTCGAGCGTCGGCGAGCAGCCGGGCTTTTCACCGGGCGCGGGGCGGACGCAGGCGTTGTCCGTGCTCGCGCTCGGTGCCGGCGCCGGCTCGGCTTTGCCCGCGCCGAAGAGCGGCTTGTACTCGCCGTACCCCTCCGCATCCAGCTTGTCGACGGGGATGAAGCGCAGCGACGCCGAGTTGATGCAGTAACGGAGACCGGTCGGCGCCGGCCCGTCCTCGAAGACGTGACCGAGGTGCGAGTCGCCGTCGCGCGAGCGCACCTCGGTGCGGTGCATGCCGAGCGTCGTGTCGTCCTTGCTCACGACGCGCGCCGCATCGACCGGGCGCGTGAAGCTCGGCCAACCGGTGCCCGAGTCGAACTTGTCGGTCGACGAAAAGAGCGGCTCGCCGCTCGCCGAGTCGACGTAAAGCCCGGCTTGATGGTTGTTCCAGTAGCGGTTTTGGAAGGGCGGCTCCGTCGCCTCGTGTTGGGTGACTTCGTACTCGATCGGCGTGAGCTTCTTCCTGAGCTCGGCGTCGCTCGGCTTGGTAAAAACTCGGTTTTTCATGCTGGTTCCTCCGACGATATCCCCGCCGGCGCTCGCCGAGCCAGGCGGGCTCGGCGGCGTGCTCAATCCGGCCGTCGTCTTGGCCTCCACGCTCGGCTCCGGGCGCCGCGTGCAACCCGCGAAGAGCAGGAGAAGCAAGAGGCCGGCGAGCAGGGGATGCGTGTTCATGGCTCGAGGGGGTACGGCGCTCGAGGCTCGAGGGTTACTGCCGCGGGTTACGGCGTGGGCAGAAGGCGCCGCCTACGGCGTTTCCAAAGGTAACGCCCAGCGCGCCCCCGCGCCCGCCCACTGGGGGACGACGAGGCCCGCCTTGCTCGCGGGGTCGAGCGTATAAGGGTAGGGCACATCGAAAACGGTATCGGAAGGCTCGGGCGCGTCGGCGCCGTTGCTCTGGTGGTGCCCCACCTCCTCACCGTACACGTTGCCGTGCCCCGCGGCCGCGATGAAGCCGAGATCCGCGTTGTCGGAGCACGAAAACTTCGCGGTCGGGTACTTCACCTGGTCGAACGTCGTCTCTTCCAGCAGGACTTGCGCGTCGCAGCCGGAGCCGACCGCGTAGTTCACGTCGTCGGTCACCACGTTGTCGAACAGATGCAGGCGCGAGGCCGGGTGGGTCGAGAGCGGCGCCCGACCGTCCACGTGCTCCCACAAGGTGTGGTGAATCGTGACCGTGGTGTCGGCGAGCTCGTTCGAGCGCGGGTGCCGGCCGCTGCAGGCCTGAGGGTTCGTGCCGTCGTTCTTGATCCACGAGAAGGTCAGGTTTTGCGAGCTCGTGGTCGAGTCGATGAAGCCGTCGCTCACGAGGTCGAACGTCGCGTGGTCGACCCAGACGCCGTCGCCGCCGTCGATGGTGATGCCGTCGCCCGCCTCGATCAGGCCGGGATTGACCCCGTCGAGCACGAGGTTTCGCACGATGACGTTCGAGCTGTCCTTGATGTCGAGCGAGCCGCCGAAAAGCTGCGCGCCGCGCGCGAGCCCGACGAGCGTCGTATTCGAACCGATCTTGATGCGGCGCTCGTTGCGCGACGCGGGCACCATGTCCACCGGGCACGTCTCGTCGTCGGTGAGGAGGTTGTAGGTCGTCGGAATGGTCGAGCCGTCCGGGCACGGGGTCGGGCAGGCCATGGTCTCCGTCTCGTCGTCGCCCGTCCGCCGCACGTCGAGCATGCCCTCCGGGATGACGACGACCTTCGGATCGTCCGATTTGACGGCGTTCACGATGGCGTCGGTCGTCGCGGCCACCGTCGGCTCGACCGCGCCGCCGCCGGTGGTGCCCGCCGCGAAGCCCACGGGCGCGATGTGCACGTCCAGACGAAATACGGCCGTGCCGGGCTCCGTGGCGGTGATGTAATGGGCTTCCGAACCGAGCGGAAAGCCGCCGGCGGGGGCGCAGCCCGGGCTCGCGTCGGGCGCGCCGCGATCGACCGGAGTCGTGAAGCTCGTCTCGTCGGCGCCTGGTTGGGAGAAATCGGCGGGTGGAGTCGTCGTCACCTTCCAGCTCGCGTCGGTGCCGTAGGCGCGCTCGAGCTCGTCCACCTCGGCGAGCAGGGCCGGCGGGCGCCCCGCGGCCGTCACCGCGATCGCAATCGCGCTGTCGCCGGGGAGCAGGGTGAGGGGGACGAAGTTCGGCTCGAGCGACGCGGTGCCCGTCGCGAGCAAGTGCCCGTTCACGAAAAGCCGGTAGGCGTCGAGCGCGACCACCGCAACCCCCGGCCCTTGGTCGACGAGATAGTCGCCCGTGGCGAGCGTCCACTCCGAGACCGTCGTGCCTCCGCCGAGGGACGGATCGTCCGGCAACGTGGGCGGCGCCGCCGGTGCGCTGCAGTCGAGCGGCGCGGGCGCGCCGGCGTAAGACGCGGTCTGCGCGACGTCCGTGCCGCAGCCGCTCACGCAGCACAGCATGAAAAGCCCCGCCGACGGCGCGAGCACGCGTGCCCCGGCGCGCCCCATCAAAAATCCACTCCCATGCCCGCGTAGGCGCGCAGTAATGGTTCGCGAAAGAGCGTCCGTTGCTCGGCAATCGCCACGCCCGGCCGCGGCGTCAGCGCGAGCGCCGCGGCTCCGGCCTCGACCGACACCGCCTCCGTCGCGTGGAGCTCCAGCAAGACTCCGAGGTTCGTCGCGAAGCTCGTGAGGTCCTTCTGACGCGAAACGAGCGGCGGTTCGACCTCCGAGCGAGCTTCGAGATGGTACGCGCCGGCGCCGAGCACGCCAGCGAGCACGAACGGCCCGCTTTCGTAGGCCGTGAGCTCGAGCTCGAGCCAGGCGAGCTCCTGTCTCACGCTCGCGGTGCCGTTCGTCGAGCGGTAGGACGCGCCGATGAGCGGTCCCGCGAGCGCGATGCCGGCGCGAAAACGCTGCGAAAGCCGGCGTGAGAGCGCGAGGCCGACGCCGTACCCCGTGCCGATGCCCGCGGTTTCGTCGAGGGCGGTCCCTTCGAGTCGCAGGCGCCACGGCGGCGGTTCGCTCCGCGCGAAGGCGCGCACCGCCGGCGGCACCGGCCGGCGATCGACGTGCACGACTTCGGGCGGCGGTGCCTTTTCGGAGTCGAGCTCGCGCAGGCTTTCGCGCAAGAGATCGACCGAGCGCACCGCGAGGACGGACGGCGCGTCCGGGACGCCGGTGAGCGCCAGCGTGCGCACGGTCGTTTTGCCCGTCGTGCGATCGGCGAGCCATACGTCGGCGGTGGTGGTGTCGGCGCGGCGCGTGAACGAAATGGCCGCGAAGGCGCCCTTGTCCTGCGCGAGGCGGTCGATTGCTTCCGGCGTGCTCGCGCCCTCGGGCGCGTCCACGACGATGACCTCGAAGTGTTGCGCGCCGAGCTCGCCGCGCAGCCGATTGAACGCCTCGACCAACACCTCGTCCGAGGTCTCGGGCCGCACGAGCACGACGCTCTGCGCGAACGCCGTCAAGGAGGCGAGCATCACGCACGCTCCTGCGAGCAGCGCGGCCAGAACGGGACGCCGCTCGCGTGCTGCACGGACGCTCCCTCCGCCGCTAGGGCCGCGCGGGCGGAGCCAGGATGTCGCGCGCGGTCTTGGCGTGAACACCGTTCGGGTAGCGTGCCAGATATTCTGCCGCAATTGGCTCCGCCTGCGCACGCCCCGCGGTCGCGAGGACCGCGCGCATCTTGCCCGCGAGCGCTTCGGCCGCGAGCTCACCCGCCGGAAGCTCGCTCAGGTACGTGTCGTACCAGCGTTCGGCCGCGCTTTCGGCTCCGCGCGCCTCGTTCAGGCGGCCGAGCATGAACGAGGCCGAACGCCCTTCGCGCGTGCCGCCGAAGCGGCGCCGCAGGCTGAGGAGCGCGTCTTCGGCCAAGCTGCTCCGCCCCGTATAACGAGCCGCGTCGGCGAGCGCTTTGAGGTCCGCCGCCGAGCAGCTCTTGTCGCACTCGCTCGCACCCCGGTCGCCGGCCTTGGCGACCACGGTCTCGAACTGGCCGCGCGCGACGAGCGTCGCCCACGACTCCGAGACCGGCGCGCTCGGCGCGGCGCGCGTCGAGGACGGCTCGGGCCGCTCGCTCGGCGTCGCGTCGTTCGTCACGGCGGGGGACGGCGTCGCGGTCGTCGCCGTTGCGACCGGTGCCGGGGTCGCGTCCGACGGAGCGGGCGCCGCGGAGTTCGGCGCCGCCGACGCGCTCGCCGACTCTCGATCGATCACCGTCATGCTGCGGCTCGCCAGATCGGCGCGAAAGCGTTGTCCGGCGCGCACGGCGATGGGCGCTTCGGCGAACGGCCCGCGCACCTCCACCGAGCCCTCTTCGAGCTTCAGATCGACCGCTTCGCCCGTCGGATCCCACGCGAGCTCGAAGCGCGTGCCGGTCACGCGCACGTCGAACGGTCCGGCGACGAAATCCCACGCCGACGTCGCGTGATGCTCGACGTGCACCGTCGCGCGTCCCCGCTCGACGAGCACGCGCGCTCCGGCGACGCGCGCTTCGTCGACGCGCAGGCGCGAGCCGGGATCGGCCGCGAGCGAGCTGCCGTCCGAGAAGGCGACCGTCACGCTCTCGTCGGCCGGCGCGCTCACGTAGGGTCCGTCGGCGCGCGCGCCGCGCACCTCGTACTCGAGCGGCGGCGGTTTGACCCAGAAAAACCCGACGGTTCCTGCCGCGACCGCGAGCGCGGGGATCCACAATAGCCGCGCCCGCCCCTGCGCGCGCGCCGCGCCCGCGCGCAGCCGCCGTTCGACCGC
>DATJXW010000250.1:0-2444 GCA_035499895.1 Polyangiaceae bacterium | reverse complement strand
ATTGCCCGGACATTTGCCCCGCGAGCGTGACGGCACCGCCGCCGGTGAGCGTGGTGCCGACGACCGCGCCGCTCGCGCCGCCGAGCGAATCCGTGACGACCGTGCCCGTGCCGTCGAAGGCGTAACGGTGCACGAGCGTGTCGAGCAAGCCGCGGCAGCTCGCGACGCCGGGCTCGCTCGTGTCGTCGTCGGGCAAATCACAGCCGCAGAGACCGGGCGCCGTCTTCGCCGGCTGATCGGGGCAGCCGTCGGCGCTGTCCGGCGTGCCGTCCCCGTCGCGGTCGCCCGTGTCGCCGGGGTTCGACGCGCCGCCGGAGCCGTTCGCGACGCCCGCAGCGCCGCCCGGCGCGTTCGTGCTCGCGTCGGCGTCGCCGGCCGCGTCGACCACGTCGATGATCTGCGGCGCGCACGCGGCGAGCACGGCGAACACGGCAACGAGCGCGACGCGTGTCATCGTCAGAAAACTCCGACGGCCGTCGCGCCGTACAGCGCGGCGGGCGAGCCGCCGCTCGCGACCGATTGCTCCGCGATGCGCACGACCGAGCGCGACCACGCGAACGAGAGCTCGGCGGAGAGCACGAGCGCGAAGCCGCGCGCGGCGGCGGCGCGCACACCGGCGCCGGCGCCGCTCGTCCCCGACCACGTGCGTCCGGCGCGCACGACCGCACCGTCCGTCCCCTGCGCCCGGAGCGTGTACACGCCGCTCTTCACCAGCAAAAACGGCTCGAACGCCGCGTGAGGCGCGAAGCCGGCCACGAGCTCGAGATCGCCCTCGGCTTGCGTCATGCGTGCCGCGCCTGCCGGCCGCGCCGCCGTCACCTCGCCGCCGAACGCCGCCACGCTCGCGAGGAGCGACAGCGCGACCGGCGTGCCGTCGAACCAGCTCTCCGGCGCGTTCACGCCGCCGCGCACGATCGGCGTCCAGGTCGCGCCCGTGCCGCGAAACCCCTCGAGCACGCCGAAGCCGCCTTGAAGCTCGGCGTGCGGCCGGCGGCGCTCGAACGCGTCCGGGCGCGGCGGTGCTTCACGCACGGGCGGCGCGCTCGGAGCGAGCGGCGGCGGCGCCTCGCGGGTGACGGAAAGCTCGGCCAAATCGGCGTTCAGGATCTCGACGGCCTGGACGGCGACTTGGGCCGCCTGGTTCGCCGGCGCCTCCGCGTCGCCCCGAAACCGCACGACGAAGTTCTTGTGCAGCAAGCGATCGGAAATGAAGAGCGTGCGCGGGGCGTCCGGCGCGTCCGGCTCGGGTGCGATGACGTAGAGCACCGCCGCGGGATGCAGCTCCCCCGCCGCCGTGTCGGCGCGCAGCGCGGCGTCGTCGCCCGGCGCGAGCGGCAACGTCACCACCTCGAAGCCGGCCCCGGCGAGCTCGCCGCGCAGGCGCGCCTGCACTTCGCCGCTCGCGGCGTCGCCCGCCGTTTCGAGCAGCACCACGCGGTGCCGGTATTGGGCCGCGAGCGGCGACGTCGCGAAGAGCGCGGCGGCGAACACGGCGCAGCCGCTGCCTACGAACCGCGCCCGCTCACGCCCATCGACACCGATCATCGCCTGCTACGAGCGCTTTGCTCTCCGAGCGCGCCACCGAGCGCGCTCAGGGTGCGGCGTCCGCCTCGAGCTTTCGAGCTGTAGCAGCGTACGCGCCGTCCGGGAAGCGCTCGAGGTAGTCCGCGGCGAGCGAGCGCGCCGCCGCGGCCCCGCGCTCTTGATAAACGAGCATCATCTTGCGTCCGAGCGCTTGCGACGCGTACGCGCCGTGCGGACTCTCCGCGAGGTAGCGATCGTACCAATCGAGCGCGCCGCTGCCGTCGTCCTCGGCGAGCCGGCCGAGCAGGAACGCGGCGTCGTGCGACGCGGCCGAGTGCGCGAAGCGCGCCCGTTCGGCGAGCAGCGTGCGGCGCGCGATGCTGGTGCGGCGGGCGTAGCGCGCCGAATCGGCGAGCGCCGCGAGGTCGTCGAGCGGCGCGGTCGCGAGCGTCGCGTCGAGCCCGCGGCGTTCGGCGGCGTCGATCACGTCGTTGAACGCGCCCGCGGCGGCCTTTTTACGCCAATCGAGCTCGCGCGACGGAGCGACCGAGTCGGCCGGGGTTGGGTGTTCCCGCTCGGTGGACGGACGCTCGCCGCTCGCGTCGGCGGGCGGCACCGGGGCGAGATTCGGGGCGGACGGCGCCGGAGCGGCGTCGCTCGGCGCGGCGCCGGCGCCGTTCGTGCGCTCGTCGCGCGGCGTGTCGTCGCCGCTTTCGTTATCGACCACGAGCCGTCCGCCGCTCACCGTGCAGCGCTGTCCGGCATGGAGCGCGAGGCCGCCGCCGATGAGCGGGCCCGTGACGACGACCGAACCGCTCCGCATCGCGATCTCGAACGCCTGCTCGGTGCGGGACCAATGCAGCGAAAACGCCGTGCCCGTCACGCGCACCGAGTACGGCCCCGCGCCGAGCGTCCAGGCG
>DATJXW010000249.1:0-9524 GCA_035499895.1 Polyangiaceae bacterium | reverse complement strand
GGAGACCCGGCAGGATGTGGAACCTCTGACCCAGAGCGCGCAGTCCCCCCGACAACAAGACGCTACCGGCGACCATCGCCCCCAAGCATGGAATGAAATACAGGAGCGCCTCGGAGACCGTCACGCTCGCGAACGTGGAGCAAGAAACGTACGCGAACGCCCCGATGCTCCGGCCGCGAGTCACTGAGGCGATTCGGCGGTCGCGTGCTCGAGCCAACCGGGCGGCGGCGCCAGCACGACTCGTGTGTTGCCGCCCTCCATCGCGAGCCCGATTCGAAGATCGCCGCGGCTCATGAGCACCGCACCGCGCGTCTGCCCGTCGTGGCGCGTCAGGCTACCTTCCGCTCTCGTGCGCGCGGTCTCGACGCGGAGCTCTGCCACGTTCACGCTGCCCTTGGTCGCGGACCCGCGGAGCTCGAACTGGTAGGGCTCTCCGTTCAGCTCCTCGAACATCCAGCGCACCGAAGGAGCGGCATCCAGGAGCTCCAAGAGCGCGCCCGCATTCGCTCCTCTTCCCGAAACGGCCGCCGTGATCGAGACCGAATCGGGGTCCCAGCCGGCGCTGCCGGTCCGGAGAATTCGAGCCTGCGTCGTCAGCACCGCATGACTGATCCGCAGCGTGGGTCCGAAATGCAGCAGCGCATGCGTGTCGTCGATATCGCCGCGCAGGGTCGCGCTCAGCCGGACGCGGCGCTCGTCGCCGGGACTTTCGTCGGGCCGTGCGACCGTGAGCTCGAAGTCTCCTTCCGCCGTTCCGACCGGTGCGCCGCGCTCGGAGCGTCGCAAAGTTCCACGGCCGAGCCGAGCCGTTGCGCGCGCCGAAAGGAGTCGGGGGGCGAACAGGACGGAGCTCATCGAGAGCTTTCCGGGGCCGTGCCAGGCGACGCCGGAGACGCGAAGCGTTCCGAGCGTGCCGCGGAAATGATCGATTTCGAGGCCTGACGTGGCGAACGTGCTCGTGCCCAACGACGCGGCGCCAAGCGTCGGTCCGGCGTCGTCGCCGCGCGTATCGGCCAGCGTGCGCGCGAAGTCACCGAACGTGGCGACGCTCACGTCGAGGCGGCCGGCGTCCAAGGTCGCCAGCTCGAGCGAGCCGGTGAACAGCGAGCGCAGGCGCACGCGGCCATGCACGCCGGTTGCTCGTACGGTAACGCCACGGGCGGGGTCGAGCTCGAGCTCAGCCGCTCTCAGATCGCCGGGGTACGCCGTGAAGGTCCGTGTCGCGCGAATGTCCAGATCCGCGAGTCGCGACGCCACGAACCAATTGCCGACCACCACGTACACGAGCTCCGAGCCGAGCAGCCCTGCCAGCAACAAAATCAGCGCACGATGGCGCTTTGAAACGAGGCGCTTCATCTCATCTACCCATTACGGCGTGCGATGCTCTTCGAGCGGCAGGCACATTCCGCGCCTCGCGGCTTCGCCGATGCTTGCAGGTGCAACTATCTGCGTCGCACGATTCCGCGCCGGGCGAGATCGTTCAGGCTGAGGGGGGGCACGGCGATTGCAACAATTCTTCGCCTCCACCGCATCACGAGCAGGAGGTGCAAGATGAACAAGATATCGACAACCGCACTCATTCTGGTACTCGCTTCCCCGCTGACGGCGTGTGACCGCGTACGAAGCGAGCCCGAACCTCCGGTGAACCGACCGGCCGCGTCCCAAAGCCAGCCGGCGCCGTCGCCGGCGGCGAGCGAGGTCCCGCCCGTTTCGAAAGTGGAGGTTGCCGGGCTCGGTTCCTGCCAGCCGAGCGCCGACGTGAACGCCACGGTCACACGCCTCGTCGACCTCGCGGACGCCAATGGTGACGGCAAAGTCTCGCGCGACGAGGCTCGCTCCGCGATGAACTTCATCGTCGGCGGCGCATTCTTCCGCGCGGATGCAAATGGGGATGGGAAAATCACACCAGACGAGGCCCGCGAAGTGCGGAATGAGCTCACGAATCGCTACCCAGCACTCGGCGCTATCCTCGCTCAGGCCAAGCAGGCGATGGGTGAGAGTCCATTTCGGTCGTTGGCGCGCGTGCTCGACGTACAATACGGGCAGACACTCAGCCTGGAGGATGCACGCAGCGCGGTACGAAGTGCGACCGACGAGCTGTTCAAAGCGGTCGATCGGAATCACGACGGCAGCATCACGCGCGACGAGGCCGTCAGCGCGGGGTGGGACGAGGCGGAAACGCTCGCGCGCGACGCTTTTGCGGCTGCCGACAGCAACAAGGACGGTTACATCAGCACCGGCGAATTTGAGAACTTGGTCGAGCGCTCTTCCAAACCCTTGTTCGACGCCGCGGACGCCAACAAGGACGGCAAATTGAGCGAGCGTGAGGCCGCCGTTGCCATGAATACGGTCGTCGAGCGGCTCGGTGTCGAGCCCCCGGAGAGCGTCCCGAGTCCGAGCTCAGCGTCGCAACAGGTGCACCCGACAAAATAGCGAAAAAATCACGTTACCGGCGGGGTGACGCGCGCGAGGAAGCCGGTGATCACGGGATTGACGACTTCCGGATATTCCGTGTGCGGGTAGTGCCCGGCATTTTTCACCATGACGACGTCACCGTGAAGTTGCGCACCGACGTAGTTGGCCTCGGCTCCCGGGTCCACGAAATCCGGATCGCGCTCTCCCATGACGACGAGCGTCGGCGTGTGCACCTCCTGCAGGCGCGCTTCCACCGGAGCGTGCGACGTTCGTGTCGTTGCCAGGAACGCCGCGGCGTGGCCCGGCTTACGGAGACTTTCCCGAATCTCACTCCGGTGCCGCTCGAAATCCGCGGGCGGATGGCCTGGGTAGAGTTTGGGCAGGTAGGCGACCCACGCTGCCGCGCCCCACGGTCGCGCCATGCTGAGCCGGAAGAGGAGCTGCTTGATCAGCCCGACGGGCGCATTGCGTACGAACGGCCCGATCAGCACGAGGCCGCGCACGGCCTCGGGGGCTTCCGCCGCCGCCCACGCCGCGGCGCCCGCGCCCATCGAATTACCGATGATCACGGCGGGCCCCCCGAGATGTCCGACGAGTGCCAGCAGGTCCGAGCCCGCTGCTCGATCGTCGTACGCATCGAAGCTCGCCTCGCTGTCACCGTGTCCGCGCAAATCCATCGAGGCAAAACGGTAGCCGGCGTGAACGATCTCGGGTGCGAGGAAGCGGTAGTTGGACCGCAGGTCACCCATCCCCGGAATGGCGACGACGAGCGGGCCGTCCCCCGTGACGTCGTACGCGATGCGACCCCCGTCTCGATCGAGATAACGTGTTGTCGGAGTGTCCATGGCCGACGTCATAGATCCCGGCCGAACGATGTAAAGTGAGCTCTCGGCGGGACTCAGCTCACGAGCCGACATTCGACATTCGGAGTGAACGTTCGCGCGGGTGAACCCCGGAAGGTGATCACTTCGACACGCTTGCCGGGCGGCACCTCGACGTCCGCCGGCGTCGGATTCACGTTCGTGGAAACCCGGCACAGCGCACGGACGCCACAACTGCTGTAAAGGGCCACGACGTGGTCATAGCCGAGCGCACCATAACGGGCCTGCGCTCGGATCGCGATACAAGCGACACCCGTCGCCCGGTCCGCCCGGCCTGCGACTGAAAACCCCACGCTCGGCGGCACCGCCGCCTCGGCCGCGAGGGGGGTCACCACGAAAGAACGCGCCCACGCGAACCCAATGCCGGCAAGGAGGATGCACAGCGCGGTCATTCTCCCGTGCCTTGCAAATGGCGGACTCGGCCGGGGCGGCCAGGGATGGGTGGGCCCAGGAATGCCGTTTGCGTCCACATGGTGATCGCCACGAAGGATGGCGCGCCATGCAGACCGACCTCGCGCTGGACCGTAAGGCAATGCGCGCCCCCGGGCGAAATCCCTCACGCTGGACGAAGCGAACGACGGTGCTCGTGCTCACGCTCATCGGATTGGTCGTTGCGGCGAGGCTTGCGGCGTATCAGCTACACCTCGCGTCACTACCGCCGGATCCGATCTTCGGTGCGGGCACCGAGCGCGTCCTCGACTCACCGCTGTCGCACTGGCTTCCGGTGCCGGACGCCGTGCTGGGCGCGTCGGCTTACGCCGCGGAGGCGGTGCTCGTCGTGCTCGGTCGCAATGATCGCTTCAGGACGGCCCCGCTGCTCGTCTTCGCCTACGCGGCCGTCGCCCTCGGCATGGGCGTCACCGCCGTCGTGCTCGTTCTGTATCAGGCGATCGGCCTCCGCTCCGGATGCACCCTCTGCCTCGGCTCCGCGTTGCTCTCGCTCTTGCTCGCGCCGCCGGCATTTTTCGAGGCCCGGGCGACGCTACGCGAGCGTGCTCGTCGGCTCGGGCGCCGAGACTCGGTCTCGAGGCGCAACGCGACGGTCCGCTGATGAGACCGACGATCGGTGCGCCTGCGACTCAGGGTGTCTTACAGAGCCCCTGATTCGGGCCTGGTTGAGTGTCACATACCTGCGTCCCCATGCAGACGCCGATAGGGTCCCAGGTCTGACCATCGCAGAGAACCTGAATCTTCGGATTCGCGATGTTGCAGTCGAGGTCCCCGAGCGTCGAACAGGCCGTGTAAAGCACGACGCCAGTTCCCGTCGGATCCTCCCCCGAAAGCGGAGGCGGCGTTCCGGCGTCGGAGACGGTGCATTGCCCGTGGTTGGGTCCCGGGTTCGTGTCGCACACGAGCGACCCCGTGCAGACCGCGATCGGGTTCCAGGTCATCCCGTCGCACAACAGACGGACCCTCGGATTCTGAGAGCTGCAATCGAGGGCTCCCGGAGTCGAACAGCCCGTGTAGAGGACAGGCCCCGGGCCAGTGGAGCCATCCGTTCCGCCACCCCCGAGTCCCGGAGCGCCGCCAGCACCCACCGTCCCACTGGTGCCAGAGCCCGCGGCGGCGCCCGTGCCCACCTTCCCACCGGTGCCAGAGCCCGCAGCGGCGCCAGCGCCCACGGTCCCGCCGGCGCCGGTGCCCGTACCGCCGGTCCCCACCGTTACCGTCCCGCCTGCGCCAGCTCCGGTGCCCGTCGCGCCGCCCGCGTTGCCGATGTCGCCTCCGCTTCCACTCGTGCCGCCTGCGCCGCCCCCCTTGCCGGCACCCGAGCCCCCACCGGTCCCGCTCTCCGCGCCTGCGCCGGAGTCGTCGTCGGCTCCCGGATTCGGGCTGGGCCCGGGCTCGAGCCCTGTTCGACCACACGCCACCGCTGCGACGCACGTCAGCGCGAACATTGTCAGCAGGGAGATCCGCATCGTCACACGCCGGCCTCTTCCGATCGAAGCTTAGCGCGCGAAACTTCCCCTGAAAATCCCATCCTCACCTAAGGTCAGGTGCCGTGTACGGGCGTCAGCTCGCCTGCGTGGGACTCGCCGTGGTCACCTTTTACGGTCTCTTGGCGATCCTATGGGCCTTCTGGTTCTTCGTGTTCATCGACGTCATGGGCTACATGACGCCCCGCCCCCATGACTGGGTGTTCGACCTGTTGATGGGCGGGGCGATTGTCTCCGGGCTTGCGCTCTACTTTTTCGCCGTTCGGCGGGAGGTCTCGCTGGTGATGAAGTGCCCGGCCTCCCAAGCGAACGGGCTCGTCGCGCTCAGCGGAACGCTCCCGCTGGTCTCATTCGCTGTCCTGGTGTGGTGGTTCTTCAACGACTTTAACGTTTTGTCCTACTGAAAGAGGTAAACGCCTCGAGCACGTGGGCGTGGGCTTCCCTGGTACGCGCGCACTGCCGGCCCCACCCTCAAATTTTCGAGCACGTGCCGGAGGAGTCGAGTCGAGGACGGCGTGCGGTATCGCCCGAGGGTTCCCATGCGCGCATCGTGCGGCAATCACTTGCGCATTGGGCAGCTCGGAACGAGGGCGCGAGTTTGCCAATGTATTGGGTAGGAGTCGAGGAGACGCGTTGGAGTTTCCGGCGCAGGGCGCCCGAGCCGTTCGGGTCGCCGTCGCAAGCTTTTCGGTCCACGCGTGGTCCGCGCGACAGATGCCGACATCGGAGTGCTCGGCGTCGCGCGATGGCAGCTATTGCTTGACGCTCGGAGCATGCACGCTCGGCGCATGCCCATACAGCAACCGCCCCGCGAACACCCCGAAACGCCTCCACCCTAGGCGACCCCACCCCCAGACCGCAAGAGGCCACCCCGCGAGAAATCTGGTTCGATAGCGAGGGCGTCCGCCTCTTCGCCGTGGAAGTCGGCGACGGCCCGCCCGTCGTCTTCCTTCACGGTGGCCTCGCCGATCACCGAGCCGCCTTCTTCCGCCTCGCCCCGCTCGCTGCAACCCACCGCCTCATTACGCCCGACCTCCGCGGTAGCGGTCGCTCGCACGACCCCGGCCAGCTCAGCTGGGATCGGCTCGCCGACGACGTGGCCGCACTCTTGTCGCACCTCGGGCTCGAGCGCGCCGTCATTGGCGGCGTCTCCATGGGCTCGGCCGTGGCCCTACGCTTCGCCCTCCGCCACCCGCGCCGGCTCAAGGCCCTCATCATGATGTCGCCGCTATACCCCGGCGCCGATCGCGCCATGGACGAGCCATCGAGCGCAGCGATGCGCGTCATGGCCGAAGCCGGCGAGCGCACTCTGCGGGACGGCATCGGCGCACTGCTCCCCCTGCTCGAAGCCCTTCCGCCCCCGATCCGCGCCCGCGCCGTGGAGATGGCCCAGAGCTTCGACCCGGCGAGCGTCGCCGCGACGACGAGATTTCTCGCCACCGGCGCGCAGCCGCTGAGCACGGCAGGCGAGCTCGAGGCGATCACCGTACCGGTTATGGTGCTCCCGGGCATCGACCCGCAGCATCCGCGCGAAGTCGCGGAGCTCTATACGCGGAACCTCGCGCATTCGGTCGTGGTCGAGCAGACGGCGGGGGACGTCGTAGAGAGAATCCGGGCGTTCTGCGGGGGATAGGCTGGGGCGCGACCCCGCAGGGTTGTCTACGACGGTACCGTTCGGCTTGTTCATCGTCCGCCGCTCCGCGGTGTCGGCGGCGATCTCAAGCAGGTCGCCGCACGCGCGGCGCAGGAGTCGATATTGGGGCCATTGCGTCAACAGTGACGCGTGCGCGGATTGGACGTTGTAACCCCGGGATTTGATGAGCGCGCCCGAAGGATTCGAACCCCTGACCAGTGGATTAGAAATCCGAACATGGCGTGCTCTCGTGCCGTCATGTGCCGCGTGGTGCCGTGATCTTGGCCTCGTGCGCGCGAGACGGACGCAAATGGCGGCACCAGCGATCACATACTTGGTGGTTTGCACCAAGCCGCACCGAGGCCGTGGTGCAGGGCCGCACCGCGGCGGACGCCCCGGGATGCCGCGCGGTGCTCTTGCGGTTCGGCATGCCAATCGCGAGCCACCCGGCCGCAAGCTCCGATCGGCTCGAGCACCCCCGGGCGGGGGTTGCTGCATCCAATATTTCTGTTTATAACTTGTCGAAATGCCGTCCGAGCTGGGGCAAGAGGCTGAAAATGTGCTCCGCGACCTCAATGCGTGGTGGAAGGACGGGCGCGTTCGTCCGCAGCCGCCGCCGTATCGTCGCCCGGCGGTCCGCGCGTTGGCTGAGCGAGTGGGTCGACCCCAGGGCCGCCTTGTGGAAGTCGTGCGCGGGCCGCGCCAGGTTGGTAAGACCACCGGCCTCCATCAGGTGATCGAGGAGCTGATTCGCTCGGGCGCGCATCCCGAAGACGTCCTGTTCATTCGCTTTGATCTCGAGCTCCTTCGAGAAGAGCGAGCCGCACTTCGCCGGATCGTGCGGTGGTACGCGGCAGAGATTCGAAAGCGTGCCCTGGAGGAAGGGGCGCCCGCGGTCATCTTGCTCGACGAGGTCCACAAACTCCCGCGCTGGAGCGACGAAGTGAAGCACTTGGTGGACACATTTCCCGTCCGAGTGCTGTTGACGGGGTCGTCGAGCGTTCTCGTCGCGCGAGGCGGACGCGAAAGCTTAGCCGGTCGCGTCTTCACGACGGAGCTCCCGCCATTCTCGTTCCGCGAGGTACTCGAGTGCTGGAAACCTGCTCTAGCCGAGATGCTCCCACCGCGCATCACTCTCGTCGATGTTTTCGACGGTCGATTGGCGGATTGGTCACGTGGGTTCAATGAACTCAGGCCACAGCAAAAGTTGTCGCTCCGCAGAAGTCTGGAACGATATTACGCGAGAGGTGGGTACCCGCGCCTTCACAGCGGTGACGTGGAAGACGATCGGTGGGCCGACTACATCGTCCAGACCATCTTCGAGAACGTGCTCGGCGCGGACATACCTGACCTCTTCCCGGTGGAACAGCCACGCTTGCTCAGAGCCCTGTACCTGGAACTCGCCCGCCATGCATGCAAGGAGGTCTCGCAGAACAGCCTCACCGAAGCGCTGAATGTCGGGGGATTTCGCACCAATCAACCGACGGTTGGTCGCTACCTGCACTATCTTGCTGACGCACTTCTCATCCGAGAGTTTCGGCGCTACCCTCTCGCGAAGAAGGCCTCGGCGCGAGTCCCCGCCAAGCTGTCCCTGGTGGATCTCGGGATACGCAATGCCATCTTGCGGTCGACGCCATCGCTTTGGGAGTCAGATCCGACGGAAATGGGTCCACTGGTCGAGACGCTGGTTCAATCCTGCCTTAGAGGACCGAACCTCCAAACCCACTTCTTTCGCGATTTCGAGAATCCACGGAACCGGTCCTCGCCGATCCGCGAGGTTGACTTCGTCGTCGAACGCATCGATGGCGGCCTCCTGCCCATCGAAGTCAAGTTCCGCAGGCGGCTGGACGAGGCAGACACGATTGGTCTTCGGCACTTCCATGCCCGCTTCGGCAGCAAGGTTGGGGTTGTGGTGACCCGCGAAACGTCCTGGTCAGACGAACTCCGGCGGATGCTCGCTTTGCCGCTCGAGAGCTTTTTGCTGGCGTTCTGAGGGGTGGTCGCTGCTTCCTTTTTCTGACGATTGCGATCGGTAGATGGCGCGCCCGAAGGGATTCGAACCCCTGACCAGTGGATTAGAAATCCGAACATGGCGTGCTCTCGTGCCGTCATGTGCCGCGTGGTGCCGTGATCTTCGCCTCGTGCGCGCGAGACGGACGCAAATGGCGGCAGCAGCGATCACATACTTGGCGGTTTGCACCAAGCCGCACCGAGGGTCTTGGTGCGGGGCCGCACCATGCTGGCCATCGACGATGGGTGGTCCTGGTACGGGGTCGGGCCCCGTCGTGGTAGACTGCGTTGTGGCCGAGGCCCAAGACGAAGAAACCCCCGAGGTGAGACTCCGGATGGCATTCCACCTCGTCGAGGTCGCCGAGAGGATGCTTCGCCAGCGACTGCGCCGGGAGTCCCCTCATCTCTCGGACGAGGACGTCGAGCAGCAGGTTGCCGCCTGGTATCGACGCCGCCCAGGAGCCGAGCTCGGTGACGGGCAGGGGCGCCCCGCGCAGTGGCCGCGCCGCTGAACCCGCTCGAGCGCGCGCTCGAGCGCATCCTGACGGCGCTCGGTGAGATCGGCGTCGAGGCGGCTCTGGTGGGCGGCCTCGCGGTGTCAGCACGAGCTGAGCCGCGAACCACCCGCGACGTGGATCTGGCGATCGC
>DATJXW010000248.1:0-31722 GCA_035499895.1 Polyangiaceae bacterium | reverse complement strand
TGAAACCGCACGCGATCGACACGATGAAGCCGCCGCCGGTACCGCCCCCGATGGCCCTACCAATAGCGCCGCAAATGCCGGCGATGATGAGCAGGATGAGTAATCCTGTGATGGTGATGGTCATGCGCGGACACGGTGCAAGACGCGGGCCGCGAGCACGAGTGTCACAGCCGGGGCGACTTGGCGTCCGCGCGGGCTCACCGCTCTGGCGCGCGGCGCCACGGCTCGTGCGGCAGTAGACTCACCTCGCCCGCGGGCATTCTCCGCCAGAGGTGATCGGCATGCTCCACGAACACGACGAGAACAGCGCGCAAGGACAAGCGGACGCGCCGCCCCCGGCCGCGCCGCACGCCGCGGACGCACGCGGTGTCGCGGGCCGCCGAACCTCCGGGCGAGAGCACGGCGCCCAAGGTCGTGAAGCGGAGCGAAACCGCCGCCGGCTTCACCTCCATCTACGAGACGGCGCGGCACGGCTTCGGCGAAATGGGCGTCGCGCGCACGTTCGACACGCTGCTCCGGGTCAATCAGAAGGACGGCTTCGATTGCCCGAGCTGCGCGTGGCCGGATCCCGACGGCGAGCGCAAAACCGCCGAATTCTGCGAGAACGGCGCGAAAGCCGTCGCGAGCGAAGCCACGCGCCGACGAGCGACGCCCGCGTTCTTCGCCGAGCATTCGCTGGCCGATTTGCTCGCGCGGAGCGACCGCTGGCTCGAGGAACAGGGCCGCATCGTGCATCCGATGCTGCGACGCGCCGGCGCCGACCACTACGAGCCCATCGCGTGGGACGACGCGTTCGCGCTCGTCGGCGCCGAGCTCGGCCGCCTCGAGTCGCCGAACGAAGCGTCGTTTTACACGTCGGGCCGCGCCAGCAACGAAGCGGCGTTCATGTACGGGCTCTTCGCGCGTCAGTTCGGCACCAACAATCTGCCGGATTGCTCGAACCTCTGTCACGAGTCGAGCGGCCTCGGCCTCACCGAAGCGATCGGCATCGGCAAGGCGACGGTGAAGATCGAGGATTTTTCGTACGCCGACGCGATCTTCGTCATCGGTCAAAATCCCGGCACGTGCCACCCGCGCATGCTCACCGAGCTCCAGAAAGCCGCTCGGAACGGCTGTCGGATCGTGAGCGTCAATCCGTTGCCCGAGACGGGCCTGATCCGCTTCAAGAACCCGCAAAATCCGCTGAGCTTGCTCGGCCCCGGCACGCCGCTCGCGTGCTTGTTCCTGCCGGTGCGCGTGAACGGCGACGTCGCGCTGCTCAAGGGCGTCATGAAGGAGATGCTGGCCGCGGATCGCGCGAGCGGCGGGCAAGTCCTCGCGCACGACTTCATCCGCCATCACACCGAGGGCTACGACGCGTTCGTGAAGGATCTCGACGCGACGAGCTGGGACGAAATCGTCGAGGGCAGCGGCGTCTCACGCGAGCTCGTCCGCGAGGCGAGCGACATCGCTTGCGCCGCCGAGCGGATGATTTGTTGTTGGGCGATGGGTATCACGCAACACAAAAACGGAGTCGCGAACGTGCAAACCATCGCAAACTTCGCGCTCCTCCGCGCGCAGATCGGCCGGCGCGGCGCGGGGCTCTGCCCGGTGCGCGGCCACAGCAACGTGCAGGGCGACCGCACCGTCGGAATTTGGGAAAAAATGAGCCCCGAGTTCTTGAACGCGCTCGGCAAGGAGTTCGGTTTCGAGCCGCCCGCCGCACACGGGTTCGACAGCGTGAAGACGATTCAAGCCATGCACGACGGGCGCGTGAAGGTCTTCGTCGGCCTCGGGGGCAATTTCTTGAGCGCGACGCCCGACACGCACTTCACGTCGGAGGCGCTCGCCAAGTGCCGCTTGACGGTGCACGTCTCCACCAAGCTGAACCGAGCGCACCTCGTCACGGGGGAACGAGCGCTGATCTTGCCGTGCCTCGGGCGCACGGAGCGCGACGTCCAGGCCGGGGGCGAGCAATTCGTGACGGTCGAGGACACGACGGGCGTCGTGCACGCCTCGCGCGGCACGCTCCCGCCCGCGTCGGTGGAGCTCAAGAGCGAGCCGGCCATCATCGCCGGCATCGCGCAAAAGACGCTCGGGGATCGCACCACCGTCCCCTGGCAAGCGCTCGTCGACGACTACGATCGCATCCGCGAGCACATCGAGCACGTGGTGCCCGGCTTCGCCCAGTACAACCGCCGCGTGCGCGAACCGGGCGGCTTCTACCTGCCGAACGGCCCGCGCGAGGGACGCTTTTCGACGCCGTCCGGCCGCGCTCGCTTCAGCGTGCACCCCGTGGCGCGCCACGTCCTCGCCGACGGCGAGCTCCTGCTCACGACCATCCGCAGTCACGACCAATTCAACACCACGATTTACGGCGAGAGCGACCGTTATCGCGGCATCGCCCACGGCAGGCGCGTCGTGCTCCTGAGCCAGGCCGAGATCGAGCGGCGCGGTCTCGCCCCCGGTGAGCTCGTCGACCTCGTGAGCCACTTCGAGGGCGAGCGGCGCCGCGCGTCCGGCTTTCGCCTCGTTCCGTACCCGGTGCCCGCGGGCTGCGCGGCCGCGTACTTTCCGGAGACGAACGTGCTCGTCCCGGTGGGCAGCGTGGCCGACGGGAGCAATCAGCCCGCGTCGAAGTCGATCGTCGTGACGCTCGAGCGCGTGGCGTCGTGAAGGGACCCCGATCATGAACGCCATCGAAACGGGTTACGTGACGGCGCGCGGCGTCGTCGGCACCGACGCGTTCCGTTCGGAGCCGGGGCTCGGGCTCGCCCCGCAACACGACGAGCTCGGCGTGGAAGAGCCGCTCGAAATCCGCATCGCCGGCGAGACGCTCGCCGTGACGATGCGCACGCCCGGGCACGACGCCGAGCTCGCCGCGGGCTTCTTGCTCGCGGAGGGCCTCATCCGGTCCCGCGCCGACCTCGGCTCGATCGCACCCTGCGGCCGTCTCGGCGACCCGGGGGCGCACAACACCGTCAACGTGGTGCCGGCCCCTGGCGTCCGACTGCAAACGGACGCGGTCGAGCGCACGCAGCGTGCCACGCTGACGAGCTCCGCCTGCGGCGTCTGCGGTCGCCTGCTCGTCGACGATCTCGTGCAAAAGCTCGCGCCGCCTGCGGCCTGCGCGCCGCTCGACCCCGCCTTCATCGCCGCGTTGCCGAGCGAGCTCCGCGCGCGGCAGCCCTGTTTCGACCGAACCGGCGGGCTTCACGCCGCCGGCATCGCGCGTCCGGACGCGGGTCTTAACGTCGTGCGCGAAGACGTCGGCCGACACAACGCGGTAGACAAAGTGATCGGGCGACTGTTGCTCGACGGGGACGTGCCGGGTACCGGCGCGGTGCTCGTCGTGAGCGGTCGGACGAGCTTCGAAATCGTACAAAAGGCGCTGGCGGCGGGCCTCGCGGGCGTCGTCGGCATTTCCGCGCCGAGCTCGCTCGCCGTTTCGACCGCGGCGCGCTTCGGCCTGCTGCTCTGCGGCTTCGCGCGCGGCGCCGGGTTCAACGTCTATGCAGGCGCGGAACGCCTGTGTCCGCTTTACGGAGCGCCCGCCGAACGATAGCCTGCGCCCGCATGTCGACGGAGCTCGTTCGCAACGTTTCGGACACCGCGCGCTGGGTCGCGACGTATCGCGCGCGCGAGTCGGCGCGCAAGGACGCACTCTTCGACGATCCGCTCGCCGCCCGGCTCGCGAGCGAACGCGGCCACGCGATCGCCGACGCCGCGTCCAAGCACAGTGAATGGGCGATCATCACGCGCACGAAGCTCATCGACGACCTCGTGCTCGAGACGGCTCGCGGAGGCTCCGAGCGGCTGCTCGACCTCGCCGCCGGCTTCGACACGCGCCCGTATCGCCTGGCGCTCCCGCCCACGTTTCGCTGGATCGAAGCCGATTTGCCGGCCCTCGTCGCCGAAAAAGAAGAGCTCCTGCGCGGCGAAACGCCGCATTGCGTGCTCGAGCGTCACGCCGTCGATCTGTCGGACACGACCGCTCGCACGCGTTTCCTCGCGGAGAGCACCGCCGGCGCCTCGAACGTCACCGTGATGACCGAAGGGCTCGTCATGTACCTCGACGAAAGCGTCGTCGCGAGCCTCGCGCGCGACTTCCTGGCGACGCCGGCGATCAGCGCCTGGATCCTCGACTTCAACTCGCCGCGCATCCGCGCGGAGATGATGGATCAGATGGCCAAGACGTTGAACAACGCCCCCCTGCGCTTCGCGCCGGAGAACGGCGTCGCGTTTTGGGAAGCACTCGGCTGGAAGCCCCGCGTGGTCAAATCGCTCTTTCACGAGGCGGCGCGCCTCAAACGCCTGCCGCTCTGGATGCGACCGTTCGCGTTGCTCCCCCAACCCGACGTGAGAAGCCTCGGCGACGAGCGCTGGACGGGCGTCGTGCGCTTCGAGCGCGCGTGAAGGCGGCTCCCATGAGCGGCGACCGGCACCCGAGCGACGACGAGCTCCGGCGCCTGCTCGAGGCGGCGCGCACCGTCGCCGTGGTGGGCGCGTCGTCCAAGCCCGATCGACCGTCCTTCGGCGTGTTCAAGCGCCTGCAAGCGGCCGGGTATCGCGTCGTCCCGGTGAACCCGTTCGAGACGGCGGTGCACGGCGAAAAAGCGTTCGCGACGCTCGCCGACGTACCGTACGCCATCGACATCGTCGACGTGTTCCGCCGCGCCGAAGAGACGCCGGCCGTCGCCGACGCAGCCGTGGCCGTTCACGCCAAGGTGCTCTGGCTCCAGCTCGGCATCGTGAACGAAGACGCCGCCGAACGAGCGCGCCACGGCGGCCTCGCGGTCGTGATGGACACGTGCATCGCGGTCGCCGTGTCGCGCCTCGGCATTCGAATCGGTTGAGCGCCGGCCAGCGGGCTGCCCGCGACGAAACGAAGTCCGCGCTCCGGTGCTTGTCGCCGCGGCGTGGCAAAACTTCCGGGGCGCGATAGCGCGCGGCGACGCTCGATCACGCACGGATCCCGCACTTTTCGCGTGGTCTTGGACTTGCAAGAAGGCGCGGCCGAGCGCGTAAAGATGCCCGCGCTGTTCCCACCTTGGTCGAATCGCGCGCTTCGCGGCGCGCTGGTCGTCGCCGGGATCCTCGGGGTCTCGGCGATCTGCTTTCCGATGGTGTACGTGAGAACTCCTTTCGTCACGCACGAGCACCTGGCCGTCGACCAGCCGGTGGCTTTCGATCATCGCCACCACGTGCTCGACGAAGGCATCTCTTGTCTTTACTGCCACGCCGACGCCGAGCGTTCCGCGTACGCGGGGCTGCCCTCCACCGACGTGTGCATGGGGTGTCACTCGCAGGTGTGGAATCAGAGTCCGCTGCTCGAGCCCGTGCGGCGTAGTTATTTTTCCGATCGCGCCATCGCGTGGAATCGCGTGCACTCGCTCGCCGAGTTCGTCTACTTCGATCACTCGGTCCACGTCGCGCGCGGCGTCGCGTGCGCGCACTGCCACGGCGCGGTCGAGAGCATGCCGCGCGTCGAAAAAACGGTGCCGCTCGACATGGGATTTTGCCTGGATTGTCATCGAAACCCGCGGAAAGAGCTCGGCTTCGACGCCGGTCGCGACCTCGGCGCGATGCGACTCGAAGACGCCCGCTTCCCCGCGCACGCCGACCACGCCGTCACCGGCCTCACCACCTGCAGCACCTGTCATCGCTGACGGAGGGCCTGACTCTTGACCGAGCTCTTCGAGCTGCACCTTCGCCGCCGTGATCTCGGCCGACTCGTCGCCGCGAGTGTCGCGCTCTCGGGGCTCGCCGCGTGCGCGGAGCGCCGCGAGAAGATCTACCCGTACGCGCGGCGGCCGCCCGGCGTCGTGCCCGGCGTCGCGACGCACTACGCGACGTCCGTCGTCCGCGACGGCTTCGCCGTCGGCGTGCTCGCCGAGAGTCACGAAGGACGGCCCACGAAAATCGAAGGCAACCCCGAGCACCCGGCGAGCCTCGGGGCCGCGGGCGTGTTCGAGCAAGCCTCCGTGCTCGATCTCTACGATCCGGCGCGCGTCGGCGGCGCGCGCGGCCCGGCGGGGCTCACGAGTCGCGAGGCGATCGAGCGCGATCTCGCGGCCGCTTGCGCGAAAGGGCCGCCGCCGTGGTTCGTGCTCGAGCCCTCGAGCTCGCCGTCGCTCGAGCGCGTGCTCGCCGCGCTGCGCCGGCGTTTGCCGGGGGCGCGCGTTTCGTTCCACGCTCCGCTCGCGAACGCCACGCGCTACGCGGCGAGCGAGCTCGTCTACGGCCGCGCGCTCGAACCGCAATATCACTTCGAGCAGGCGTCGGTCGTGCTCGCGCTCGGCGCCGACTTCCTCGACGGCATGCCGATGTCGCTCCGCCACGCGCGTGACTTCGCCGGGCGGCGCGAACCGGGCCCCGCCATGAGCCGCGTCTACGCCGCCGAGACCAGCTTGACCCCGACCGGCACGCTCGCCGATCACCGACTGGGCGTCGCGCCGAGCGAGCTCGAGCGCGTGGCGGCGGCGGTGCTCGCCGAGCTCGCGACGATGTCCGAAACGCGCGTGAGCTTGCCGGACGGCCTGCAGGCGGCGCTCGCACCGGCCGCGCCGCTGCCCGAAGCGCACGCGGCGTTCGTGCGGAGCGTCGTCCGAGCGCTCGTCGGCGCGCGCGGCTCGGCGCTGGTCGTCGCGGGGCCGGAAACCCCGAAAAGCGTGCAGGTTTGCGCGCTGCTCGCGAACGCGGCGCTCGACGCGCCGGGCCGCGCGCTCACGTTCGTGAGGCCCGTGCTCCTCGAGCCGGACGGCGGCGCGCCGCTCGCGGAGTTGCCGGACGCCCTGCGCGCGGGCGCCGTGGGCGCGCTCGTCTTCGCGGGGACGAACCCCATCTATTCGGCGCCGGAGCTCGAGCTCGGCGCGCTCCTCGGACGCGCGGCGAGCACCTGGTGTCTCGCGCACGTCGAACACGAGACCGCGCGCGCCTGCGGCTCCGTGCTGGCCGAGTCCCACTATCTCGAAAGCTGGGGCGACGCGCGCGCCGGCGACGGCACGCTCTCGTTCGTGCAGCCGCTCATCGAGCCGCTCAAGCCGAGCGTGAGCGTGCTCGAGCTGCTCGCCGGGCTCGCCTCCGACTTTCCCGCCTCGGGCCACGACATCGTCCGCGAGACGGAGCACGAACGGCTCGCGCTCGGCCTCGGCAAGCCGAAAATCGCCGACTTCGAGGCGGCCTGGGAACGCGAAATCCAGCGTGGATTCGCCGATCGCGGCGCGGCGCCGTCGCTTTCTCCCGTGCTCGTCGCGGAGCGCGCCGTGCCGGCCTTGGCGAGCGCTCTCGCGGCGTCGCACGCGGGGTCCCGTGCGAGCGGCGGGCAGGACCTCGAGCTTCACCTCGCGCGTTCCCCGACTCTCTACGACGGCCGCTTCTCCGAAAACGCGTGGCTCCTCGAATTGCCGCACCCGCTCACGAAGCAGAGCTGGGGCAACGCGGCGCTCGTGAGCCCGCGCACGGCCGGCGCGCTCGGCCGCCGCACGGGCGACGTCGTCGAGCTTCGCGCCGGCCCGCGCCGTCTCGAGGCGCCGCTCGTGGTGCTCCCCGGTCACGCCGACGGAGCCGTGACGCTCGAGCTCGGCTTCGGGCACGCAATCTCCGAGAACCTGTCGAACGGCGTGGGCGTGAACGCGCTCGGGCTCGGCGTCGCGCCCGGAGCCGCGGCGCACGTCGCCGTCCGCGCCACGGGCACCAAGGCCGAGCTCGCGCTCACCGAAGAACACTGGACGCTCGCGGACGACGAGGTCGTGCACGAGCTCACGCTGCGCGATTACACGCAAAATCCGCCACATTTTGCCCAAAATCTCGCCGCGCAGCCGACGCTGCTCGAGCCCTTCGAGTACGCGGGCACGCAATGGGCGATGACGATCGACCTCTCGCGCTGCAGCGGTTGCAACGCGTGCGTCGTCGCCTGCCAGGCCGAAAACAACACGCCCGTCGTCGGCAAGGACCTCGTGCGGCAATCGCGCGAGATGTATTGGCTCCGGATCGATCGCTACCTCGCGGGCAGCGCCGACGAGCCGCGCATCGTCCAGCAACCGATGCTCTGCCAACATTGCGAGAAGGCGCCCTGCGAGTACGTGTGTCCGGTCAACGCCACCGTCCACAGCCCCGACGGCTTGAACGAGATGGTTTACAACCGCTGCATCGGGACGCGCTTTTGCTCGAACAATTGTCCGTACAAAGTGCGCCGCTTCAACTGGTTCGACTTCAGTGAAGCCCGCGGCGCGACCGTGCTGCAGAGAAACCCGGACGTGACGGTGCGGGAGCGCGGCGTCATGGAGAAGTGCACCTATTGCGTGCAGCGCATCCGGCGCGCCGAGATCGCCGCGCGGCGTGAACGGCGGGGCCTGCGGCCGGGGGAAGTGGTGACGGCGTGCCAGCAGACGTGCCCGACCGGGGCCATCGCGTTCGGCTCGCTCGACGACGAAAGCAGCGAAATGCTGCGGCGCCGGCGCGAAGCGCGGACGTTCGCCGCGCTCGCCGACCTCGGCACGCGGCCGCGCACGCGCTACCTCGCCAAAATCCGCAACGCCGAGCACGAGGAAGCGGGCTCGTGACGGCGAGCGCGCGCGAAGCCGACGCCGCGCTCACGGACCAACTGGTCGCCACCGTCTGGTCGGGCTCGCGCTACTTCAAACTCGGCTTCTTGCTGCTCGGCGCGGGCAGCCTCGGGTTCGCGGCGCTCATTGCCTACACGTTCGAGGTCGGCATCGGACTCTGGGGCAACAACATCCCGGTCGCGTGGGCGTTCGCGATCGTCAACTTCGTTTTTTGGATCGGCATCGGCCATGCGGGCACCTTCATCTCCGCGATCCTCTATCTCCTCGAGCAGCGCTGGCGCGCCACCGTCAACCGCTTCAGCGAAGCGATGACGCTGTTTGCCGTCGCCCAGGCGCTCTTGTTTCCGGTCCTGCACCTCGGGCGGCCCTGGTTCGCGTACTGGCTGCTCCCCTACCCCGCTCGCATGCACGTGTGGCCCCAGGTGAAGAGCCCGCTGCCGTGGGACTTCGCCGCCATCTTCACTTACGGCACGGTCTCGCTCCTCTTTTTCTACCTCGGCCTCCTGCCCGATCTCGCCTCGACGCGAGACCGCGCGCCCGAACGCTGGCGCCGCAGAATTTACGGCATTTTCGCGCTCGGCTGGCGCGGCAGTGAAGACGCGTGGCGCCATTACCGGCTCGCTTATCTCCTGCTCGCCGGGCTCGCGACGCCGCTCGTCATCTCCGTGCACAGCATCGTGAGCGCGGACTTCGCGGTCGGGCTCACGCCGGGGTGGCATTCCACCATCTTCCCGCCGTTCTTCGTGGCGGGCGCGATCTTCAGCGGCTTCGCGATGGTGCTCTCGCTCATCATCCCCGCGCGCAAGGTCTTTCGTCTCGAGAACGTGATCACGCCGCGGCACGTCGACGCCTGCGCGAAGCTCCTGCTCGTCACGGGGCTCTGCGTCGCCTACGGCTACGCGATCGAGTTCTTCGTCGCCTGGTACTCCGGCGACGAGTTCGAGATAGAGCAATTCTTCGTCACGCGACCGACCGGGCCGAACTCGTGGGCGTTCTATCTGATGCTCTGCTGCAACGTGGTCGTGCCGCAGCTCCTCTGGTCACGGCGCTTGCGCACCAATTTGAAGCTCCTCTGGTTGCTCTCGCTGTTAATCAACGTCGGCATGTGGTGCGAGCGCTTCGTCATCGTGGTGCTCGGCCTCGAGCGCGAGTACCTGCGCGCCGATCAAGCCGCCTACACGCCGAGCTGGGTCGACCTCGGACTCCTGTCAGGCTCGGTGTGCTTCTTCTTGTTTTTGTTTTTGGGTTTTCTGCGCTTTTTGCCCATCGTCGCGCTCTCGGAGGTCAAGGAGACGCGCCGTCATCTCGCCCGCGCGCGCGCAGAGGGAGCAGCGGCCGGTGGCTGACGCTCTCATCGCGGAGTTCGGCGACGACGCGGCGCTCGCCCGCGCCGTCGAACGCCTGCACGAGCTCGGCGTCCGAGGGCTCGACGCTCACACGCCGTATTCGACCGAGGTCGTCCGCGACGCCCTCGCCGCGCCGCCGTCGCGCCTCTCGCTCGCCGTGCTCGCGGGCGGCGCCACCGGGGCGAGCGCCGCGTACGGGCTCGAGTGGCTCCTGGTCGCGCACCTCTATCCGCTCAACGTCGGCGGTCGTTCGCCGCAATTGCCGCTCGCGTTCGTGCCGATCACGTTCGAGATGGGCGTGCTCTTCGCCGCGACGACGGCGTTCGTCGCCGCGCTCGTCACCGGCCGGCTCGTCCGGCTGTGGGACCCCGTGTTCGAGGTGGACGGCTTCGAGCACGCGTCGCGCGACACGTTCTGGCTCGCGCTCGAGCTCGGCGCCGCGAACACGCCGCCCGAGGAGCGCCTCCGCGCGGAGCTCACCGAGCTCGGCGCCACGCGCGTGAGCGACCTCTCGCGAGGAACGCCGTGAACGCGCTCGCCGTGTGCGGCGCGCTCGTCCTCTGCGGCTGCCAGCACGGCCATTTCGACTTCGCGCGCATGCTGGCCCAGAAAAAGGCGACGCCGTTCACCGCGAGCTCCGTGTTCGCCGACGGCATCGCCATGCGTCAGCCGCCGAGCGGCACGTTCTCGCGCGAAGCCGAGCTCGGTCCGTCCGAGCTCACGGAGGGCCAGGTCGACGGGACCGACGTCCGAAAAGTGCCGCTCGCGCTCACGCACGAGCTCTTCGAGCGCGGCGAGAACAGGTTCGGCATTTTTTGCGCGCCGTGCCACGGCGTGCTCGGCGACGGACACTCGGAGGTCGCCAAGAACATGACGCTGCGCCCGCCGCCGTCGCTTCACGAGCCGCGCATCCAGGCGCTGCCGGACGGGCGCTTGTTCTCGGTGGTGACGCACGGCTACGGTCTGATGCCGCCGTACGCGTGGGCGCTGCCCGTGAACGATCGCTGGGCCGTCGTCGCCTACGTGCGCGCGCTCGAACTGAGCCAGCACGTGGCGCTCGGCGACTTGCCGCCGGACGCGCGGAAGGAGGCGGAGCCTTGGCTCAAGTGACGGCGCGCCCGTTCGACGGGCAGCGCGTGGCGCTCGTGTCCGGGCTCACCGCCCTCGCCGGCTGGCTCACGCTCGCGCTCGGCTACGCGGGACATCGCCGCACCATCGCCTACGCGTACCTCACGGCGTTCGCGGCCGTGGCCTCGCTCGCCCTCGGCGCCCTGTTTTTCCTGATGATTCACTACGCGGCGGGCGCGCGCTGGCACACGGTCGTGCGGCGCCTGAACGAAGGGATCCTCGGCGCGCTGCCGCTCTTGCTCGTGCTCTTCGTGCCCGTGGCGCTGTCGCTCCGCGAGCTCTACGCCTGGACGGACCTCACCGCCTTTCACGACAAAGCGTACGCGCTCCTACTCCACAAGCGGCGCTACCTGAACGCGCCCGCGTTCGTCGCGCGCTCGGCCGGCTACTTCGCGATCTGGCTCGTGAGCTCCGAGCTCCTGCGCCGCTGGTCGTTCGCGCGCGACGGCGCGAGCCCGCTCGCGGCGAGCGCGCCCGATCCCGAGGCGGAGCTCCACCCCCGCGAGCGCGTGTTCGCGTCGGCGCTCTTGCCGCTCGTCTCGCTCGCGCTCACGTTCGCGGCGTTCGACTGGGTGATGTCGCTCGAGCCGCTCTGGTACTCGACGATGTTCGGCGTGTACGTCTTCGCCGGCGGCATGGCGGGCGCGGTCGGGCTCCTCACCCTGCTCGCGTTCGTGGCGTCGCGGAGCGAGTACGCCCCCGGAGCCATCCGCCCGCCGCACTTTCACGCCCTCGGCCGGCTGATGCTCGCTTTCGCGGTTTTTTGGGCCTATTGCGCGTTTTTTCAGGCGCTCCTGATCCAGATTGCGGACAAGCCGGTCGAGGTCGCTTACTTCGTGCGGCGGCTTCGGGGCGGCTGGGCGCTCGTGACGTTCTTGCTCGTGGTGGCGCGCTTCGCGCTGCCCTTCGCCGTGCTCTTGCCGCGCGCGCCGAAGTTCGACGGCCGGCTCATGGGCTGCGTCGGACTCTTCGCGCTCTGCGCTCACTACCTCGACGCGTATTGGCTCGTCGCGCCCGTCGACGCGTCGCACCGTCCGCTCCCGGGCCTCTTCGACGTGGCGGCGCTCGCGGCCGTGGCCGGGACGGCGGTCGCGGGCGCGGCGCTCCGCCTGCGCGGTCGGCTGCTCGTGCCGCTCGGCGATCCGGCGCTCGCCCGCAGCATCGACTACCGGAGCCCGCTGTGAAGCTCCGTCAAGAAGCCGAAGCGCTCGACGGGCCCGTGCTCCGCCGGATCGGCGTCGGGTTCGTGCTCGTCACGCTCTTCGGCGTGCTGGTCGCGGTGCTCATGCTGGCGGGAGCGCACGCGCCGAAGCACGGCGCTCCCGCGCCGTTCACGCGCGCGGCGACCGTGCCCGGCGCGGACGAAACCGAACAATATCGGAAGCTCGCGCGGCCCACGGCCGATCCCGGCGCGCGCTTGCGCGCCTACGGCTGGGTCGACCGCGACGCCGGCATCGTGCACGTCCCGGTCGAGCGCGCCTTCGAGCTCATGGCGACCGACGGAGCGGCGTCCGCAACCTCGGCGCTACCCGCGCGGAGCGTCCGATGAACGAACTCTTTCGGCGCCTGCTCTTTCTACCCCCTCAAGCCTCCGGCTTCGCGCGCGACTTCGACGCGCTCCACTACGCCGTGATCACGGCGTCGATGCTCGGCATCTTCGCGGTGGGGCTCGCTCTCGCCTGGTTTTCGTTCCGCTACCGGCGCAGCCCGCAAAACGCCGTGCGGCCGCCGAGGCCGCCGCTCACGCGCGCGCAGGAGCTCACGCCGGCGTTCGGGCTGCTCGTGTTGTTCGTCGGGTTCTGGTGCGTCGGCGTGCGGCAATTCGCGCTGATGCAGCGCGTGCCTGCGGGCGGACTCCTCGTTTACGTGACGGCGAAGCAGTGGATGTGGAGCTTCGATTACGCGAACGGCGACCGCACGAACGAGACCCTCTACGTGCCGACGGGACGCACCGTCGAGCTCGCCATGACCTCACGCGACGTGATTCACAGCTTTTACGTACCCGCCTTCCGCATCAAAAAAGACGTGATTCCGGGCCGCACGACGAGCGTCTGGTTCTCGGCGCTCCGCCCCGGCACTTACCCGATCTTTTGCGCGGAATACTGCGGCCTCGATCATTCGGGCATGCGCGGCCGCGTCGTCGCGCTCACGCCGAGCGAGTTCGCCGAGCGTTTCGAGCGCACGCCGCGCGCTCCGGGCGGCGCCGACACGCCGCTCGCCGAGCGCGAACCGGGCGGGCACGGCGAGCTCACGTCCCTCGCCGCGCGCGGCGCACGCGTCGCCGCCGCGCGCGGTTGTTTGCGCTGCCACACGCTCGACGGCACCCCGCACCTCGCTCCGACCTGGGCGCGTCTTTACGGACACGAAGTGCCGCTCGCGAACGGCAGCACGGTCGTCGCCGACGCCGCGTACCTCACGGAATCGATGATGGACCCGCTCGCGAAGGTACATCGCGGGTTCACGCCGATCATGCCGACGTACCGCGGCATCCTCACTCCGGCCGAGACGGCGGCGCTCGTCGAGCTCATCCGCTCGCTCGCCGACGCGCCGCTCGCGCCGCCGGCTCCGCTCGTCTCGGCGGGGACGCCGCCGCTCCCGCTGCCGGCCGCGCTCGACGGAGGCGTCGCGCCGTGACGACGCCCGCGCTCACGCTGCCCGAAGCCGTCGCCGAGCGACCGTTGCTCGCCCCGCCTGCACCCGCGGATTATCTCCACGGCGGCGGGGTGCGCTCCTGGCTCCTCACGCGCGACCACAAACGCATCGCGGTGATGTTCCTCGGCGCGACGTCGCTCGCGCTCCTGCTCGGCGGCATTTTCGCGCTGCTCTTGCGCGCCGAGCTCCTCACGCCCGGCCCGACGATCATGAGCGCCGAGGCGTACAACCGCACCTTCACGCTGCACGGGATCGTCATGATCTTCATGTTCATGATCCCGGCCATTCCGACCGTGTTCGGCAATTTCTTGTTGCCGCTCATGATCGGCGCGCGGGACGTCGCGTTTCCGCGCCTGAACCTCGCGAGCTTTTACGTCTACCTCACGGGCTCGGCCATCACGCTCACCTCGCTCGTCGCGGGCGGCGCCGACATGGGTTGGACCTTCTACGTTCCGTACAGCACGACGTCGCCCTCGGCCGTTGCGAACGTCGCCTTCGGTGTGTTCGTGCTCGGCCTCTCGTCGGTGCTCACGGGCATCAACTTCATCGTCACGGTGCACACCATGCGCACCAAGGGCCTCGCCTGGCATCGATTACCGCTCTTCGTGTGGTCGCTCTACGCGACGAGCATCATCCAGGTGCTCGCCACGCCGGTGCTCGGCATGTCCCTCCTGCTCGTCGCCGTCGATCGGCTGTGGGGCATCGGCATCTTCGACCCCGCGCTCGGCGGCGATCCGCTGCTCTTCCAACACCTCTTTTGGTTTTATTCGCACCCGGCCGTCTACATCATGATTTTGCCGGCCATGGGCGTGATTTCCGAGGTGGTGTGCGCCTTCTCGCGGAACCCTCCCGCGTCCTACCGCGCCATCGCTTACTCGTCGCTCGGCATCGCGCTCGTCGGGTTTCTCACCTGGGGGCATCACCTGTTCGTCGCGGGCATGTCGCTGCTCGACGGCGCCGTGTTCGGCGTGCTCTCGATGTTCGTCGCCGTGTTCTCGGCGGTCAAAGTCTTCACGTGGACGCTCACGCTCCGGCGCGGCTCGGTGTCGTTCGAGACGCCCATGCTCTACTTCTTCTGGTTCACGTTCCTCTTCACCTTCGGCGGGATGACCGGCGTCGCGGTCGCCACGTCCTCGCTCGACATCCATTGGCACGACACCTACTTCGTCGTCGCCCACTTCCATTTCATCATGGTGGGCGGCACGCTCACGGCCTACCTCGCCGCGCTCCATTACTGGTTCCCGAAGTTCTTCGGGCGCCGCTACAACGAACGCTGGGCGACGATTGCGTCCGTGACGGTCTTCGTCGGGTTCGTGCTCACGTTCGTGCCGCAGTTCTTGCTGGGCAACGCCGGGATGCCGCGGCGTTACTACGCGTATCCGCCCGAATTCCAGTGGCTCAACGTGCTCTCCTCGGGCGGCGCGAGCATCCTCGCGGCCGGCATGCTGCTCACGCTCGTGGGGCTCGTCTACGCGCTCGTCGCCGGACCGCGCAGCGACCGCAATCCGTGGGGCGCGCGGACCTATGAATGGCTCAGCGCGTCGCCGCCGCCGACCGAAAACTTCGAAGGCGAGCTCGCCATCACGCGCGGGCCCTACGACTATCACCTGCCGGAGTGACGATGGCGGAGCACTTCGAGAGCGTCGAGCGGAAGGACCAAGCGGCCCACCTCGGGATGTGGCTGTTCCTCGCGAGCGAGGTGCTCTTGTTCGGCGCGCTCTTCGCCGTCTACGCGGGCTACCGCGTCGAGTTCGGCTACGAGTTCGTCGTCGCCTCGTCGCACAACTCCATCGCCATCGGCACGACGAACACCTTCGTGCTCGTGACCTCGAGCCTGTTCGCCGCGCTCGCGGTGCACGCGGCGCGTTCGGGACGCTTGCGCCGCGCGGCCGGCCTGCTCGCTCTCACGATCGGCTGCGGTTTGCTCTTCTTGGGCCTGAAGGCCGTCGAATACGGCGAGCACTTCCGGGCCGGTATTTTGCCGGGAAACCACTACCACTACGCGGCGCTCCCGACGCACGCGGCGAACGCGTTCTTCACGCTCTATTACCTGATGACCGGCCTTCACGCGCTCCACGTGACGGGCGGTATGGTCGCGCTCGGCGCCGTCGGCTACCGGGCGTTCCGCGGGGCCTACAGCGCCGAGCGTCACCTGCCGCTCGAGCTCGCGGTGCTCTACTGGCACCTGGTCGACGTGATTTGGCTCTTCCTCTGGCCGCTCCTTTACCTGATGCACTGAAGGCGTCATGGAGCCCGAAGCAACGAAGCCCACCGAACGCGCAATGCCGCTCGTGCTCGCCTGGGCGCTCCTCTGCGCATTGACGGCGACGAGCTTCGGGGCGCGCTATCTCCCGCTCGGCGTGTTCGCGACGCCCGTCGCGCTCGCCATCGCTCTGGCCAAAGCGTCCGTGGTGCTCGTCTCGTTCATGCGTCTCCGGCATGAAGCCACGTCGGTGCGCCTGCTCGTGTGGGTGGCATTCGGTACGGTGGTGCTCGCGTGCGCAGGCGTCATCGGCGACGCGGGGTTTCGTGAGCTCGCGCCGGGTCCGCAATTTGCAACCACGGAAGCCCATGGCATCTCGCGACAAGAGCCGTGATCCGATGAAAATCCCGCTATGGGCCGTGCTCGTGTGCGCCGTCGTGCCGGGTCTCGCCTGCTCGCACTCGGGCGACGCCCCGGCACCCACCTACGGTTCCGACAACGGCGCCTTCGACAAGCGGGGCGATGTGACTCAGGACCAACCGGGCGTCGCGCCGCTCGGCGCGGGCGGAAGCTCGAGCAGCGAAGGACCGAGCGTCGGCGGCACGAACACCACGGGCGGCTCGGGTGGCGGTACGTCGAGCGGCGGCACCGGCGCGACCGGCGGCTCGATGAGCGGAAACACCGGCGGAAGCAACGGCGGAACGAGCCCCTGAACGGCGCCCGCGCGCTCGCTCAGCCGGGGTTCCACCAAGCCGCGCCCTTGTCGCGCATGGCCTCGCGGGCGCGCTCGCGGATGTCGGCGAGCTCGGCCGAAGAACGCGGGCGAAAGCGCTCCGCCGCGGCGAACGCCGCGTCCTGCTCGTTCGGAAAGCTCAGGCCGAGGAGCGCCACGTCGGGATCGCAGGACAACGTGTAATCGACGCAGTCCGAGACGCTGAGCTTCGGGAGCACCGAAGCCTCGTCGCGATCGGCGCCGCCGGAGCTCAGCTTGCCGCGCGGGCGCGTCTCGAGCGGGCGGCCGTAGCCGCTCGTGTCGCCGAGCAGCTTGCCGGCGCCGAACGTCTTGAAGCACACGCTGCCGACGCCGTGACGGCGCGCGAGCGGCAGCGCTTCTTCCACGTAGCGAGCGTCGACGAAGGGCCCGACCGGGAACATCACGACGTCACAGAGACCCGACGGAATCGCCTCGGCGAGCACGGCCGGGTGGTGGCAAGAAATGCCGCGAAACCGCGCGTGTCCGCGCCGCACGACTTCCGCGAGCTCGTCGAAGGGCCCGCCCTGCTCGCAGAGCTTCTCCCACGCTTCGAGTGAGGAGACGCCGTGAAACACGAAGAGGTCGGGCTTCGTCCGCAGTCGCTCGACGCTCTCTTCCACCTGCGCCTCGAGCGGGCGATCGAAGTGGTCGAGCTTGTCGATCAGGAAGACGCTCTCCCGCCGGCCTTCGAGCGCACGGCCCACGATTTCCTCGCTGTAGCCGTTTTCGTAGCCGGGCGCGGTATCGACCAGGTTCAAGCCGGCGTCGAGCGCCCGCCGCAGCGTGGCGACGCACGTCTCGAGCGGCACGCTGCGATCGGCGAGATCGCCCGCGCCGAGACGCGTGGCGACGAAGCCGGTGCGGCCGAGCTCGCGGCGCGGCGTAAAACGAGGTGAGGCCATGAACCGACCGTCGACGCTAGTCTAGTCCAGAGCGCCCAAGGTGACGTGCATTTTCAATGCGTGACGGTCCTCCGGTGAGGAACGTGGCGTCCGGGATGCGCTCGCGCCTCGAGCCACGACACCGCCATCGACCCGAGGACGAGCAAGACGATGACGCCGAGCGACACCAGAATCGGTATTTCGACGACGTGCGCGAGCAGGAGCCGCACGCCGACGAAACAGAGCACCGCGGCGAGGCCGAATTTCAGGAAGTAGAAGCGGTCGATGACGTGGGCGAGGAGAAAATACAGGGAACGCATGCCGAGCACGGCACAGATGTTCGAGCTGAACACGATGAACGGATCGCGCGTCACCGCGAAGACCGCCGGTATCGAGTCGACCGCGAACACCACGTCACTCACTTCGATCGTGATGAGCGCGAGCACGAGGGGCGTCGCCTTGAGGTGACGGCGCTCGACGACCCAGAACGCGGCGCCCTGGGCGCGGCGCGTCACGGGTAGCACCTTGCGCACGAGCCGCACGATGAGACCTTCGGGGCGCGACTCGGTTTCGTGCTTGAGCGCCACGTGCGCGCCGGCGATCACGAGCAGGGCGCCGAAGGCGTAGAGAACCCACGAGAAGCGCGCAATCAGCGCCGTCCCGACGCCGATGAAGGCCCCGCGCGTGAGGAGCGCGCCGAGGATGCCCCAATAGAGCACGCGGTGTTGATAGCGACGCTGAACGCGAAAGTGCTCGAACAGGAGCGCGATCACGAACAGGTTGTCCACCGCGAGCGCCTTCTCGAGCACGTAACCCGACGCGAACTCGATGGCGACGCGAGGGCCGTGCGCGACGGCGATGCCGGTGCCGAAACATGCCGAGAGCAGGATCCACACACCGCTCCAGACCGCGGCGCGAAGCGGCGACACTTCGCGCGACTGCTTGTTGAACACACCGAGGTCGAGCGCCAAGAGCACGAGCACGAGCGTGATGAACCCCGCCCACATGAGCGGCGTTCCGATCGAATGCAGGCGTCCCGTGCTCATTTCTTCCCCACCAAGCATGCCGCGTGCCCGTAGCGCTCGGCCGCATTTCAAGGCTCGAAAACCGAGCCCGCGGGAGGGAGGCCAAGCGCGTCGCCGTGTCAGCTTGCCACGGCGACGTCGAAAGCTCGGTCGCTCGCGGGCGACGCCGTCGCGCTCGCGCAGGCGTTGCGAGCGGGCATGCGGGTTGCACTGCCTCCGAGCGAGCGCGCCCTCGTGGCCGCCCACTCAAACAGGAGAAAGCCATGTTGTATTGGGCTGCAGTGTTCTTCATCATCGCCGTGCTCGCGGGCCTGTTCGGCTTCTGGGGCCTGGCGGCGGGCGCGGCCGGGATCGCGAAGATCCTGTTCTTCGTCTTCATCGTGCTCGCCGTGGTCGCGCTGTTGTTCGGCCGCAGAGCACCCGTCTGACGAGGTCCGTCATGCGCACGCTCGAGAACCACGAGACGGACACCGATCGCCAGCCGGCGGTCCTCGCGCTCACGCTGTTGCGCATCGGCGTGGGCGCAATTCTCGTCGCCCACGGCTGGCAGAAGTTGAACGACATACACGGCACCGCGGCGATGTTCGCGCACGAGGGCATTCCGAATCCGACGCTGAGTGTCTATCTCGCGATCGCGGGTGAGTTTTTCGGCGGGCTCGGCCTCGCGCTCGGCGCGCTCACCCACCTCGCGGCGCTCGGGCCCCTGCTCGTGATGGGCTGCGCGATTTATTTCGTGCATCGCGACAATGGGCTCTTCGCGCAAAATGGAGGCTTCGAGTACCCACTGGCGCTCGCCCTCGTGGCGCTCTATTTCGTCGCGCGCGGCGGCGGTCCGCTCAGCGTGGACGCACTGGTGATGCAGCGCCGCGCTCCTCCCGCGCGGCGTCCACGCCGCCGCGTCGAGGCGATCACGCATCCGTGACGATGCGCGCGGGCGCCCAGTTCGTACAATTTTGCCACGGTCGCCGCCCCGCCTGCGCCGGTGTACGGCGAGCCCTCGAGTCGAGGGGCGGCTTGCAACGGCCGGCTGATCGAGAGTAACCCGGTGTAGTTGGGCCCCAAAGCTGAATCGACAAGGCGCGAGCCGCGACTCGTGCTGGCGACGGTCGGACTCGTCACGATCGTACTCTTGTTCGCGCTCGCGACGAACGCGTACTTGTCGGCGCTCGGCTGGGTGGATCACACGCTCGAGGTGCGCCACGTCATCGATCACTGGCTCCTCGCGGTGCGCTCTTCGGAAGCGACCGCCCGACGCTACGTCGACTCCGGCAAGCCGGGCGATCTCGACGATTTCTCCCTCGCCTCAGCCGGCGCGCTGTCGGCGCAAGAGCGGCTCGGCGCGCTCGTCGAGGACAATCCTTCGCAGGTGCGCGCGGTAGCGGCGGCGGCCGCGGACGCGCGGCTCGTCCTCGACGCCTACCGCGAGCTCGTCGCGCTCACGAGCGCGGGGCACTCGCGCGAGGCGCTCGAACGGCTCCTCGCGCACGAGCACGAACAGAAGACGGCGAGCGATCGCTTCGAGAACGACTGCGAAGCCATGCAGCAGCACGAAGCGCGGCTCCTGCTCGAGCGGCGCGAGCTCTTGCGGCGACGCGTGCTCCTCGCGCTCGCGGGCGGCTCGGCGCTCGGTGCGAGCGCGTTCGCGCTCCTCATCGCCGCTTGGAGCTCGCGCGGGCGGCGTGAGGTCGAGCTCGGTGAGGCGGCGAGCGCGGCGCGCCGGCGCCTGCGCACGCTGTCGGAAGTCGCGGTCGCGCTTTCCGAGGTGCGCACCACGGCCGAGGTGGCGCGCGTCGTCGTCGATACGGGGATGGCGGCTTTCGCGGCCGACGTGTGCACGCTTTATCTGCTCGACCCGAGCGGCGCGACGCTCGAGCTCATCGGTGACCGCGGGGTGCCGCCCCCGGTGCTCGAGAAAATCCGTAAAATGTCGAACACGGGGGGCAACCCCGTCGCGTTCCGCACGCTCCAAACGGGCGAGGCGATCTGGGCCGAATCCGAAGCCGACTACGAGCGACTGTTCCCGAGCATCGCCCACCTGCCCGCGCAGGGACCGCGCGCCAAGGCCTTCTGGAGCGTGCCGCTCGTCGTGGAGGGGCGGCCCGTCGGGCTCCTCGGCATGGGCTTCTACGCGCCGCGCCAGTTCTCGGAAGACGACAAGGTTCTGGTCGATACGCTCTGTCGTCAGTGCGGCCAGGCGCTCTATCGCGCCGAGCGCTTGGAGGCGGAGGAGGAGGCGCGGCGCTGGTTCACGACGACGCTTCGGAGCATCGGTGACGCGGTCATCGCGACCGATCCGGCGGGCATGGTCACGTTCATGAATCCGGTGGCCGAGACCATCACGGGCTGGCCGGAAGCCGAAGCGCGAGGGCGCCCTCTCGACGACGTGTTCCAGATCTTCTCGGAGCGCACGCGCGCGGTGGTGGAGAGCCCGGTGACCAAGGTGCTGCGCGAAGGCACCGTGGTGGGCCTCGCGAACCACACGATTTTGCGCTCGCGCCGCGGCACGGAAGTGCCCATCGACGACAGCGGCGCTCCGATCCGCAACGAGCGCGGCGCGCTCATCGGCGTCGTCATGGTCTTTCGCGACGTTTCGGCCGACAAGGCGGACCGCGCGCGTCGCGACTTCTTGAGTCAGGCGGGCGAAGCGCTCGTGAGCTCCATGGATTACCAGGCGACGCTCGGCAACGTGGCGCGCATGGCCGTGCCCGCGATCGCCGATTGGTGCGCCGTCGAGATCCTCGAACCCGGCGCGCGCGCCTCTTACCAGGCCGCGGTCGCGCACGTGGATCCGAAGAAGGTCGAATTCGCGCGCCGCCTCGGCGAACGCTACCCGCCGGATCCCGAGGCCAAGCGCGGCGTGCCGGAGGTGATCCGGAGCGGCCGCTCCGAGCTCTACCGCGAAATCCCGGCGGAGATGATCGAGAACACGGCTCGCGACGAGGAGCACAAGAAGCTCCTCCGCGAGCTCGGTCTGCGCTCCGGCATGGTGGTACCGCTCCGTTCGCACGGGCGGACGCTCGGCGCGCTCACGTTCGTCTACGCCGAATCGAACCGCCGCTACGGCGACGAGGATCTCGCCTTCGCCGAGGATTTCGCGCGGCGCGCCGCGATGGCGATCGAGAACGCTCTCGCCTTGCGCCAACTCGAGGATTCGCGCGCCCAGGAACGTAAGCTCCGCGCCGAAGCCGAGGTCGCGAGCCGCGCCAAAGACGAATTCTTGGCGATGGTGTCGCACGAGCTCCGGACGCCGCTGAACGCGATCCTCGGGTGGACGGTGATGCTGCGCGCGCCGAACGCGGCGCAGAACCTCGAACGCGGGCTCGCCGTGATCGAACGCAACGCGCGCGCCCAGGCGAAGCTCATCGAAGACGTCCTCGACGTTTCCCGCATCATCAGCGGCAAGCTCGCGTTGAGTCTCGGCCCCACCGTGATCGGCGAAGCCATCCTCGCGTCCATCGAAACCGTGACGCCCGCGGCGCAGGCCAAAGCCATCACGATCAGCGCGAGCGTGCCCGAGAGGCCCATCACGATCACGGCCGACGCGCAGCGCATTCAGCAGGTCGTGTGGAACCTCTTGTCGAACGCGGTGAAGTTCACGCCCAAGGGCGGGAGCATCCGCGTGCGCGTCTCGCTCGACGGGTCGGACGTGCGCATCGAGGTGAGCGACAGCGGGGAGGGCATCCGCGCCGAATCCTTGCCGTACGTGTTCGAACCGTTCCAGCAGGCCGACACCTCGACCACGCGCCGCCACGGCGGGCTCGGGCTCGGGCTCGCCATCGTGAAGCAACTCGTGGTCGCGCACGGCGGCACGGTGAGCGCGCACAGCGACGGGCCCGCCAAGGGCGCGACCTTCCTCGTCGAGCTCCCGGCGCGCTCCGCGATCCCCGCCATCAGCGCGGCCGCGCGCGGCGCCGCGGCCGCGGGGGACGGCGCGGGCGTCGGCGCCTCACGACTCGACGGCTTGCGGCTCCTCGTGGTCGACGACGAGGAGGACGCTCTCGCCCTCGTGAGTCAGGTGCTCGTCGCGCACGGAGCCGAGGTGTTCGCGGCGGCTTCGGCCAAGGACGCGCTCGAGAAGCTCCCGAGCGTCCGTCCCGACGTGATCGTGAGCGACATCGGCATGCCGGGCGAGGACGGCTACACGCTCGTCCGCAAGATCCGCTCGCTGCCGGCCGAAGACGGCGGCCGCACGCCGGCCATCGCGCTCACCGCCTACGCGCGCGAAGAAGACGCGCAACGCGCCTTCGCCGCCGGCTACCAGTTGCACGTCGCCAAACCGGTGGAGCCCGCGCAGCTCGCCAGGATGGTCGCGAACCTCGGCGGCCGCACGCTCGGCGGCTCCGATTGAACCGACGCTACGAGAGCCGCGCCTTCGACAGCATCTCGAGCACGTTGACGAGCTGTTCGGCGTCGACCGGCTTGACGAGATGGTAGCTGTAACCGGCCTCGCGCGTCCGTCGCCGATCCTGCGGCGAGGCGTAAGCCGTGAGCGCGACGATCGGCGTCTTGCCGCCGCGCTCGGGCGAAAACGTGCGCACGCGCCGCGCGAACTGATAGCCGTCTTCGTCGGGCATGCCGATGTCGCTCAGGATGATGTCGGGGAGCTCGTGGTCGAGACTCGAGTAAGCCTCCGCCGCGGACGCGGTGAGCACCACCTTCGCGCCGCGGCTTTCGAGCAACGCTCCGACGATCTCTCGCGCGTCCGGCTCGTCCTCGACGACGAGCACGTGAACGCCCGCGAGGCGCGGCTCGGGTGCGCGCACGCGCTGCAGCTCACTGAAGTCTTCGTCTCCACCCGCGTCGTCTTGGCTCGCACCCAGGCGCGGCGGCGCGGAGGGCACGGCGGCAGAGGCGTCGCTCTGCCGATCGAAGCGGGGTGTCATGGCCGGTGACCTTATCGTGCACCCTATGCTGGGATTTGTACAAAGCCGGGCAGCGCGAAGGCCGTAGCAAGATGTCCCAACGAGCAGCGGAGCGGCGGGATTTTCGGTGGGCGCCGCCCGTCACGACTCAGGCTTCGAGCGTCCGCTTCAGCGCGCCGATCGCGGCACTCGAGCTCTCTTCCGCCGGGACGATGCGCTCCGCCAAGAAGACGCGATCGCCGGCGTCGAGCTCGTCCTGCTGCTCGTGGTAGCGGCGGAGCGCGCGCTGTTCCGCCTCGTCGAGCAGCGACACGGCGAGCTTTTCGCTCACGGCCGCCGCCGCGGTGGCGAGCGTCGGCAGGAGCGAGCCCCACACACCGGGCGACGTCGGCGCGGCGCCGCCCGCGTTCACGATGCGTTCCGTGAGCTCGGCGACACGATTGTGATGGGACGCGTAGCAGCGCCCGAGCACGTCCGAGTGCCGCGCCAGCACCGGGAGGCTCAGCGCTTTTTCGTAAGTCTGCGCCGCCGCGAGCTCCTCCTTGCAAAAATCTTTGAGACGCTCGACGTTCGCGCTCCGCTCGGAGGGGCGCGCGAGCTCGCCCGGCATCGGATGGTGATAGCTCATCGGTGCGATCCTTCCTGAACGCGGCCGTTCGCGCGGAGCTCGTCGTCGGAGGCGCGCGCGATCGGGCGGAGCAGCTCCTGCGCCGCGGCGCTCACTCGCTCGCTCACGCGTTCGACCGACGCTTGAGCGCGCGTGAGGTGCGCGGCGTGGCTCGACGGACCGAGCGCGCGCGACAAGAGCGCCAGCACGGCGACGAGCGACAGCCCGGCCAGTGCCGACGCGAAGGCCCTCGGACGCCGCGATCGCGCGCTCGCGACGACGGTATCGTTGGCGGGCACGGCGGGCTCCGCCGGAGCTCGAGCGCCCGCGCCGGGCAGCGGCTGCTCGGCGAGCTCGCCGAGGTTGTGCGCGCGGAGCAGGTGACGGATGCGGACGACCGACTCGACGCCGCCCTCCGCGAACGGCGCGAGCGCCACCGCGAGCTCGAACACATTTTCGAAGCGATTCACCGGATCGACCGCGAGGCAGCGGTGCACCACCGCCACGAGACCGCGCGGGAGCTCCGGGCGAAACTGCTGCAAGCGCGGAAACTTGCCGGCGAGTATTTGCGCGCAGAGGTCGAACGGCTTCGCAGCCTGGAAGGGCGGCACGCCGCTCAGGAGCTCGTACATCACGACGCCGAGCGACCAGATGTCGCTGCGCTCGTCCGCCGCGCGCGCGTCACGCAGCTGTTCGGGCGACATGTAGCCCGGCGATCCGACGCCTTCTCCGCTCAGCGTGAGCGCGGAAGGGACGACGAGCGAGCGGGCGATGCCGAAGTCGAGGAGCTTCACGACCTCGCTGCCGTCCGCCTTGGCGCAGAGAAACAGGTTCTCCGGCTTCAAGTCGCGGTGGATCACGCCCTCGGCGTGCGCGGCGGCGAGCCCCTCGCACGCCTGCAAAATCCAAGAAAGCGCGCGTTCGGGCGCGATGGCGCCGCGCTCGAGCTCGGTGCGCAGGTCGTCCCCGCGCAAGAGCTCGAGCACCATGTACGGCAGCGACGCGCTGTCCGGCTCGTTCGTCACGCCGCAGTCGAGCACGCGAACGACGTGCTCCGAGTCGAGCCGCGCGAGCGTGCGCGCTTCGTTGACGAAGCGCGCCACCACTTCACGCGATCCGGCGAGCGCGGGGCTCAAGATCTTGAACGCCACGTCGCGTTCGAGTCGCTGGTCCCGCGCCAGGAACACCGCGTTCATGCCGCCCGTGCCGATCGTGGGGCCCAGGCGGAAGCGGCGGCCGATGATCGTGTCCGGCCTCGGCAGGTTCCGGAGAAAGTCGATCTCGGCCGCCTGGCTCATTGCGCGCTCTTCTTCTGCAGGACGATCTCGACGCGTCGGTTGTTGGCGCGGCCTTCCGGCGTGTCGTTCGACGCGATCGGATCCGCCTTGCCCTTGCCGATGGCCGTGATGCGGTCACCGGGAACGCCCTGCTGCACGAGGTAGCTCCGCACGGCGTCGGCCCGATCCTGCGAGAGGCGCAGGTTCGTCGCGTCGCTGCCCTGCGAGTCGGTGTGGCCCTCGATGGTGATGTTCTGGTCCGTCTGATTCAACGCTTTGGCGACGTCGGCGAGCTTTTGCTCCGCGAGCGGCGTGAGCTCGGATTTCCCGGTCACGAAGAGCACGGAGCCGTCGAGCGTGATCACGGTGCCGCGCGCGTCCTCCTTGACGTTCGCGATCTGGTGCAGGCTCGCCACGGCCGCCGCGGCGGTGCGCTGCGCGTCCTTCAGGTCGCCCTGCACGGTGCCGAGCTCGGCGCGCGTGCCCTGAAGCTCCCGCCGCGTCTCGGCGGCTTCGCCCTGGGCCTCACGGCGCAGTTGATCCTCGCGCGTCTTGTACTGGGCGTCGGCCGCTTCGTGCGCTTTCACGTCGCGCTCGTAGTCGCCGTACACGACCGCGAGCTCGGCGCGCCGCTCGGCGACGTACGCGAGGCTCTTCTCCTGGAAGGAGCCGGGGTTCTCCTTGTGTGCGTACTCCGCGCGATCGAGCGCTTGCTTCGCCTCGAGCACGCGGTCCGGCGAATACTGAGCCTCGGGCGAGGTCCGCGCCGTATCGTAGGCCCTCCGGGCGTCGAGGAGCTGTGGAGTCGGACCGGTCGTCCCGCAGGCGGCCGCGGCCAGAGAAACCAGAGAAATCGCGATGGGAATCGTCTTCATGACATCCTCCGAAGAGTCAAAGCTCACTGCGTTCCGAGGCGCTCGACGGCGGCCTTGGATTGATTCGTTTCGTTCCGAGCGTCCGACTCGCGCTTCACCATGAGCGCGAGCTCCGCGTCGGTGCGTGCTCGATCGCACGCGAGTACGGCCTTGTCCGAGTCGCCCTTTTGCGTGAGCGTCTGGGCTTCGGCGAGCTGATCACGCGCCATCTTCAGGTGCAGAGCCGCTCGCGGGTCCTGCTGAGCGCCGATGGCGTCCGCCGCGCTGATCGCGGCCTCCGTGGGTGCGTAGTTCGCCGGCAGCGGATGACTGGTGCTGCATGCGGCGAGGAGTCCTGAAACGACGAGCGCGCGTCCGAGTAGCGACATGGTTCGATCCTTTCGCGAGATGCCAAGAGCAAACGGCGGGCCAAGTCCGAGAGCGACGACCGGAACGCGACGCAAATTGCCCCCGCGCTCCGGCCGTCGCGCATCGCCCTACGTGTGATGCGACTCCGAAACGTGGCTGTTGCCGAGGCGCGGCCGCACCTCGTCACGGAGCTCGCGGATTTTGTCCGTGGCCGCGTCGCTGAGTTCGTCGGCCTTGCGAGCGATGCGCTGTCGCGTCTCACGACCGCTCATCGGGGCAAAAATGAGGGCGACCGCGCCGCCGACGACCATGCCCGCGCCGAGCAGGGCGAGATCTTGCGCCACGTGCGTGCGGCGACGTGAGAGCCCGAGTGGGGCGAGCACGTCGTCGACCTCGAGGTCGGAGACGGCACGGACGATCTTGGTGCCGGCGATGGCCGCACCCACGGACAGAATGATGTTGCGGAGATTCTGCATGATGTACCTCGGTGTTGAGGGGTCGCCCCGAACTCTGCAAGCACCGGACCAAGCCGCGCCTGGTACGAAGACTGCATTCACGCAGCGCGATGCCCGCACCCGGAGCTCACGCCGCGTCGCACGAAGCCGTCGCGGCGTCGCTGCGCGTCGTCGAAAGCGCGATCGAGCTCGCGCGCGCGGAAGCGAAGCTCGCCGCCGTGCGGGCGCGTGATCTCGCCGCGCACGCCGTGGTGCTCGTGCTCGGCAGCATCGTGGCGATGACGTTCGTGGCGCTGTCGCTCGTGATCCTCACGCTGGCGCCGCTCGTGCTCGCGCGGCACGCGCCATTCGACCGTCAAGCGTGGCCGCTCGCGCTGAGCCTCACCCTCTCGCTCGTGATTGCCGGCGCCGGCGCGAAAACGGCACACCGCGCCTTCGGCGCGCTCAAAACGAATGCGTCCGCCAGCGAGCGGACCGGAGGTATTTCATGACGACGAATGGAGCCCGAAAGACGGACGTGGACCAAGCCAAGCGCGAGGTCGAGCACGCCGAACGCATGCTCTCGAAACGACTTCACGAAGCGGGCGTCGCCGGAAACCGCACGCTCGATCGCGCGCTCTCGCTCGGAGAGCCGCTCCTCGTCGGCGCGGTCGCGGTCGCCGGCGTGGTCTGGCTCGTTTCACTCCTGCGCCGTCCGCGACGCCGCCCGTTGTTCGAGACCGCCCCCGCCCGACCCTCGATCGTGAAAGAAGCCTTACGTGCGGCGACGCTCGCGCTCGCCTCGACCGCCGCCCGCCGCGTCGGTGAGCACTTCCTTCTCGCCGAAGCGGCCCCACAATCGACCTCGACGGGACGCAAGGTCCCGACGCAACATCCCACTCCAGCAAGGCCTTGAACGCATGACTTTCGAATCCAGCGCCGTTCGCTCGCTCCTCCGCGCCTCCGCCGTCGGCGTCGCGCTCGCTCTGCCCCTGCTCGCGTCGAGCACCGCGAGCGCCCAGCCGAAGCTCGGCATCGACATCGGAGCCGACTTGCCGAACAACTCCGGCAGCAAGGACGGCCTCGGGTTCGGGCTCCGGCTCGGACACCAGTGGAACCTCGCCATCATCAAGATCATCCCCGAGATCGGCTTCGACTATCACGACTTCGGCGGCCCGCCCGACGTGACGGCCTTTCGTTTCGTCGGCGGCGGGCGCGTCGGCGTGGATCTCGGCATCGAGCCGCTCGTCTTCGCTCACGCGGGCATCGGGCACTGGTCCGGCGTCGGCGCGTCCGACACGAACCTCGGCTACGACGTCGGCGCGGCTCTCGATCTCACCATGCTCCCCATCGTGTCTTTCGGCGCGCACGTCATGGAGACGGGCATCGCCGGCGGCAGCAACACGGACTCGTTCAATTGGCTCGAGATCGGCGGCCACATCGGCGTAACCCTCGGGATCTGAGGACCGCCGCCGCCTCGCGCTCAGGCGGCGCGGGCGGGCAGGTAGCGGATCTTCGCGATGCCCTTGTCACCGGCGACGACCTCGAGCTGGCCGCCGTTGCGGCGCACGATCGCCGAACAGACGGAGAGCACTTGCAGCTCCTCGACGTTCGCCGTCTCGGGCTGCTCGGGCGGTTCCAAGCTGTCGATGCGCCCTTGCGGCGGCACGAGGCCGGGGACGGAGAGCTCGAACGCCACGCGGCCGTCGGCGGCGCGGGTCACGCTGAGCTCCGACGTCGCGCCGCGAGGCGCCACGCGCGTCGCGAGCGAGAGCAGACTCGTGAGCACGATGAGCGCGGACGTGCCTTCGACGCTGGCGTCGGGGATGTCGCCCACGAGCTTCAAGCTGAGTCCGCGGACCTCCGCGATCGGCGAGTAGAGCGCGAGCGCGCCGTCGACCACGGCGCGCACCGAATCCTCCCTGGGCGCAGGCTCGGGCGCCGTGAGGTAGTCGATGAGCGCGCGAATACGCTTGGCGAGCTTGTCGACCTGTTCCTCGATGCGCCGCGCGTTCTCGGCGACGGTCGCGTCCGTGGGCGCGCCGCGAATCAGGGACGCGCGACCCGCGATGACGTGGAGCGGCGTACCGATGAGATGGGCGATCACCGCGGCGACGCGCGAGCTCACCGCACGGCGCTCCGCCTGCCGGAGATCATCGAGCATCGCGAGCTTTTGCTCGGCGCTTTCACCCCGAGAGTCGTCTTCAGCCATCACTGACCACCACCACTCCATCTCCCTGCCTGAGCGGCCCGCAAGCCGATCGACCACCGCTGACCGTGACAAATTGCCACACCCTGTCGTAATTTGCCACGGTCGCTCGGTCTAAAACGTCAATAATTCCGCTAGTTCCCAGTGTGGGGCAGGTAGGCACACACCGTGCATCGCTCGGGGCCCAATGTCTACCGTCATCCAGACCCCGGAGCCGACCATTAGCCTTGGCGGGACCGCGTTGGCCGCCGCGGCCCCCGCGATTCTCGTCGCCGACGACGACAAGGAGATGTGCGAGCTCGCCGAAGCGAGCCTCAGCCGTCGCGGATACAAAGTCACCTGGCGCCTCACCGCCGAAGAGGCGCTCGCGGAGCTCGATCGCGAAGAGTTCGCGGTCCTCCTGATCGACATCCACATGCAGGGCATGAACGGACTCGAGTTCTGCAGCCAGGCATTGCTCAAGCGGCCCGACGCGGTCGTCGTCGTCATGACGGGCTTCGGCACGCTCGAAGACGCGATCGGAGCCATGCGCGCAGGCGCCTACGACTTCATCACGAAACCGGTGTCGACCGACGCGCTCGCGCTCGCCGTCGATCGCGCCGCGCGACACCGCGCGATGAACGACGAGCTCAAGCGACTCCGCCGTCGCGTCGATCAGCACGAGCTCCCCAACATCGTCGGGCACAGCGACTCGATCCGGCACATGGCCGACATCGTCGATCGCATCGCCGAGACCGACACGAACGTGCTCATCACGGGCGAGAGCGGCACCGGCAAAGAGCTCGTCGCCCGCGCGATTCACGAGCGCAGCGGACGCCGCGGGCCGTTCATGGCGGTCAACTGCGCGGCGTTGCCCGAAACGCTGCTCGAAAGCGAGCTCTTCGGTCATGCGCGCGGCGCCTTCACCGACGCTCGCGTGGCGCGGAGTGGTCTCTTCGTCGAGGCGCACAACGGCACGCTGTTCCTCGACGAGGTCGGCGAGATGCCGCTCGGCATGCAAGCTAAATTGCTCCGGGCGCTCCAAGAACGCAAGGTGAGACCGCTCGGGACGGGACAAGAGATTCCGTTCGACTCGCGGCTCATCACCGCGACGAACCGCGAGCTCGAAACGGAAGTCGAGACCAAGCGCTTCCGCGAGGATCTCTTCTACCGCATCAACGTCGTGCGCATCGACGTGCCGCCGCTCCGTTCGCGCGGAAACGACACGCTCCTCCTCGCTCAATATTTCCTCGAGCGCGCCGCGCAGCGCTCGAACCGCCCGGTGACGCGCATCGGTCGTCTCGTCGCCGAGAAGCTCACCGACTACGATTGGCCCGGCAACGTGCGCGAGCTCGAAAACTGCATGGAGCGCGCCGTCGCCCTCGCCCGCTTCGACGAGGTCACGGTCGAGGACTTGCCCGAGAAAGTGCGGCAATTCCAGCCCACCGAGTTCCAGAACATGAGCTCGAATCCGCTCGAGTTGCCGTCGATGGAAGAGGTCGAGGAACGGCACATCCGGCGCGTGCTCACGGCCGTCGGCGGCAACAAGACGCTCGCCGCCAAGGTGCTGAAGCTCGATCGGCGGACGCTCTATCGCAAGCTCAAGCGCCAGGTCGCCTGAGCGCCGCAGTCCCGGTCGACGGAAGACTCGTTCGACGGTCTCCGAGTTCAGAGCTCGGAGACCGTCGCGTTTTTTTGTGCGGAGCGCGGCAGAATCGGAAACTCCCATGCGTGCCTTTTCGACGGATGACCGGGTCGTTCCACTCAATAGTGCTTGCGCCAAATCAGATCGAGCGCCGACGCGCCGCGATCACCGAACATGGCCGAGAGCACCCAGTAGCGCTTCAAGCGCAGCTCGAGCGTGATGAAGGTGCGATCGGGGCTCGTGCCGGGCGGTGGCTCGCCGACCTCGCGCGTCAAGCGCGCCGACACGAATTTGTTGACCGGCACCATGAGCTCGGGGCGCGAGTCCCCCGTGCTCGTGTCGATGCGCGCCTGGATGTCGAGGTGCGTGAAGTCCGAGAGCGCGCGATTGATGCCCTTCGTCGCCGTGCCGCCCGCTACGCCGAGGGCGCTCGTCGCCGTGTCGCCCGAGCCCGAGGTGACCGAGCCCTCCGGCGTGCCGAACAAGATGAGATTCAGGATCTCTTCTTGTGACAACGGCGGCTCGGCGCGGAGCGTCAGGCTGCCCTTCTTCGCCGTCCCGGCGTACGTCGCGTAGACGGAGTAGCCGGCAGGCGCGTCCCAGCGCGCGGTCGCGGACACCGTGGGGTTCGAAGCGTCACCCGTGAAGGTGACGGTGCCGTTCTCGATGTCGAAGCGCTTGCCGGAAACGTCGAGCGTCCCTCCCTTGACGCTGATCTGGCCCGAGACGTCGGTCTTCTCCTCGACGTGGACGTGGATGGTGCCGGTCACTTCGGCCGTCACGAGGTCGCCGCGCTGGACCGAAACTTGGTTGCCGAGCTCGACCGTCAGATCGAGGGGCGTCGGGTTCTCCGAAGGCTTGGCGAGCGGCTGCACGGGGAGCGCGATGAACTTGTCGTCGGAACTGCGGAAGCCGACCCGCACCTGCTCGTCCGGAGCGAGGTCCTGCACG
>DATJXW010000247.1:0-4960 GCA_035499895.1 Polyangiaceae bacterium | reverse complement strand
CCCGTGTCGAGCTTGCCCAAGGACGCGCCACCATGCTCGGCATCGAGAACTTGGACGTGATCGGTGCAGGCGACGATGACGAAGCCATGGCTCGGGTCGAAGACGATACCCCGCGGTCCTTCGCTGCTGCAGCCCGGGTTCCACGTCGACGAGACTTTGCGCGTCCTCACATCGATGGCGAGCGTCTCCCCCTTGTCTTCGAGGTTGCTGAAAAACGTGCCGTGTCGATGCTGTCAGATGAGCCGGAGGAGGCGCGCTCGGATTGCTAACGGGTGGCGCTACCAGCCCGATGACCGTCGCGAAGTGCCACGCCTCGGCGCGCACTTCAACCGCACCGATGCCTTGTCGTCGCTGGAGCGATCGCCGAACCACTTCGTGTGAAATGAAGGTTCGAGCTCGGCACGGGGAACGCCCATGGCGGCAGGCGACCGATCTCGTCGTGGAACCCGCCGCGCAAGATTCATCAAGCCGCGGATCGGGCAAGATGCTGACACTGATGACGAACGCGAGGACTGATCGCGACGACAGTGGGTTTGCAAAAGTCCCGGCGTTGACGCTGCTCTTTTGGGTCTTGAAGATCGCGGCGACCACCCTGGGCGAAACCGCGGGCGACGCCGTTTCGATGTCGATGAATCTCGGGTATCTCGTGGGCAGCGCGATTTTCGGCGTGGCCTTCCTCGGCGCCGTGATCGTGCAGATCAAGATGCGACGCTTTCACGCGTTGGTCTATTGGACGACGATCGTGGCGACCACCACCGTGGGCACGACGCTCGCCGACTTTGCCGACCGGTCACTCGGCATTGGCTATCCAGGTGGCGCGTTCCTGCTGTTTGTCCTCCTCATGGCGTCGCTCGCCGTGTGGCGTGGCTTGCTCGGCTCCGTGTCGGTCTCCAGCGTCGTGGGTCCCCGCTCCGAGATTTTCTACTGGGTCACCATCATGTTCTCGCAGACGCTCGGAACCGCGCTCGGTGATTGGACGGCCGATTCGGAAGGGCTCGGTTACCTTGGTGGCGTGGCGTTATTCGTCGCGCTCCTCGCCGTGGTCGCTCTGCTTTACTTCTTCACTCGTGTGTCGCGGACGGTGCTCTTCTGGGCGGCCTTCATCCTGACGAGGCCCTTGGGCGCCGTCGTGGGCGATTTCCTCGACAAGCCGCATGCTTCCGGTGGACTCGCTCTGAGTCGATATTCGGCTTCGGCCACGCTGCTCGTATTCATGGCGGCCTGCATCGTGCTCTTGCCGCAGCGTGCTGCACGCACTGCCCATTGAGCGCGAAACGCGCCGCGTCTTCCGAGCTTCGCCCTCTTGGGACTCAACCCGAACGCGCTGACGGCCGTCCAGTCGCCGCGCGAGCAAGAGCCGCGAGGGCTACGGCCATTTTCGACGCCGTGTCGTGCGCCTCCGGGCCGACGCCGTGGCGTTCAGCGAGCCATTCGGGTTCTTGATACGCGAGCCAAGTTCGCTCCTGTTCTTGGTGAGCCCTTGAATCTCGTTCGACATGGTAGCTCCACCTCCCGTGCGCTTCGGTCGCGACGACGTTCAGCATGGCGCGCTCCGCGATCTTCGGCGCGTCGACTTGTCCTCCGCTTCGGATACGGCTCGACCGCCTTCCGGTCATGGCCTATCATGTGAGCGGTGGTGCGCGGAGTGGTGGCAGATTTCAGGCGCTATTTCGGGGCCGGCCTGCTCCTCGGGGCGGCGCTGATCACGAACTGCGGGGGAAAAAGCGCGAGCTACGAGCGTGACGGCGCAAGCGGACACGCTGGAGTCGCGGGGTCGTCGGGCGGAGCGGGCGGATCTCCGGTCGAGCCCTCGGACCCGTCCGGGCACGCTGCGACGGAAGATGCAGGCCGCACAGCGAGTTCGCGCGGTGGCGCCGGCGAGGGCGGCGAGGGCGGCGAGGGCGGCGAGGGCAATCGCGGCGAAGTGTCGGGTGGCGCGGGTGCGATGGTGAACGGCGCGTCCGGCGCCGGCCCGGCCGACGGTGGTGCCGGCTCGAACGACGGGGGCGCGAGTGGGCACGGCGATGCAGGTGCAAGCAGCGAAGAGACCAGCGTGGCGAAGCTCACGGCGTTGGCCGACGCCTATTGCACTGACGACGCCGTCAATTGCTGCTCGCAACCGTCGGCACCCGGCAGCATCGACTATTGCGTCGGCAGAGTCACGATGAAGATGCCGCTCGCCTCGATCAGGAGCGGCGCGGTCGTCATCCAGGGCGCTCGGGTAGCGGAATGTCTGGCTGCGCTCGAAGCCGCGGCAAGCGATTGCAGCGAAATTCCGGCGCACGCTTGCGACCACCTCTACGCGCCGACGCGTACGCTCGGCGAAAGTTGCGTGGAGGATTACGAGTGCGTGCCGAGCGGCCTCGGAGCCATGTGCTTCACCGACTCGACGGGTAAGGGCGTGTGCACGGCGTTGTCGAGGGGAAAGAAAGGGGACGCTTGCGTGGCGTCGTGCCGCGGCGACAGTCCCTGCAGCTTTGCCGCTTCGGGGAACGCCGACACTCCGAACACCGTCTGTTTGGGATCCGACGGACTCTATTGCCGCAAGCGCTCCGGGGTCTGCGAGTCCGTCGCGGCTCCAGGCACGGAGTGCGACGATCCGGCGGCGTGCGGCCTCGACGCCGATTGCTACGACGACCTCTACTCGGGGTTCCCCGAGGACGTCGAGCTCTGCTTTTCACACGACGCCGAGAGCTGCGACATCGCGTTGAACGACTGCGAAGGAGAGCTCGTGTGCCTCGCGGGCGAGTGCCAAGCTTTCACGAAGTTCGCCGACTGGCCGGGCTGCTCGTACCCAGACTTCTTTGGACCGCTTCGGTTCTGAGTCCGCACGTCGTTTCTGGCGACCGCTCACCTAAGACCACGAAGAGCGGCCTGCGCGACGCCCGATCGCGGGCCCGCGGGTCGTCCGTGACGGGTCGGAGCGCCACGGAGCGGCCGCGCGTCGAGGGCGTTCCTCGGTCGGCGGCGCGCGTGCTACGTCGCACGACGTGCAACGGCTCCTGACGGTTTGCTGCTTTGGTTTGACGCTCGGCTTCGTGCGACCGAGCTACGGCGCTTCGCCGCCGCCCATCTCGGCGTCGGTTCGTCAAATGGTGCTCGTGAGAGCGCCCGGATGGAACAGCGCGTCTGGGTCATTGCGGCGCTACGAGCGAGACGAGACGCGCGGCTGGCACGAGCTCGGCACGACGGTTCACGTGAGTCTCGGCCGGCGCGGGTTGGCTTGGGGGCGAGGGCTCCAGGCCGAGGGCGAGCTCGGACCGATCAAGCGTGAAGGGGACGCCCGTTCGCCGGCCGGCGTGTTCGCCTTGCAAACGGCTTTCGGCGCGGCTGAGTCACTGCCGAGCGGCGCGCGCGGCTTTCCCTATTTGCAGGCGACCGCGAGCACCTATTGCGTCGAGGATCAGCGCTCCGCTCACTACAACGAGCTCGTCGACTCGACGCAGGTGAAACGCACCGGCTGGCAACGCTGGAGCCCGCTTCGTCGCGCCGACGGGCTCTTCCGCTTCGGGGTCGTGGTGCGTCAGAACGCGCCGGACGTCGTGGTCGGCGCCGGCTCCTGTGTCTTTCTGCACGTCTGGCGCGGCGAACATCAGCCGACGGTCGGCTGCACGGCGATGGCTCCCGAGGCCATCGAAGAGATCCTGCGTTGGCTCGACGACAAGGCCGAACCGGTGCTCGTCCAGCTGCCCGAGCCCGTCTACCAATCCGTGCGCAGCGCTTGGTCGCTTCCCGACGACGACGCCGCGACGCCGAGCACGCGTTGAGCCGGTTCGACGGCGCCCCTCAAGCGAGCCAGGCGGTGAGGCACGCGGCGACCAAACCCACCGCGACGACGACCGCCGTGGCGCCCGCGACTTTGCGCATGAGCTCCGGGGAGTGAGCGAAACGGCCGACGAGCACGACGTTAACGCTGGCGCTCGCGAGGGACGCCAGGGTCGCGCCGACACCGCCCACCGTCGGAGAAATCCTGCCGCTCGCGGCCAACATCGCCGCGGACGCCACCGCCGAGGCACTCGAAACGAACCCCCCGACGACGCTGATCGCGTAGAAGCCCCAATGTCCGAAGAACCTGTGGCCGAGGCTCCCGAGCACCTGCAGCGCCAAGAACACGGCTCCGAACTTGAGCGCTGAAACCAGCGAGAAGGGCGACTTGAGGTCGAGCGGCTTTTCGTTCGAGCTTCCGGCAACGGCACGCGGGACGAGCAACGCGAGAGCCCCGCTGCCGACGAGCATGAACCCGAGCGTCGCGCCCGCGACCACGAGCGCACCCGGATCGAGCAGGCCGAGTACCACGGCGTTGCGCAGCGCCATCGCCGCGGTCGAAAGCATGATGCCTCGATACGCGACAGCAACGACGTCGCGACCGAGGTCGGCGACGCGCCCGGAGAGCTCGGTCACGGTGACCGTGCTGTTCACGAGGCCGCCCAAAAAGCCGGTGAACTCGATGCCGCGCATCCCGAAGAGCTTCCAAAGGACGTAGTTGGCGAAACCGATGCCTGCGATCAGAACCACGGTGAACCAGGCTGCTCTCGGGACGATCAGACCGTAGTGATCGATCGGGTGGCTCGGAAGGACCGGGTAGATCGCGAACGCGAGGATGCCGAGCAGAATTGCCGAGCGCAGCTCGGCGGCCGTCAACTTGTGCCCGAACTCCGCCATCCTCTCCTTCCAGGACAAAAGGCCCGCGGTGACGACCGAGACGGCCACGGGCGTGACGCGGTGACCCAAGCCGCAAAGCACGCCGGCGAGCGCAATGACGAGCAACGAAGCGGAGGTCGTGAGCTCCGTGTTCTTCTCCGACCGCATGCCTTGTAGGTTGAGGAACGTGATCAGGAGACCGACGAGCAAGAGGCTCGCGACGGCGAACGCCGCACCGAGCAAGCCGGCGAGCGCGCCGAGCAACGAGACGAGCGCGAACGTCCTGAGGCCAGCTTCTTTGCCTCGCCACTCGCGCTCG
>DATJXW010000246.1:0-14000 GCA_035499895.1 Polyangiaceae bacterium | reverse complement strand
TCGCTGTGGCGCGGCGCCCTCACCGGGCGTCGCGCCACTCTAGTTTTCGGCGCCTGCGCCGCGCGGCCATGAACGCCCGAAGACGCATCGCCGAAACGATTGTTCTGCGCACATTCGTGCGCCCGTGCCGCACCCTACCCCGTGAGCCCCGAAACGATACCCACCTGGACGATGCTGCCCTTCGGAGGGCTCGTGCTCTCCATGGCGTTCATGCCGATGCTCTGGCCGCACGCTTGGGAAAAGCGCTGGTTTCAGGGCCTCATCGTGGCGCTCTGCAGCGTGCCGGTCGTCTCCTTCTTCCTCTCGCACGGCCACGAGGCGCACGTCACGCGCGCCGGCAGCGAGTACCTCGCGTTCATCGCGACGCTCGGCGCCCTGTTCGTGACCGCGGGCGGCATCTACGCGAACGGCGACCTCGAGGCGACGCCGCGCACGAACGTGCTGTTTCTCCTCATCGGCTCCGTGCTCGCGAGCATCATCGGCACGACGGGCGCGAGCATGCTGATGATCCGGCCGCTTTTGCGCACGAATTCGCAGCGCGAGCACACGGCGCACCTCGCCCCGTTCATGATTTTGGCCGTCGCGAACGCGGGCGGGCTGCTCACGCCGCTCGGCGATCCCCCGTTGCTCGTCGGCTTCATCGGCGGCGTCCCCTTCTTCTGGACGCTCCGCCTCTTCCCGGTTTGGCTGCTCTACGTCGCGAGTTTCGCGATCGCGCTCTACTTCATCGACCGGCGCGCCTACGCTCAGGAGTCGGAAACCGCGCGCGCGCGCGATCGCTCGGAGCGGAAGCCGCTCGAGGTGAAGGGCTACCTGAACGTCGCGTTGCTCCTCGCGATCGTACCGGCGTCGTTCCTACCGCCGGGCGTGCGGGAGCTCGCGATGCTGGCCATCGCGGCGAGCTCCTTTTTCGCCACGTCGCGCGAGGTCCACGAGCTCAACTCCTTCTCCCTCGCGCCGATCCTCGAGGTCGGCCTGCTGTTCGCCGGGCTTTTTGCCTGCCTCGTGCCGATCGAGCTCGGCCTGGCCGCGAGGGCCCACGAGCTCCCGCTCCAGAAGAGTTGGCAACTCTTCTGGGTGTCGGGGGGGCTGTCGGCTATCCTCGATAATGCGCCGACTTACGCGGCGTTCGCAGCGCTCGGGCGCGGCCTGAGCGCCGGCCACGCGAACCTGGTCGCCGGGGTGGACCCGCTCATGCTCACGGCGGTGAGCGCCGGAAGCGTGGTCATGGGCGCCACGACCTACATCGGAAACGGGCCGAACCTGATGCTGAAGGCGATCGCGGAGCGGGCGGGCTATGCACTACCGGGCTTCTTTCGCTACGCTATTTTTGCGTTTGTTGCGATGCTGCCGGCGCACATCGTGATGACGACGATTTTCGTGTTGATGGAGCGCTAGGAGGCCTTGAGCATGACGACCGACTCGAGCGAACCGCTGCGCAACACGGGTGACGAACCCGAGGTCATCATCGCCGCCCTCGATGCGTCGAACGGCTCGACGCGCGTGCTCGCCATGGCCGCGCGGATCGCTCGCGCCTTTCCGGCGGCGGCTCTGCACGTCGTGCACGTCTTCCGCACCAACCGGTTCGATCGAGCGCACGCCGGAGCGCCCGTCGCCAATCCGGACGCCCTCGCGGACGCGAAGGACCATCTCGAGGCGCACGTCCGTTCGGCGCGCCTGCAGTGCAGAAACAACGTGACCGGTCACTTCATCATCGGCGACCCCACGAACGAGATCCTGCGCGTCCGCGCCGAGATCCACGCGGACCTGCTCGTGATCGGCACGCACGACCACTCCGGCTTCGAGCGGCTCCTGCTCGGCTCGATCGCCGACAACCTCACGCGCAAAGCCGGCTGCTCGGTGCTCGTCGTGCGCCCCACCAAAGCGCGCTGAGCCCCGCTCGGTCGGCGCGCGGCGCCTCAATCGGGCGGCCGCAGGCGGTAGCCGACGCCCGGCGTGGTCACGAGCAACTGCGGCTTGGTCGGGTTCGGCTCGAGCTTGTGCCGGAGCTGCTTCATGAACACCCGGAGGTACTGCACGTCCTCGACGAACTCCGGTCCCCACACCTGCCGCAAGAGTTGCCGGTGCGTGATCACGCGCCCCGCCTCGCGCGCGAGCGCGTTCAGGAGGTTGTATTCGGTGGGGGTGAGCTCGATCTCGACGTCGTTCATGTAGACGCGCCGCTCGTAGCAATGAATGCGGAGCGGGCCGATCGTGAGCGTCTCGGCGTGGCGCGACACGCGCGCGGCGCCGCGCAACGCCGCGCGCACGCGAGCGAAGAGCTCGGCTTCGCGGAACGGCTTCGTCACGTAGTCGTTGGCGCCGCTGTCGAGCGCCCGCACCTGATCGCGCTCGTCGCCGCGCGCCGAAATGACGACGATTGGCACGCCCGAGCTGTCCCGAATCCGCTCGACCACCTCGAAGCCTTCCCCGTCGGGCAAGCCGAGATCGAGCAAGACCACCTGCGGGGAACGCGCGGCGAACGCGGACAATCCCTCCTCGACCGTGCCCGCTTCCCACACCCGGTAACCTTGCCCGCCGAGGGCCGACCTCAAAACGCGGCGCATCGGAAGCTCGTCTTCAATCACGAGAATTGCGGGAATCATGCGTGCGCCTCCTGAGCGAGCAGCGACGCCGACGACGCGGCGTGTTCGAGCTCGATGACGGGCAGAACGAACTCGACGATCGTTCCGCCGCCGGGTCTATTGCCGATTTGGATGCGCCCGCCGTGAGCGCGCGCGACGGCTCGACAGATGGTGAGGCCGAGCCCGGAGCCGCCGTCCTTCAACTTGGCGAGGCTCCCGCGATAGAACTTCTCGAACACCTTCTCGTGCTCCTCGGACGGAATGCCCGGGCCACGGTCGGCGACTTCGAGCCGGACCTCGTGCTCGGTCGTGACGATGCGAAGGGCTAGCGGCGAACCCGCGGGCGTATAACGGAGGACGTTCTCGATCAGATTGACGAGAACCTGACTCACCAACACCGGATCCATCGCGACGAAGGGCAAGTCGTCGGGCGCCTCGACGGCGACCTCGCGCCCCTCGAGCCGGCTCGAAAGCCGCGCGAGCACGTCGTAAACGAGCTCGTCGAGCGCCTCGGGAGCCTTGTTGAGCTCCACGCGACCGGATTCGAGTCGAGTGACACTCAAGAGGTCGGTCACCAGTCGATTCAAACGCTCCGTCTCGTCCACGATCGTCTCGAGTAGCTCGCGCCGGACACCGTCCGTGGTGGACGCAGGGTTCAGCAGGGTCGTGCCGGCGGTCAGAATCGACGCGAGCGGCGTGCGCAAATCGTGGGACATCGCGCTCAACAATTCGTTGCGCAGCCGCTCGGCTTCGGCCTCGACGTGGGCCTGGCGAGCAGCGTTGCCGAGCGCGATGCGGTCGATGGCGACGGCGACGCGATCGGCGCACGCCGCGAGCAGCACCCGTTGTTCGCGCTGCTGGCCGCTCGCCGAGCCGAGCGCCACGCGCACGAGCCCCAACGCTTCACGACCGTTCGTGATCGGTTGGAACGCGAGCGTCGCGCCGTCGAGCTCGAGCACGCGGAGCTCCGACCGTTCGAACGCGAGCCCGGCCGTCGTGCGCTCGATTTCTGCCCAATTCGTGAGCTCGAGCGTGCGGGCGTCGCCGACGAGCACGGCGGCGTTGGGCCCGAACAAGTGCTCGAGGTGCGGGCGCGCCGCCCGCGAAAGTTCGTCGATCGTCGCGACCGCGGACAGATCGAGGCTGAGCTCGCAGAGCGCCAGCGTGCGCGCCTCGCTGTTGCGCGCGAGCGTGCGCTGGTGGCGCAAGCGCTGCAGGAGCGAGCACATGACGATCGCCGTGATCAGCATACCGACCAGCGTCGCGACGCTGTGCGGATCGGGGATCGCGAACGCGAAGATGGGCGGGATGTTGAAGTAATCGAAGCAGAGCGCGCTCACCGCGATCGTGAACGTGGACGCCCCGACGCCGTATCGGGTCGCCACGAGGACGGCGCCGAGCAGGTAAATCACCATCACGTGCGCGAGCGCCGCGTAGGGCGCCGCCGCGAGCGCGAGTCCGGTCGAGACGGCCGTGACGAAGGCACCGACCAGGTAGCCGACGGGCTCACGCCGCAGTGCGGCCTCGATCGTGAGTAGCGCCGCCCGCCGCTTTGGTTTCTGCTCGGCGCGCGGCACTTCGATCATCGAATCGCTAGCGTAACCCAGGATGATTGAAGTTCTCACATCTCGGTCATCGGCACGAAGCGATCCCATGTGGCAGCTGAAGCATGCCGCGGTAACCCAGCAGAAACAATGGCACTCGCGCCCGTTTGGACGCTTTCTACGGTCGGTCTAGGGCTCCTCTTCCGGGACCATCACGCCGCCGCCCGGCGGCTCGAACCGATGCCGCACGCCGAGCACGACCTGCTGCTGGTCGAACCCGCCGTCCACGATCGGCAGGAGCGTCGAGGGTCGATTCGCTTCGCCGCGATCGATCCATGCGTAATAGGCGAACAGATCCCAACTCTCGTGCCGGCCGACGCGCAAGACGCTCCCCACCTGTAGATCGAGTCGCGTCGTCGGACGCAGCGGGACCCCGGGCAAGAGCGGCTGCTCGCCGTGCTTCGCGACCGGAACCCCGTAGTCGGCGCCGACCCAAAACGCGAAGTCGCGATGACCGAGCTCGACTTCGCCGCCGAGCACGAGCTCGTCGAGCCAAGCGCGCGCTCCGAGCTCGCCGCGCCGGTCGAGCGCCGTGAAGTCGTCCGACAGCGAGAGCACGGCGCGGGTGTCTCCGTCGAGCGCCCACTTGCGGCTGAGCCCGGGCGCAGCGCTCCAAAACGAGCCCTGGCCGTGCAAGAGCGGGCCCCCCGCCGCGTCGAGCACGACGGCTCCGCCCGGCGCCGGCTCGTAGACGGCGCCGACCGACGCGCCTTGCCAAATCCAGGCGTGCTCACCGCTCGGCTCCTTCGCGAGCCACGTCGTGCCGAGCGAGAGCTCGAGCTCGTCACCGAAAGACCGGCGCGCGCTCGGTCGAAACAGCGCCATGTCGCCGAACGCGACCTTCGACGGCGTGACGATCGCGCCGCTCGTGACGAAAGCGAGCTCGCCGCCGACCTCGGCGTAACCCGACGGCATGACGAAGCGGTCGGACACCTTCGCGCCCACGTCGACGCGACGAAGCCCGATTGCCGGGGCTCCGGCGAGCGGCGTCGTGATTCGGACCGGGTTCGCCGGCGGCGGAGTCGCGGGCGGAACCGGGTTCGGCGATGCGGTCGGGGGCGCGGCTGGGTCCAGAGCCCCCGGAGCATCCGCGGCGGGGGTGTTCGGCATCGCCTGCGCGTGAGCGTGCGTGGCGAGCGCCAGGGTCGATGGGACGCAAAGCAAGGCGAGGCGGCGGCGAAGCACTTCGCCGTGCTACGCGCGCGCCAGCCCTTCCTTCCCTCACCGCCGAGAAGAACCTGAAGACGGCTCACTCGGGCGCGACGTACCCCTCGGCCACCGCACGACTTCGATAGAGCGTGTTGCTCTGATCGTCCGAATACACCGTGTTGAAACTCTTGCCGTCGGCCGAGCGCTGAATGTCTCCACCCCACTGCGGGAGCACGTAGTAGCCGTCGTCCGACCACCACGCCTCGGCGCACTCTTCGAAGCTCTTCCACTCGTTCTCGCAATACGTCGCTGCGTCGATGCCCATGTCCGTCCACTCGAGTCCGTCGCTCGAGCGGTAACTCGTGTTCGAGTCCCCGTAGGAGACGAACACTCCCGCACGAAACGTGAGCCCCGTGTGCTTCACCGTGTCGCCGATTTCGCCGAAATGCGACCAAGCGAGTCCGTCCGACGAGCGATAAATCCGGCTCGGATCGCCGTCGCCGGCGGCGTAAAAATAGCCGTCTTTGTAGGCGAGTCCCTCGATGATCTGCTCGTCGGCGATGATGCCGGCGTTGAATTTCCCATGGTCGGTCCAGTGCAAGCCGTCATCGGACGACATGAGCTTCCACCCCGAAGCGAGCCAGCGACCCTTGCCGTAGACGACCGCGCGCAAAAGGTCGTCGTCGTCGCCGCCGTTCGCCGCGGCGGAGACGCGATCGCCCCAGTGATTGCCGCCGTCGCGCGACACGATGCGGATGCCGCCGTAGCCGACGCCGATGATTGCCTTCACGTAGCCCGCCGGAATGGCGTCGCCACCGCTCTCGCCCGAGCCCGCGGCGCCCGCCTCGCCGGCGCCCGCGGCCCCGCCCGTGACCGCTCCGGCCGAGCCGCCACTCGCCGACGCCGCGTGACCGCCCGTATCGCCCGAGCCCGCGGCGTTCGAGCCGGCGCTCGACGCCCCGGCGCCCCCGTGACCGCCCGAACCGCCCGATGTCCCCTCACCGCCGGCCGCTAGCCCGGCGCCGCTCGGACTCCCCGCCGCTGCGCCGCTTCCGGCGACGCTCCCGCGGCCGCCCGCCGAGCTCCCGGCGGCGCCCGCTCGACCGGCCACCGCGCCGCTCCCGGCTTCAGCGCGCGGAGCACCCGAGCCCGGAACGCTGCCCGTGTCGCTCGAGCAGGCAACAGCGACGAACGCCGGGCTCGACCATTCGAGCGCGCGCCGGAGCGTGAACCGCATGCTCGTTACGAGCCGCGAGCGGCGTAGGGCGGCTCACGAAAGCGTCTCGACTGGCGAGCCGTCGCGCCATGGAGCACCATCCGCGCCATGTTCGGCAGCTGGTTGAAAACGGAGCTCGCGGTTCCGGACGACGCACGCGAGATCGCGGTGCGCGTCCGCGAGCACCTGCCCGCGGCGGATCCCGAGACCGTGCGCGTCGTCGCGGCGCTCGCCGGACTCCTCGCCGCCGTCGCGTACGCGGATCGCGACTACTCGAACGCGGAAGAAGCGCTCGTCCGCGAGGTGCTCGGGCGCGTGAACGGCATGACCCGAGCCGGCATCGACGCCGTGTGCGGGGCGATGCGCCGCCACGTGGTCGAGGCGTCCACCGTGCAAATCCCGCATTTTGCGCGTGAAATTCGCGAGCTCGGCGACGCCGAGCTCCGGCGCGAGGTACTCGACGCGCTCGTCGATCTCGCCGCGGCCGACGGCGACATCGCGACGAGCGAAACGAACCTGCTCCGTCAAATCGCGACCTCGCTCGGACTCACTCAAGCCGATTACAACGACTCGCAGGCGCGCTATCGCGAGCGCCTCGCGAGTCTCAAGCGCTGAAGACGCGCCGAGCGCGCGGGCGTCAGTTCCGCGGTTCGGGCGCGACGGAGCGTGACGGCCCGAGCATGCGCTCGACGTGGGCGAGCCGTTGCACGAGCTCATTTTGCGAGCGGAGCACCTTTTCGATGCTCACCTCGTTCTTGAGGTTCACCTGGTAGTCGTTGACGGCCATCGCCTTGTCCTTCGAGGACTGGCGGTTCTGGCTCATCATGATCACCGGCGCCTGGAGCGCCGCGATGGTCGAGAGAAACAGGTTCAAAAACATGAACGGCAGCGGATCGAAGGCGAGCTTCCCCGTCACCGAGTTCCAGGTCATCCACACCGCCATGAACCCGCTGAAGATGAAGATGAACGGCCAGGACCCACCGAACGCCGCGACCTGATCGGCCACCCTGTCGCCGAGCGAGATGTTCTCCTCGTCCTCTTCCACGATGTTGCGCGTCACCGTGCGCGTCATCAGCTCGTTCGTCGCGCGCATGCGCTCGCCGAGCTCGTGCATGATCGAGAGCGCCGCTTCGGGCCGACTGCGGACGAACGCGACGAAGTCGTCGCGATCGAGCACCAGCGTGAGGGTTTGGCGGGCGGCGACGGCCGCGGCCGAGCGGGGCGCGCCGTCGAGCAGGGCGAGCTCGCCGAAGTACTGGCCGTTGAAGAGCGAGGCGAGCGTGACGCGCTGCGAGGCCGTCCCCGCCACGATGTCGACCGCGCCTTCCTCGATCAGGTACATGGTGTCGCCCTCGTCCCCCTGCGCGAAGATCACCTCGCCTTCGCCGAAGGACTTCGAGCGGAGCTTCGCGGCGAGCGCCCCGAGATCGGCCTCTTCCATCGACTCGAAAAGCGGGATCTGGCTGAGCAAGTGCGGATGATTCATGGGCGTCTCCTCGCTGCGGGCCGCACAGTACCATCCCTCCCGGCGGCTCCGAACAGCCGCTCTCGGCGGCAGGCAGCGCCGAACCCGGGCCGCCCGTTTCAGCGCATGCGGTCGCGCACGCCCGCGAGCGAAAACGCGACGACGTGCCGCACCAGGCGCTCGAGCTCGGCACGCGAACGTAACGGGGCCATGTCGAACGCGACGGGCGCCGCGACCGGCAAGAGGCACTGCGACTGAATCGACATCACGCAGTAGCGCACCGTTTCGTCGCTCGCGCGGCCGCCGAGCAGGCTCTGGACGATCTCGGCGAGGTAGCGGAGCCGCGGCTTCAGCGCCCGCTCGACCATGGCGGCGCCGACCGGCGTCGGCTCGGAGAGCTCGTGGCGGAAGAGCTCGCGCAGCACGGACGCGCGGCGGGCAGTCGCGGAGTTCGGATCGCGCCCGAGGTGAGCGCGCACGTAGTGTTCGAGCTTTTGCTCCGCGGAGGCGTCCGGTCCCGCGTTCATCGCCTGGTCGGCGAAGCCGCGCAGCGCCTCGAGCGCGGACTCGACCACTTCGCGGTAGAGACGCTCCTTGTCGCCGAAGTGGTAATTGACGGAGGCGACGTTCGCCGACGCGGCGTCGCAGATGTCGCGCACCGTCACGCGCCGAAAGCCGCGCTCGGCGAAGAGGCGCGTCGCCGCCCCGAGCACGCGGTTGCGGGTCGCCACGTCGCCGCGCGCCGCACGCACGGCGCCGCGCGTGGGCGCGCGCTCGGGCGAGCGGCGGCGCGCGGCGTGTCCGATCACAAGGTCCTCTTGAAGAGCAGCGTGGCGGCGCCGAGCGTGAGGAGCGCGAAGACGCTCAGGTAGACGAGATCGAAGCTGACCGCGGCGAGGCCCGTGTTCTTGAGCAACAGCGATTTGAGCGCGTGCACGGCGTACGTGAACGGATCGACCTTCGCGATGGCGCGCATCCAGCCCGGAAAAGCCTGCTGCGGATAGACGGCCCCGCTCGGAAAGTAGAGCAGCGTGTTCAACACGCCGAAGAGTGCGCGCGGCAGGAGCGGATCGCTCATCCGCACCATCAAGAGGAACATCATGCTCACGAGCGCGATCGCCGTCACCACGATCACGAGGAAGAGCCGCACGAGGCGCATCGGCTCGAACGCGTCCGGCACGCCCGCGATGACCGACCCGAGCGTCATGAGCACGCTGCCGGAAATCACGGCCTTGATGGCGCCGGACAGATTGAACCCCAAAATCAGCTCGAATTTGGTGATCGGCGTCACGAGATAGCCCTCGTGCAAGCCGCGGGCTTTGTCGTCCATGAAGATGATGCCGCCGCCGATCATCACCATCATGAAGATCGACATCACGATCGATCCGGGCAAAAGATATTGAATGTAAGGAACGTACGGATACACCTCGACCACGTCGAGCAGCGGCGCCGCCCCCACGCGCTCGACGTGTTTGACCGCCTGCGGCAGCGCCGAAACCAAGGAACCCAACGTCGCCGCGAGCGTCGCCGCCACGAAGTTGTCGGTGTTGTCCTCGATGAGCGCGAGGTGCGGCCCGTCCTTGGCGAGCGTGCGCCGCGAAAAGTCGGTCGGGATCGAGAGCACGCCGTTCAGCCGGCCCTCGCGCAGATCCGTTACCGCGGCGCCGATGTCGGCGTAGCGCACGGTGTCGAACGTGCTCGCGTTCGCGGCGACCGCGCCCGTGAGCTCCTGCACCTTGAGCGCGTAGGCGCCGCGATCCTGATCGACGACGCCGAGGTTCAAGTGCTTCACCGCGCCGCCGAACGCGTACCCGAGAATCACGAGCTGCACGATCGGCAGCATCAACGACATCAGGATGAGCATCGGGCTCCGGCGGAAGCGGCGGAGCTCTCGTTCGATGATGGCCCAGGTGCGTTGCATGGCTTACCTCAGTCTCGCCGAAAGCGAATGTGGCGATCGGCCGGCGACGGCTCCTGCAGCGCGTCGCGGAGCGCTCGCCCCGTGAAATGCACGAACACGTCGTCGAGCGTGGTGGCGCTCACCGAGAGCGATTGCACGGTCACGCCGGCCTCGCTCGCGAGCTCGAGCAGCGCCGTCGTGGTCGCCGGGCCCGTGTGCGACGCGATGCGCGCCACGCGCTCGTCGCCCGAAACGGACTCGACGCCCGGCAGCGTTCCGAGCCGCTCGAGCCAGCCGGACGGCGGGTTCGCGAAGCCGACCTCGAGCGTCACCTTGCCCGAGAGCTCGGCCTTGAGCCGGAGCGGCGAATCGAGCGCCTTGAGCGTGCCGTGGTCGACGATCGCGATGCGATCGCAGAGCTTGTCGGCCTCGTCCATGTAGTGCGTCGTGAGGAGCACCGTGAGGTCGCGCTCGGATTTGATCTTCTTCAGCATCTCCCACACGGCCGTGCGCGACACGGGGTCGAGCCCGGTCGTCGGCTCGTCGAGAAAGAAGATGCGCGGCTCGTGCACGAGGCCGCGCGCGATTTCGACGCGCCGCCGCATGCCGCCCGACAGGTTCTTCACCGGCTTGTCCTTCCACTCCGTGAGCTCGACCGCCGCGAGGAGCTCGTCGATGAGCGCCTTGCGGCGCTTGCGCGGCACGCCGTAGAGCTTCGAGAAAATCAGCAGATTCTCCTCGGCGCTGAGCTCGAGGTCGCTCGTCATCGCCTGGGGAATCACGCCGATCGCGCGCCGCACGGTGTCCGGATCCGAGACGATGTCGGCGCCCGCCACGAGCGCCGTCCCGTCGCTCGGCGGCACGAGCGTCGTCAGCATGCGAATCAGCGTCGATTTCCCGGCCCCGTTCGGGCCGAGCATCCCGAAAATCTCGCCTTGCTTCACCTCGAACGAGATGTGATCGACGGCCGTGAACGTGCCGAACGTCTTCGTGAGCGCGCGTACCTCGATGGCGTTCACGTCACGCTCCGGTCGGCAGGAGCACGTACGCGGTCATGCCCACGGCCATGCGCCGGTCGCTGTTGTCCACGCGCAGGCGAATCTCGAACGTCTTGATGTCGCGCTTCGTGCGGCTCACGTCGCGCTGAGTCGCGAAACCGGCATCGACGCCGCGGTAGCTCACCTTGCCCTTTTTGGTCTCGCCCGACGCGAGGTGCACCTCGATCTCGTCGCCGAGGCGCAAGCGCGAGGCGTACGTCTCCTCGACGTCCACGCGCACCCAGAGGTCGTCCGGATCGATCAGCGTGACGATCGGCTGCGCCGCCGTCACGACCTCGCCCTGCCGCGCCGCCCGCACGTCGACCACGCCGCCGATGGGCGCGTGGATTTCGGTGTAGCTCAGGCGCACGTTGGCTTTTTCCGCCTGCGCGGCGGCGGCCGCCTCCTGCTGTTTCACGGAAGCGAGCACGCTCTTTCGCGCCGTCACCTGCTCGGCGTTGGCGCGCGCGAGCCCGACGGCCGCGCGCTGCGCGTCGACCTGCTTCGCGACCGCGGCGACGCGCGCCTGCGCCACCGAGTACGCCGTCGTCGCTTGATCGAGGTCCTGCTGCGTCGTGGCGCCGCGATCGAGCAGGAGCTTCGTGCGGTCGAGCGTCGTCTTCGCGTTCTCGAGGTTCGCGTTCGCTTCGGTCTGCTGAGCCTCCACCGACGCGAGCGTCGCCTGCGCCTGCCGGATCTGCTGGCCGGTCTGAAGCTCTTCGTAACGGAGCGAGGCCTGGCTCTCCTCGATTTGTCCGGAAAAACCCTCGGCGCTGTGCGTGTAAAACGCCGTTTCGGCCGCGAGCTCGCCCGGCGACAGCACGGCGAGGAGGTCGCCCGGCTTGACGCTGTCCCCTTCCTTCACCAGAAGCTTGTCGAGTCGCGCCGTGACGAGCGGGCTTACCACCACGTCGTCCGTCGTGACGACGCCCGTCAACGTCAGCGTCTTCGGCGGCCGATTGAGCACTTGATACGCGGCGGTGCCGCCCGCGACGAGCAAGAGAAACACGACGAGTCCGCGCCGGGAGCGCTTGGGTTCAGGCATGGGTCAAACGCCTGTATAAAACAAGTGTTTGAACCGTCAAGCCGTTCGCGCGAACGAGAGCCGGAAGCGGGTGTTCCCGCCCGTCGGTCGGACGCCAGGCGGGTCGTCCGCGTGACGGCGAAGGTGCGGTCTCGGCGTGGCGGCAGGGCGTGGCCGACCGCGCGGACCCATGAAAATTCACGTTCGAGGAAGGCGGTCTCGGGTGTAGCGTCCGGCGCGTGGGCATCGCGCTCGTCACCGGAGCCTCCTCAGGGATCGGGCGGGAGCTCGCGCGACTCTTCGCGGCGGACGGGCACTCCGTCGTGCTCGTCGCGCGGCGGCAAGAGCGGCTCGACGAGCTCGCCCGTGAGCTCGGAGCCGCGGGCCGCGTCGAAGCCTGGCCCATCGCCTGCGACCTCGCGGCGCCGGGCGCCGTCGACGCGCTCGTCCAGACGCTCGCCGCCCGTGACCTTCACGTCGATTTTCTCGTCAACAACGCGGGCGTCGGCACGACCGGCCCCTTCGTCGACGGCCCCGCCGAGGCCGAGATCGCGATGACCGAGCTCAACGTGACGGCCGTCGTGCGGCTCACGCGGGCGCTCTTGCCCGGCATGCTCGCGCGCAAGCACGGGCGCGTCTTGAACGTCGGCTCGACCGCGGGGTTTCAGCCGGGCCCCTTCATGGCCACGTACTACGCGTCGAAGGCGTTCGTGAATCACTTCAGCGAGGCCCTCGCCTACGAGCTTGCCGGCTCCGGCGTCAGCGTGACGCTGAGCTGCCCGGGCCCGACCCGCACCGAGTTCGGCGACGTCTCCGGCATCGCGAAGTCGAAGCTCTTCCGGCTCCAGGTCGCCACGGCGGAGAGCGTCGCACGCCAAGCCTACCGCGCGCTCATGCGCGGGCGCGTGCTCGTGATTCACGGCTTCTTGAACTGGCTCGGCGTCGAGCTCACGCGCCTCGGTCCGCGCGCGCTCGTCCGCGCCATCGTCGCGGGGCTCAACCGGCCGCCCCTGCCCGGGGGCACCCCGTGATGCGCGCGGCCTACGTCGCCGGCATCGCGAACGCGCAGCGCGTCGCGCGCGACGCCATCCTGACGGTGGCCGAAACGGTGCGCCCCGGCGACACGGAACGCGAGGCGTGCGCGCGCGTCGAACACGAGCTCGGGCGCGCCGGGGTGCGGCATTGGCTCCACACGCCGTACGCCTGGTGGGGCGAGCGCACGCGCTTCGATTGGGACGGCATGTGGGAAACGAACGCCCTGCCGAGCGAACGGCGGCTCGAAGCGGGCGAGTCGTTCATCCTCGACGTGGCGCCGATCGTCGGCGGTTTTCCGGCTGATTTTGCCTACACGGGGCTCGCCGGCAGCGGCGGCTCCCCGAGCGAAACGGCGCCGCACGCCGAGCTCCTCGACGCGCTCGCCGACGTGAAAGCGAAGCTCGTCGGCTGGGCCGCACCGGGCTCGAGCGCTGCCGCCGTGTGCGAAGAGGTCGAAGCCGCGCTCACGAACGGCGGCATCGACGTGCTTCACACGCGCTATCCGGCGAACGTGCTCGCTCACACGCTCGAAGGTTTCCCGAATTGGACGAGCCGCGCGCCGCGCATCGGCACCGGCTTCCAGCTTCCCCTCCTCCTCACGTACGCGACCGGCCTCGTCTTGCACCACCTCGCAGGGACGCCCTATCCGTTCCTGCGCGCCGGCGCGCCGGGGCGCGCACGCGGCCTTTACGCGGTCGAGCCGCACATCGGCAAGGGGCGCCACGGCGCGAAGTTCGAGTCGGTGTTGCTCATCGACGGCGACGAGACGCGCTGGCTCGATCCGGCCCTGTTCGGGGAGGTGCACGGGTGAAAGCGCCGGTCGTCCGGCGCCGGAGCCCGTGGCTCGAAGACGTGCGCATCATCTACCTTGGTATTTGGGGCTTCATCCGGCAGTGTTGGCTGACGCTCCGCCGTCACGACGAAGCGCCCCGATGACGACCGCCGAACCCACGTTCGCCAAACCGGCCGCCGCCTCGACGGACCC
>DATJXW010000245.1:0-38139 GCA_035499895.1 Polyangiaceae bacterium | reverse complement strand
CAGCACGCCGCTCGACACGTGGAGCCGCGGCAGCGCGAGCACGAGCGCGAGCACCACCGCGGCGCCCGCGACGAGCGCCCCGTACGCGCCGCGCGCGAACGCCTGGATCTGCGTCGCGGCGAAGAGCGACCGCACGACGAGAAACGGCACGAAACCGAGGAGCGCGCCCATCGGCGCCGCGCGCGCCAGCACCGGCGCGATGAGCGCCGCGACCGCGAGGGAAGCGAGGGCGAACGCGGGCGCGGCGAAGACGAGGGTGCGCTCGAAGCGCACGCGGAAGAGCCGGCGCACGCCGCCGCCGAGCGCGGCGAGATCGAAATAGAAAAGCCGCGCCCAGCTCGTGCCGAGCGAGAGCACGGGCCTGAGCACGTGGAGCGCCGCCGCGAGCCCGAGCGCGTCGTCGGACGGGCCGAGCGCGAGCACCGCGACGAGCAACGCGTCGACCTGCGAAATCAGGTTGCCGAGTCCCGGGACGAGCATCCCGCGCAGGACGGACCACGGAGCGCGCGCGCGGTCGGCGAGGACGCGCGCGACGGTCGGCGCCGAAACGGGGAGGCCGGCGTACGTCCGGCGTACGTAGCGCAAGGTGAGCGCGGTCTCGACCGCGGCGCCGCAGAGCTGCGCGATGGCGAAACCCCAGGGACCGAGCAGCGGCCAGAGGGCGAGCACGACGCCGGCGTCGACCACGTCGACGGCGAGGAGCGCGGCGAACGGCCGCCGCACGCGCCGGACCGCGAACGCGCCCGCGTGAAACGTGCGCGTCACGGTCTCGGCCATCGAGCGTACGCCGCAGCCGATGGCGTACGCGTCGATGATGCTGAACGCATGGAAGAGGCGCGGAGCGAACTCGAGCCAGACGACGAGCCCGAAGAGCTGCAGCACGCAGAGATCGACCGCGACGCGGAGATAGCGCGCCGTTTCCCATTCGGCCGCATGCACCTCGCCGCGCGCGATCTCCTTGCGAACCGCGCGCCGGAGCGGCTCGAGCGCGCCCCAGTGAAACGCGCCGAACGCGACGAACACGCTGCGCACGGCGAGCAAGGGACCCAAAAAGCCGAGGTCCAGAAAATCCGCGAACACGACGACCTCGGCGACGTGAAACGCGGTGCGGATCGGCAGCCGCGCGAAGAGCACCACGCCGCGCCGGAAGAGATAACGAAAGCCGTGCGTCGCGAGGAGCGCGAGCGGCAGCCCGACGCGCCGCGCGGCCTTGCGTTTTTCGCGCGCGAAAAACGCGTCGAGCGCGTTTTCGCGCGTGGCCTCGGCTTCGAGCGCGGCTCGGTCGATCAAGCGGCCCCGCGGCGCCGGCGCCGGCCGACCAGTGAAAGCAAGCCGTGCTCTCGAAGAAAACGCGGCGGCGCGCTGCGAAACGCGCGTGCGCCGCGCGTGCCCGTGAGCGCTTCGGCGAGGGTGCGGGCGAGCCAGTGATCGAGCTCGGCGAGCTTCTTGCGATCGCTGCCGTCGAGGAAGAGCTCGACCGCGTCGAGCAGAGCGGCCTCGTTGCGAGGCTCGAGCGCGTGATTGGTCGCTTCGGCGAGCGCCCGCACGCGCTCGGCGAGCGGCACGTCGCGCAGGAGACGCTCGGAGGCGAAGATGCGCGAACGGAGCTCGCTGCGCAGGCGCGCGAGCTTTCGCTGGCTCGGCGTGGTGGTGCCGTCGAAGGCGACGCGCAGGCCGAGGTACTCGACGTGAGTCGTGCCGCGCGCGAGCTCGGAGAGCAGAACCGCCGGTCGGCGCCCCGCGCCGCTCCAAAACAAATCACGCACCTTGTCGCGATTGAGCGTGAGGTCGAGCTCCTCGAGCGAGGTCGTCACGGCGTCGCTCGCCTGGCGCGCTGCCGCGAGCTCGGGGTGCGCGAACACGAAATCGTCGCCGAAGCGCGCGTAGAAGCCGCCGGGAATGCTTTCGAGGCGCCGGTCGAGCGCGTCGAGGTAGAGGTTACAGACCGCGGGTTGGAGCGGCGAACCCATGGGCACGCCGCGCGACGCCGCTTCGAGCGTGCCGTCGAGTCGGATGACGCGCGGCCGGAGCGCGCGCTCGACGAGGCGCGAAAAGTCGTCGTCGGGCGCGTGTCCGGCGCGCGCGAACCCGCTCCGCAAGAGCGGCCAGAGCGGCGACGTTTCACCGACGGGGATGCTGTCGCCGTAGCTCGAAACGTCGCGGCGGAGCACGTGCAGGCCGCGCGCGCGGACGTCCGGCACGGCGCGGCGGTGCGCTTTGACGAAGCCTGCGAGGTCCCGCACGGCCTGTCGCGACGAACGCCCCTTCCGGTACGAGTACACGCGCTCGGACACGAGCGGCGCGACGATTTCGGTGAGCGCGCCCGCGAGCACGAAGAGCACCACCGTGTCCGCGAGCGGCGCGCGATACACGTGCCGCCACTTGCCGCCGAGAAATGCCCGCCGTTCGCTCACCGGTGCGAAGACGTAGCTGCCGTCGGCGACGCGCGGCGCGAGCTTCTTCGCGAGCGTGGTGTCGGAGATTTCGTCGAGCTCGTCGAGCGCGACGCCGGCTTGCGCGAGCCCGCCGTGGCGCTCGTGCCGCTCGCGGAGCAGCTCGAGCGCGCGCAGGTAGAGCTTCGGATCGTCGAGACGGCGGCGCGCGAGCGACGGGGAAGCGATGGTATTCGCCAGAGTGGTTGGGATCCGAGAAGACCGCAGTCTCGGACGGATCCGGACGACGGCCGCTTGCGCGACCGAGCCGGTCGACTCGACGCGCCGCCGCCCCGAGGATGTCTCAGTTGCTGAAGTAGGGGAAGTAGCTCTTGTCCGGCAGGTACGTGCCGGTCGTGCAGCCGCTCACGTCGCACTTCGGGAAGAAGTTCGTCGAGGCGCCGCCCTCGATGTGGGCCGTCATCTTGCGCCAGGCGAAGTTGTCGGCCGATTGCGAATAGGGCGGCGAAGGGATTTGCGCGCCGTAGTCGCCGCGCACGTGCGCGGGGGCTATCGTGACCGCGCCGCTCACGTAGCCGAGGCAGAGCCCTGCGCCCTTCTTGTTGAAGACGAGCGCCGTGCAGAACTGATACTGCGTGTGGCCCGTCGACCAGCTGCCGCGCGAGGTGTGGGTGCGCAACCCGGCCGCCGCGCAGCCCATGCCGCCCGCGTTCGACGACGTGTAGTTGCGCGTCATCACCATGTAGTGACCGTCGGTGCTGAAGCCGAAGTTTCGCCGGAGCGACATCCAGTTCACCGTGCCGTCCGCGGAGGTGACGTAGTAGACGCCGTCGGGGGGCGGGGTGAACGGCACCTGAATGAACGGGCTCTTCACGTTGGTCTCCGTGATGGCGCCCGCGTCCTCGAGGTACGTCTTCGCGTAGGTCGCGTAAGCCTGGTCGCTCGTCGTCGCCGGGCAACGGCCCACGCCGTAGAGCGTGTGGTGGACGTAGACGGTGCGCTGGTAGATCGCGCTGTACGTTCCGTCCGAGAACTGGAGCCGCACCTCCGTCGTCCAGAGGCCGTCCTTCGTCGAGTCTTGCGCGAACGTGGTCGTGAACGGCAACACGGTGTTCCCCGTCGTCGCGCCGCACGCGCCGAAAGTGCCGCTCGGCGTGGTGCCGTGCGTGTTGCGGCACTGGAACGTGCCGGGGGACGAATGCGCCGCGAACGTGTAGGAGACGTCCGAAGCGGAGGCCGCGCCGTTCTTTGCGGGGAACTCACTCTGCAGGGTCAGGCAATTCGTGCCGGCGACGCAGCCCGAGCCGGTGCCGCCGGTGCCGGCCATGCCGCTCGAGCCGCCGGTCGCGCTCACGCCGCCGCTGCCGGTCATGCCGCCCGTCGCGTTCGTGCCGCCCGTCGCGTTCACGCCCGCTTCGCCGCTCGCGCCCGCTTCGCCCGAGCTGCCCGACGTGGTGCCGCCCGCGCTCGTCGTGCCGCCCTTGCCGCCACGGTTCGTGCCCGTGCCGCCCGACGAGGTCGAGCCGCCCGTGCCCGTGGACGAGCCGCCCGTCCCCATCGACGAGCCGCCCGTGCCCGTGGCGCCCGCCATGTCGGAGCCGTCGCCGGCGAGGCCGTCGGTGCCGCCGGTCGCGCCCATGCCGGACGAACCGCCGCTGCTCTTGCCGCCCGCGCCGCCTTTGCCGCTCGTTCCGCCTTTGGCCCCGCCGGTTCCGCCGGTCGTGCCGTCGTTGGCGCCGCCCTCACTCGCCGGGCCGTACTCGCGGTCTTTCACGGCGCAGCCCACGAGCTGCGCAGCAGGCCAAGCCACGAGCAAACCAATCAAAGCGAGCCGCGATCGAACGAAGTCCATCCGTAGCCTCCTCGGCCTCAACAAGCGGAACGAGGAGGGTATCCTTAGTGCTCCGGGGGCGCAACGCGGCGAGTTCACGGCGAGCCCGCGCCTCCCCGCACCTACATTGGCGACGGCGGCGAGCACGCTCGCGGCGAGCGGGGCGTCCGGCGACGGTCGGCCGTCACGGCACGAACGGCGAGCACTCGGAACCGCAGTTGAACGTCGCCGACACGCACGACTTGTCGCCGATGCAGTCGTCGCACGTCTTGAGCTCGTCGTCCTTCTGCTGCTCAGCCGTGGAGTCGTTCGTGCAGCGATCGGTGCAGCCGCTCACGTCGTAGCCCTGATCGTAGCAGTCGGAGTAGCGCTGACACACGTCGTGACAGGTGATCTGATTCTCGATCTGATTGACGGGATTCTTGCTGCCGCAGCCTGCAACGAGCCCGGCACCTGCGAGCGGCAGGAACGCCGCGAACCAGAAAGCTTTCGGGGTTGTCCTCATGCTGCGAATCGATCAGCAATCGACGTGCCATGGCGGGGCGCGTGTCAGGAGTGCTCACCCTTCGCGGCGAGCGAGCGCTCAGGCGTTCGGCACGCCGTCTCGAGCCCGAATGCCGCGCGCGTTCTCGCTCGCTTGGGGCAGGGCTGTCCCGCTCCCCCCCGAGCCGGCTCGCGCTTTCGCTCGCGTCCCGAAACCGGCCCGCGCCCGCGCGCGTAAGCCGCTCACGAACGTGCGTCGTGTCGAATCGCTCGTCGCCGGCCGGTGTGCTTTTCTTGCGTTCGTCGTCGTCTCGTCGGCCGCGCCGAGGGCGCGCGCGTGCGGCGTGTCCGCGACCGGCGTCGCCTCGTGCAGCTTGGCGGAGCATCGCGAGGCGGAGCGGCCCCGTTGGCTCGCCGGCATCGCGGGGACGTACACGCTCACGGCGCTGCGTTTTTCGAGCACGCTCCGCGCCGATCAAACCCGCTACGCGACGCTCGCCGAGCTCGCTTACCTGCCGACTCCGGCGCTCGCGCTCGAAGCGGGCTACGGCGTCGCGTTCGGCGGTTCACTCTCGCTCGCGGACGGCACGCACGACTTCTCACCGGGCCCGACTGCGTTCCTCGGCGCCGCCTGGCACGTCGTCGACGCACCGAAGGATTTCGTCGTCCTCACGAGCGTGCTCTCCTTCAGCGCGGCGCGGACGCACCTCGACGACGAGCGCTCACCGCTCTACGAGGCGTTCGATCTGCGGCTCGGCGGCGAAGTCGGCGTGAACCTCGCCGAGATCTTTCATCCGTACGCGCTCGGCCGCATCTTCGGCGGCCCGGTGTATTGGCGCTACGCCGGCCGCGCCGTGACGGGCACCGACGTGCACCACTATCAGCTCGGTGCCGGCCTGAGCGTCGGCTTCGGCGATCACGTGAGCGCGCTCGTCGAGGGCGTGCCGCTCGGCGAGCGTGCGGCTTCCGCGGGTGTGAGCGTCGCGTTCTGAACGACGCTCGCTCGCTTGCGTGCGGGCGCTGGTGTAGCGTTCGTGCTCGCGTGGTGGTGAAGCGGCGGACGGGTGCCGAATCCTTAACTCTTGGTGCCGTGCGGGCCGTAGAGTGCCGAGGTCCGTGATGCGGTGGTTGGCTGGGTGTTTGAGCTTCGGGGCGTGCGTCCTTGCGCTGCACGGCTGCTCGTCGGGCACGAGCGGGGACGACGGCGCGCAGGGCGGGCTCGGCGCGGGCGCCCCCCACGCCGGACGAAGCGGGAGCTCGGGACGCGGCACGGGGGCGACCGGCGGCGCAGCCGGCAGCGACGGCACGGCGGACGTCGCCGGCGACTCGAGCGTCGTCGCAGGCGGAGGCTCCGGCGGGTCGTCGGGCGGTTCGAGCGGCGCAGGTGCAAGGACGGGAAGCGGCGGCTCCGGCACCGGCGCGGTCGGCTCCGGCGCCACGGGCGGCACCGTGAGCTCGGGTGGCAGTGCCGGCACGACGGCCGGCTCCGATGCCGGCGGCGCGAGCAATGACGCCGGTACGGGCGATACGGGGCCGGAGCCGGACAGTTGCGACGCGTACTCGAACAAGCTCGAGAGCTGCGCGCTCATCGATCGTCCCGTCGACTGCAGTGTCGCGAAAGACGATCCGACCGAGCTTTGTTCCTACGCTTGCGTCGCGGACGCCGAGTGCGCCGATGTAGGCGCGTATATGTGTAGCTCCGGTCCGACGCCGATCGACGCTTGTCTGAAGGCTTGCCACGGCTTCACCTGCAGTGACGGCACCGTGATTCCGCTCGCCTACCGCTGTGACGGCGTTGCGGATTGCAGCGGCGGCGAGGACGAGGCGAGCTGCGCCATGTGTGACGGCCACCCGATCGAAGGCGACTACGTTTGCGACGGCATCGCCGACTGTACGGACGGGAGCGACGAGCAAAATTGCCCGGTGGAACCGACGTTTACCTGCGGGAGCGGAGAGACGGTCCCCGGCTCGTACCGCTGTGACGGCTACCCCGACTGCGCCGATGACAGCGACGAGGCCGGCTGTCCGAAGCTCCTGTGCCCTATGCCGTGAGGGAAAAAAAAGTCGCGGCAGACGCCGGCTCGGAAGCACACGCGCACACAAGCACGCACGCTTCCGCGTGCCGCGGGAAAACGCTGCTTGAACGCGCCAGGATTCTAGCGCACCGTAGTTTTAGGATTGGTGGTGACTATGAGAACGTCGTTGTCATGGGTGGTGGGTTTGGTGGCGGGTTCCTTCGCGGTGGGGTGTGCGTCGTCGGCGAGTGACGGGCAGCAGCCCCTCGGCAAGGTGACGAGCACGGAGCCGCTCGGCACCGCGATCGTCGCGTCGCGGCTCGTCACGCTCGAGGACGCGGTCTTCGATCAGACGCCCGCGGGCGGCTACGCCGCGGCCACGTCGCGCGGACATCATCTCTTGATTTCGGAATCCACGGGCGCGTTCGTCGGCGGCTACGGCCCGCGAGCGTACGTTTTTCGCGACGATCGCAACGTGAACCCGCAGGGCACGGAGCTCGCCGGCAAAGCGGTGGCCGGTTTCGGTAACGCCGGCCCACTCGCGATCAACAGCGGTACGCACTGGCTCGCGCTGGTCGGTTCGGAGCTGTCGGTGCTCGATCTCGACGGCAATCTCGTCGCGTCGCGCACGTTGCCGTTCACGCCGCTGTCGCTCGTGTGGGGCGGCGATCGCGCGCTCGTGCTCGGTTCGCCCGCGGACCCCGACTCGTACAGCGGCGTTCAGCAAGGCCTCTTCGTCGACGACAGCGGACAAGCGCTCGGGAACGTGTTCGACGTGACGGGCGGCGCGACGCTCCTGAAGGGCGGCGTGGCCTTCGACGGCGCGCATTTCCTCGTTCAATACAGCACCGCGGCGGGAGCGTTCGTCGTCGCCCTCTCGAGCTCGGGGGACCACGGCGCGCCCGTGCAAATCGCGTCCGACGGGCAAGACGGCTCGTACGGCGTCGCCATCGGCGTGGTCTCGGACGGGCAGCACTTCCTCGTCGCCTACGCCCGGTCGTCCGACGATCCGAGCGGTAGCCAGTCGGGCCCGCACTACCGGATCGCCACCGTCGACGACGCGCTCGGCGTGACGGTGAGCGATCAGCAGATCGCGGCCGGACTGAACTCCAACGTGACGCGGGTGACCTTCGTCGAAGGTCGCTATCTCCTCAGCGACTACTACAACGCCGTGGCGCTTTCGGTCGGCACGGACGGTAACCCGCAGGGCGCCGCCTTCAGCTTCAACCCCTTCCCGTCGCAGGGAACGGTCGGTTTCGCGATTTCGGCCGACGCCGACGGCACCTCGCCCATCGCGTACGATCCGGTGGGGGATGCGACTCGGATCGGCGACGGCCTCGCGGTGCTCGACAATCCGCCGCTGGCGTACGGCCTCGGCCCCGCGGCGCCCGGCGTTTCCGGCGCCACGTTCGACGGCGATCGCTTCCAGGTCGAATGGCAAGACACGGCGCGAGACTCGGTGCGGAGCGTCGGCGTGAACGCGACCGGCACCGTGGTGGCGCCGGGCACTCAGGCGCTCGGCGGCGCGAACGCCGCGGCCTCGGGCCGCTGGATGGCGTCGAACGGCTCGAGCGTGCTCCGCCTGCTCGCGGGCTCGAGCGCCGCGACGCTCACGAAGTCCGACGGCGCCGTGGTCTCGGTCGATCTCTCCGCGCTCGCGCTCGGTCCCGGCTACGATCCGAAGGTCGCGACCGACGGCACGAACTACCTCGTCGCCTCCTCCAACACGAACATCGCGCTCGCACTCGTCGCGCCGGACGGAACCGTCACGCGCACGACCTCGCTCAACGCCGTCGGCGCGCCGAACGCCGTGTTCGACGGCACGCAGTGGCTCGTCGCGACCGGCGCTTACGGGCAACTCGACGTGACGCCCGTCTCCGCCGACCTCACGACGCCCGGCACCACTCAGTCGCTGCTCACGGTGCCCGGCGATGACGGCACCTGGGTCAGCATCGCTTCGAACGGCTCCGGCTCCTTCATCGCGTGGCTCGCCCACCTCGACGACCAGTACCAGGTGTACGGTTCGCGCCTGAGCACCGGGCTCACGCTGCTCGACGCTCCCGGCGTCCTGCTCGGCACGAGCTACTCGTGGAACCCGCCGAGCATGACCTCGGACGGCACGAACTACTGGGTCGCCTGGCCCGCCGGCGCGAACTCGGCGCCCGCGGTTCGTCGAATCGCCTCCGAGGCGACGAACGGCAACATCCTCCTCGATACGGACCCGTTCGTCCTCGCCGACCCGCCGATGGGCTGGGCCACGCTCGCCGCGCAGCCGGGCGGCCCCGTGCTTTTGGTGGAGAATCCTTACGGCGGCGGTCCGGTGCTCGAGCGCGTGCTGACGGTCGGCGACCCCGGGGCCGGCAACGTCGTCGGCGCCGGGCTCTGATCCGAACGACGCCCTGGCGCGCGGCCGGGGGTGCGGCTACCTCTACGTGAGCTTCATGCACGAGAGGAGCAGAGCACCGTGGTGAGAGTGTCGACGTCCGACGTGATGGCCCGCTCCGGGGTCAAGTTCGGGACCAGCGGAGCGCGCGGTCTCGTGACGGACCTCACGGACTTGGTCGCGTACGTCTACACCACGGCGTTCCTCTCGCATCTCCGCGCGAGCGGCCAGCTCGGGACGGCGCGCTCCGTCACGATTGCGGGCGATCTCAGGCCGAGCACGCCGCGCATCCTCCGCGCGGTCGGTCGCGCCGTGACGGACTTCGGGCTCTCGGTCGATCACGCGGGGGAGGTTCCGAGCCCGGCGGCGATGCTGTACGCGGTCGCTCAGGGCTGGCCGTCGATCATGGTCACGGGGAGCCACATCCCCGACGACCGTAACGGCATCAAGTTCAACGGCCCGAAGGGCGAGATCACCAAACGCGACGAACAGGGCATCCGCGAGCAATCGCTCGAGCTTCCGCCGATCTTCGACGAGAAGGGCTACTTCACGCCCGCCGAGACACGCGAGCTCCCACCCGCGAATCCGTCCGCTCGCGCGCACTACAAGCGCCGCTTCGTGTCGGCATTTCCGCGGGCGCTCGCCGGGCTGCGCGTCGGCGTCTACGGACACTCGGCGGTCGGGCGCGAGCTCATGGTGGAGGTGCTCGGCGAGCTCGGCGCCGAGGTCGTGCGGCTCGGCTGGTCGGAGCGCTTCGTCCCGGTCGATACGGAGGCGATTCGTCCCGAGGATCGCGAGCTTGCGGCGGGCTGGGCGCGCGAGCACGGCCTCTTCGCCATCGTTTCGACGGACGGCGACAGCGATCGGCCGCTCGTCGCGGACGAACGCGGCATTTTCTTGCGCGGCGACACGGCGTGTCTGCTCGTCGCGCGCCATCTCGGCGCCGGCTCGGTCGCGGCGCCGGTGAGCTGCAACACGGCGCTCGAGCGCGCGGGTTGGTTCAAGGTCGCGCGCACGCGCATCGGTTCGCCCTTCGTGATCGAGGCGATGCAAGCCGCCGTCGTCGAGGGCGCGACGCGCTCCGTCGGTTACGAAGCGAACGGCGGTTTCCTGCAGGCCACGCCGCTCGACGTGCCGGGCGGCGGCGAGCTCGCGCCCCTGCCGACGCGCGACGCGATCGTCGTGCATCTTTCGTTGCTCCTCGCCGCGCTCGCCAAGAAGACGACGCTGTCGCGCCTGCTCGAGGAGCTGCCGCAACGCTTCACCGACAGCGATCGGCTCGAGCATTTTCCGACCGAGCGCGGCCAAGCGCTCGTGAGCGAGCTCACGACCTCCGGCAAGCCCGGCATTGCGCGCACGTTCCCGGAGCTCGGCGCTCCCAAAGCGTTCGATACGGTCGACGGCCTGCGCGTCGAGTTCGAGAGCGGGGAGGTGCTCCACGTGCGCGCCTCCGGCAACGCGCCCGAGCTCCGCTGCTACGTCGAGGCGAGCACCGAAGCCCGCGCCAAGGAGCTCTTGCGCTACGGGCTCGGCGTCCTCGCGGCGCGGCGCGGGTGAGGCCACACGGCGCGCGTCACGGGCACGCGCCGCGCGGCGCGGGAACGTAAACGCCGCCGCTGTAGATCGCGTCGCACGTCGAGAAACACTCGGCGTCGGTCAGCGGCCCGCCCACGTAGTCGCACGGTACCCAGCGGCGCGGATCCATGTCGTTGCCCTCGCAATCGGGCGGGATCCCCCAGCACGTGCCGCCCGGGTTCGTGCAGGTCATCGAGCCCGAGCGGAGCAGGTGCGCGCAGGTGAGACCGGGCGCGCCGCAGTCTTCGTCGCTCATGCACGGCGGGCGAGCGCCCATGGGCCCGCAATCGCCCGGACGATCGGCCGCCACGCCGTAACCCGCCCGCACGCACGAATTCCAGTACGTGACGTTGTCGCAGCCGCACACCGTCGCGGGCTTCACGTCGCAGAACACCGGAGCCGGCACGCACACGCCTTCCGTGTCGGCGCAGCTCGTCTTCGAGCAATAGTCCGTCGGATAACAGTCGTCGTTCGAGAGGCACGGAGTGAGCGCGTCCGTCCCGGCGCTGCCGAGCACATTCCCGCTGCCGCCCGCCGCGCTCATGCCGCCTGTCGCGCTCATGCCCCCGGAAGCATCGGTGCCGCCGGTCGCGCTGGTTCCGCCCGACGTGTCGGTACCGCCCGTCGTGTCGGTACCGCCCGACGCGTCGGCGCCGCCCGTCGCGTCGGTGCCGCCCGTCGCGCCGCTGCCGCCGCTCGCGTCGGTGCCGCCCGTCTCCGGCATGCTCGTGGTTCCGCCGGTTCCGTCGCCGGTCTCGTTCGCGGCCCCGGCCGCGGCCGCGCCGTAGAGCACGACGTCGTTCGCGTTGCAGCACGCGAGCAGGAGCGAGACGGCGGCGAGCGCGGCGCGCTTCACGGGAGGCTCCCGGTTTGCACGCCCGGCGACGCATGCTCCGCGGCGGCGCCGTCGCGTCCGAACGTCACGGCGAGGCCGGCCTGCCCGTTCGCGCGGAGCCGCGGCATCTCGAAAAACGTGACGGGCGTCCCGCTCGCGACGTTCAGGTAGCGGTGCCGATCGGCGTCGAGATCGGCGCCCATCGCGAGCCAGAGCCCGACGTGCCCGCCGACGCGCAGGCGCGCGCCAAGCAGCGCGGAAAGTACGGGGTCGACGCTGCCCACGCCCGTCTCCGCGGTACCGCCCGGCGGCGGCGTGCCCGGCGTCACCCGCAGCCAATCGATGCCGGGGCCCACGCCGACGAGCGCGTCGATGTCGTCCGCGACACGCAGCGCGGCGCCGGGCAAGAGCCGCGCGCCGAACAGGCCGAACGACGGCTCGGCGCCCTGTCGATCGAGGGAGAGCGAGGGGAAGTCGGAAGCGAGCAAAAGCAGGCTCGCGCGCACGCGGCCCGAGCCGGTCGTCGCACCGAGAAAACCGCCGCCGCCGCCGCGAAAACCGGCGCCGTAATCCGCGCCGGTGCCGAACACGCCGGCCCAGACTCCGTACGCGCTCTCGGCTTCGAGCGGGGCGCGCGGCGGCGGGTTCGTCACGACCGGCGGGGGCGCCGGCGGCGGCACGGGCGCGCGCAGGGGCGCGGCGCGCGTGGCGAGCGCCGAGTCGATGGTCGCGCAAATCACGTTTGCGACCGTCTCGATCGACATTTCGAGCGACTCGGTCGGCTCGAGCACGCGGCGTTCGAGCTCCTGGTGCGTGCGGCCGTCGACGAGCACGACGCGCGACTCGGCGGCCGTCTCGAGCGCGACGTAGCCGACGGCGAGATCCGTCGCCTGGCCGGAGCCGAGCAAGAGCGCTTCGTGCGACGGGGTGTCCGCTCCGTTCTCCGCGTGCGCCGTTTCGCTCCACGAGCTGTCGTCGCCCCACGTGCTCGCGCCGTTCGCGGCCGCGTCCGCGCCGTTACCCGTCGCGGCGTCGCCGTTCGGCTCGGGCGGCTCGATGACGACGGCGCCCGCGTCCTCGACGAGGATCACGAGCTCGGGACGCGCGCAGCGATCGCGCAACGCGTCGCGCGTGCCCGCGACCGCTTCCGGCGTGCCCGCGACGAACACGCGCACCACCGGAGGCGGCGCCGCCGCTGCCGTCGCCGTGCCGAGGGCGAGCGCGACGACCCAACGAACGCGATGGTTCACCGGTCGCTCAGCGCCGTGAGGCGCTCTGCCGCGAGCCGTGCGTGGACCGTGCCCGGCAAACGTCGCTCCACCTCTTGCCACGCCGCGACGGCGTCGCCCGTGCGTCCGAGTCGCTCGAGCGAACGTGCGTGGCCGACGAGCGCTTCGGCGCGCAAGGCCGACGCGCCGCTCTGCAGGTAACGCTGGTACGCGGCTTCCGCTCCCGCGGCGTCGCCGCGATCGAGCAACACCCTGGCCATCAGCGCCACCGAAAGTCCGCTCTCGGGCGAGCTCGGATACGCCTGCTCGAGCTCGCGGTAGAGCGCGATGGCGCGGCCGCCGTCTCCCGCGCGGCGCGCGCCGTCGGCCTCGGCGAGCAACGCCGCCGCGTCGGGGCTCGCCGCGGGCTCCGGCAGCGCAAGCTCGGCGCTCGGAGCCTCGCTCGCGGCTCCGCCGTGCGAGGCTTTCACGTGCGCCGGCGCGGCGGTGACGCTCTCGGGCGCGTCGGGCGGCGCGTCCGCGCTCGGCGCGCTCGTGGCGCTGCTCGCCGCTTCCGCGCTGTCGCTCGGCGGTTCGGCGGTGCTGTCGGCCTCCGGCGTCGCGCTCGGGCGCGCTGCCGTGCCGTGACCGCTCCTCACGTGACGCGGCGCCGTCCTGCTGCTCGGCGCCGCGGCGGGCGTGCTCGCGTGTCCGAACCACATCGCCCACGGCACCTTCACGCTCGAGACCGCCGCCGTCGCCGCGAGCGCGCTGCTCGCGAACCACGCCGCCGCGATCACGAGCAGCGACAGCTGGCGTCGCCGCCCGCGCCGCGGGGACAGGCTGCTCGGGCGTCGCTCCGGTTCCGGCTTCGCGACGGTGAGCTGCGGCAGCTCCGGCTGCGCGAGCGGCGGCTCCGCGGCGAAGTCGCTGCGCATCGCGAGCTCCATGCGACAGGTCGCGCAGCCCGCGAGGTGCGCGTCGAGCCGCTCGCGCTCGGCCCCCGCGAGCGAGCCCGCCTCGAGCTTGTCGAGCAGATCCTCGGGATGCTGGAGCTCGACGACGTTCATGGCCGGAACTCCAGGTCACCGGCGAGCGACGGGTCGCGGTCGAGCTTGCGCCGGAGCGCTTCCTTCGCGAGCCGCACGCGGCTCCGCACGGTGTTGATCGGCACGCCGCCCGCGCGCGCCACCTCTTCGAGCGACCAGCCGAGGAGCACGCGCAAACCGAGCGCCTCCGCTTGCTCTTCGGGCAGCGCCGTCAAAAGGTCGCGCAGCGCGCGCTTGCGGCGCTCGGCGCCGAGATCGTCGGACAGCGCGCCCTCGGGCTCGCTCAAGCTGTACTGCGCGAGCGCCTCGCTCCGGTTGCGGCGCACGGCCGCGTTGCGCCTCGCACGAAGTGCGACATGTAGGGCGATGCGCGACGCGTAACCCGCGGGGTGACACTCGCCGCGAAATGCCGGCAGCGCCTGGCAGACGGCGATGAGCGTCTGCTGCACCACGTCTTCGACCTCCGGATGACGCGCGCCGAGCACGCCGGCGACCACCCGCCCGATCACCGGCCAAACCGCATTCAAGAATTGGCGGGTTGCCGCCGGATCGCCCGCGGCGGCGAGACGAGCCAACGCCGTGAGCGCGTCCGCTTCTGAATGCGGAGCGGCTTCGTTTCCGGCGGCCATCCGATCGGGACCCATCTGCAAGAAGAGTGTGCCAGAGGCAGCAAAAGAGATCAGTCGAGCGGCAAATTTAAACTGATTTCAGCGCCGAGCGAAATATTGGCACGCCGAGCTTCCCCCGTGCGTCGCCTTGCGCGTGCATTCCTCGAAAACGCCGCGTGCCGCGGCCCAATCGCCGAGATTTTGCAGTCCGGCCCCGAGGAGCACGTAGGAACGCGCGTCCAGCGGATCACTCTCGACTGCGGCGCGCGCAAAAGCGACCCCGTCGCGCGAGTGACCGGTCGCGAGCAGCGTTCGAGCCTTGTCGCGCAGCCCCGCGGCGTCGGCTGCACCGGCGGCGACGGGCGCGACACTCGGGGCAGGCGTGACGGCCGGCGCGTCGTCGGTCGCCGCGGGCGGTGCGCTCCGCTCGCTTGGCGCTGGACCCGGACTCGAGGTCGACGCGACGTCGGCGGTCGGCGGCGGAGCGAGCACGGGCACCGACGTGGCGCTCGGACTCGCGGGCAGCGTCACGGGCACGGAGGTCGCGCTCGGTGGCGCGGGAGGCTCAGCGACGGGCACGGACGTGGCACTCGGCGCGCTGCTCGGTGCGCTCGGCGCGACGCTCGAGTCCTTTGCGAGCGCGACGGGGATCGACGTTGCGCCCGGCGCGCCGGTCTCGCCCTGCGCGTGACTCGTGCCCGTTGCTGCGCTGGTTTTTTTGGGGGGTTCCTGGGCGGGTGCGGGCGACACCGAAGACACGGCCGCTCGCAGCGTCGCGTTCTGAGTCGACATGTAGCGATCGGCGCCCGCGACGACGAGCCCCATCACGCCGGCGACCATCGCGAGCCCGACCCAGCGTTGCAAGGTCGCGCGGCGAGCTTCGGCGCGCGCGAGCCATTCGCGCTGCTCGGCCGACACGGCCGGTCGCTCGTGCTCGTCGTAACCCGCCTCGGCGACGACCGGCTCGAGGCTCGGGAGCGTGTGCTCCTCGTCGCCCTCGGGCGGCGCGCTGAAAAAGCGCCGTTCTTCCTCCGTTTCGAACTCCTCGGCGGCGGGCTCCGCTCGCTGGCGCTGGCGCTCGGTGCCCGAATCGGGCGGCGCGTCGGTGGCTTCGTCTTGGGTGTGTTTACTCATTGGCACTTGTGGACTCATTGCACCGTGAGGTTCGTGCTGCCCGTCACCGAGCCGCGCACCGCGCTGATCGTCACCGACCCCGTCGAGAGACCGGTCGCGACGCCGCGCGAACCGGCCGCGTTGCTCACGCTCGCGACGCCGGGCGTCGAGGAGAGCCACGTGACGTACGCCGTCACGTCGAGCGTCGTCGAATCGGACAGCGTGCCGAGCGCGGTGAACGCTTGGGTCGCGTGCACGGCGACGGTCGGGTTCGCGGGCGAGACGGTGATGCTCGTCAACGTGGCGTTCGACACGGTGACGGTGTCGGTGCCGCTCACGCCCTGATACGTCGCGCTGATCGTCGTGGTTCCGGCGGCGACCGGCGTGAGCGCGCCCTTCGTCCCGCCCGCGTCCGAGATCGCGGCCGCGTTCGGATTGCTGGACGTCCAGGTGGCGAGCGCCGTGAGATCACGCGTCGTGTTGTCGCTGTAGATGCCGGTGGCGGTGAGGTTCGTGTTGAAGCCGGCCGGAACCGTGGGCGAAAACGGCGTGATTTGCACGCTCGTGAGCGTCGCGCTCGTCACCGTGAGCGTCGTCGAGCCCGTCACGCCGTCGAGCGTCGCGCTGATGCTCGCCGTGCCGGCCGCGACCGCGAGCGCCTGGCCGCGCGTGCCGTTGGCGGTGCTCACCGAGGCGACGTTCGGCAAGGACGAGATCCAGGTCGCGCGTGTCGTCACGTTCTGCGTCGTGTTGTCGCTGTAGAGCGCGGTCGCCGTGAAGGCGACGTTCGTGCCGACGGCGACGCTCGAATCCGCGGGCGTGACGTCGATCGACACGAGCGTCGCCGCCGTCACCGTGACGAGCGTCGAGCCGGTGAGTCCGTCGAGCGTCGCGGAAACGGTGGCGCTGCCGGCCGCGAGCGCCGTCACGTTGCCGCGCGCTCCGCCCGCGGGGCCGCCCCCGCCGGTCGAGACCGCGGCCACCGTCGGATCGGACGAGACCCACGTGACGGTGGCCGTCACGTCGCGCGTCGTCGCGTCGCTGTAGATCGCCGTCGCGGTGAGCTGGCGCGTCGTGTTCACGGAGACCGACGGATTGGTCGGCGTGACCTCGATGGTGGTCACGGTCGCGCTCGTCACCGTCAGCGTCGTCGCGCCGGTCACGCCCTGATAAGTCGCGGAAATCGTGGTATTTCCCGCCGCAACGGTCGTCGCCGTCGCGCCGCCGCCGGGTCCGCCGCGGCCGGTCGCGGCGATGGTCGCGACGCTCGTGTTCGAGCTCGCCCAGGTGACGCCGCGCGTGAGCGGCGCCTGCGTGTTGTTCGAGTAGATCGCGGTCGCCGTGTAGTTCACGGTGGCGCCCGCGAGCACGCTGTCCGCGATCGGCGCCACGACGATCTGCGTGAGGTTCGGCGGCGACACCGTGACGAGCGTCGAACCGGACGCGCCCGCGAACGTCGCGGTCACCGTCGTCGTGCCCTGCGCCACGGCCGTGACCGTGCCTTGGCTGCCGCTCGCGTTGCTCACCGTCGCGGCGCTCGTCGTGCCCGAGCTCCACGTCGCCTGCGCGGTGAGATCGGTCGTGCTGCCGTCGCTGTACGTGCCGGTCGCCGTGAGCGCTTGGGTGGTGCCCGCGGGCAGCGTCGGATTCGCCGGCGTGATGGCGATCGACACGAGCTGGGCCGCCGTGACCGTCACCGTCGTCGCCGTGGTCACCGCGCCGAGCGTCGCGTGCACGCTGCTCGTTCCGACGGCGTCGGCCGTCACCTGTCCCTGACTCCCGTTCGCGTTGCTCACCTCGGCGACGTTCGACGTGTCGCTCGTCCAGGTCACGAGCTTCGTCACGTCCACGTCCGAGCCGTCCGAATACATGCCCTCGGCCGTGAGCGGCACCGTCGTGCCGAGCGGCAGCGAGGGATCGGTCGGCGAAATCGCCAGTGAAACGAGCGACGCCGGCGTCACGGTCACGCCGGCGGTGCCGCCCACGTTGCCGAGCGCCGCGGTGATGGTCGAGGTGCCGCCCGCGAGGCCCGTCACCGTTCCGTGCGAGTCGGCGGCGTTCGAGACGCTCGCGACGGCGGTGTTGCTCGAGCTCCAGGTCACCGAGCCCGTCACGTCGACCGTGCTCCCGTCCGAATAGCTGCCGCTCGCGGTGAGATCCACCGTGCCGTTGATGGCGAGCGTGCTCGAGCCGGGGCTCACCGTGATCGCGGTCAGCGTCGCTTGCGTGACGGTGAGCGTCGTCGAGCCCGTGACCGAACCGACCGCGGCGGCGATCGTCGTGCTGCCCGCGGCGATCGTCGTCGCCGTGTGCGACGTCGTGTCGATGGTCGCGACGCCGTAGTCACTCGAGCTCCACGTCGCGTTACTCGAGACGTCGGAGACCGAGCCGTCCGAGAACGTGCCCGTGGCCGTGAACTTCTGCGAGACACCGACGCCGAGCGCCGGGTTCGTCGGCGTCACCGCGATCGAGACGAGCGTCGCGCCCGTGACCGTCAGCGTGGTCGAGCCGCTCACCATGTCGGCGCTCGCCTGAATGTCGCTCTTGCCCGCGGCGAGACCGGTGGCGAGACCGGTGGCGCTCACGGTCGCCACGGAGCCGTCGGAGGTGCTCCAGGTCGCGGTTTGGGTCACGTCCTGGGTCGTGCCGTCACTCAACGTGACGACCGCGTGAAATTGGACGGCGCCCTGGATCGCCGCGGTCGGGTTCGAGGGCGTGACACTGAGCGACGTGACCGTCGCCGTCGGCACGGTGATTTTCGCCGACCCGCTGAGCCCGCCGAACGCGGCCGAGACGGTCGCGGTGCCCGGACTCGCGCCCGTGACGACGCCGCTCGCGACCGAAGCGACCGACGTCGTGTCCGAGCTCCATGTCGCGGTCGTCGTCACGTCGCGGGTCGAGCCGTCCGAATACGTCGCCGTCGCCTTCAGCGTCGTCTTCGTGCCGACCGCCACGTTCGCGACGGCGGGCGTCACCGCAACGGAGACGAGCGCGGCGTTCGGCATCCCCGCGACGCCGCCCATCCCGGCGCTGCCCGCGCGCCCGCCGCTGTTCACCGAGCCGGCCGCGCCGCCCGAAGCGAACGCGCCGCCCGAAGCGAATGCGCCGCCCGAAGCGAACGCGCCGCCCGAAGCGAACGCGCCGCCCGAGCTGAATGCTCCTCCAGCCGCGACGGCGCCGCCGGCCGCGACCGCGCCGCTCGAGCCGGCGTTCGACGCGCCACCGGCGCCCGTCGCGCCGCCGTGTCCGGCCGAACCGCCGGTTTCGGTCGCTGCTTCGCCCGCTTCGCCCGCCGCTCCCTTACCAGCGCGGCCCGCGTGTCCGCCCGAGCTCTCTTCCGCGCCCGCTTCGCCCGCCGCTCCCTTACTGCCGCGATCGACTTCGAGTCCGCTCGAGCCGCCGCACGCGCTGAGCAGCATCCCGCAGAAAAGCATCAGCACGGACAGCAAGGCCGACAGTCGGGTGGTCATGAAAGCTCCAACCCGGCTTGTGTCCGGCTTCGCGGCAGAAGGATCACTCGTCGCGAGAAAAGCGACGTCGGAGGCGACGCGCCGAGGCCGTTCGAAAGAAATCGTACGCCCGCGCGCCCGCGCGTGATCGCTTCAGGGACGCCGAGGCACAGGGAGGCAGAGCCCCGTTCTGCGCCGCGCCGTCCAACCCCGGCGTGCCGCCGCAGCGGGGCTCACCAACCAACTCGCTTCGCGACGCCCGATCGACGATGTTAAAAAAACCCCTGCTTCTCGCGGTCGGCCTCGCGCTGATCGGCACCGCTCGTCGCGCTCACGCCGAAGACTCGCCGTCGAAAGGCCCCGATCCGGCCGCGACGCGCGCGCTCTCGCTGCGTGAACAAAACAATGTTTCAGGCACCACGGGGCTCCTGCACCTCACTGCCCCGGCCTCGGGCGCCGAAAACACCTTTCGTGTTTCCGTGCTCGGCGACGGCTACTCCGGCAGCGGCTTTCTGTGCACGGCCACGAAACCTTGCGACGACAGCAGTCACGATTCCGCGAGTCATTTCGGCACCACGTTCGGCCTGTCCGTGACGCCGGTCTCGTTCTTCGAAGCTTACGGAAGTCTGCGCTCCTTCGCCAACGGCGACGACGAACACTCCCCGGGGTTACTCGACGTGCTCGGCAACAGCGCGCTCGGCGTGAAATTCTTCACGCCCGCGCCACTCGGCGTGCTCGAGCTCGGCGGCAGCGCGGAGCTCGATCTTTTGAGCGGCTCGGGCAGCGTCGGGTTCAACGGCAAGAGCACGAGCGGCCACCTCACGGCGCTCGGCGCGCTCGACTTTCGCTCGCTGGCGGACGGCGGAGCGCCCCTCCGGGTGCTCGCGAACGTCGGCTATTTTCTCGACAACTCGGGCACGCTCGTCGAAAAAGTCGAACAGGCTCGCGGGACGCCGATCACGCGCGTGGAGCGCTTCGGACTCGGCATCAATCGAGTCGATCAGGTGCAATTCGGCCTCGGGGTCGAGGCCTTCATCGACACGGTGCGGCCCTTCGTCGAGTGGAACCTCGGCGTTCCCTTCAATCGCCAGCGCTACACCTGCCTCGATCACGCCCCGTTCACCGGCGACGGCTGCCTCGGTAAGGACCACACGTTCTCGACGTTCCCCTCGGCGCTCACGGTCGGCGCGCGCACGACGCCGTGGCTCCCGGGCCTGACCGGCACCGTCGCGGTCGACATCGGCACGTCCGGCACCTCGAACTTCATCGAAGAGCTCGCGCCCACGCTGCCGTGGGACCTCTGGTTCGGCGTCGCCTACGCGTTCGACGCCGCGCCGCCGCCGCCGCCGAAGGTCGTCGTGGCCCCGCCGAAGGTGCTGCCGCCGCCCGTCAAGGTCGAGCTCCGTGCGCGCGGACTCGTGCACGAAAAGGACAAGCAGGAGGGCATCGCCCACGCGATCGTGAAGTACCGCGGCCTCGAGCACACCGCGATGGCGACGGGCGACGACGGTCGCTTCGTCACCGACGCGCTGCCGCCCGGCGCCTACACCTTCGACGTGACGGCCGACGGCTACAAGCCCGGCGAGTGCTCGGTCACGCTGAACGAGCCTACCGGAGCGGGCGCCGCGCCGGCCGCTCCGAGCGCGAAGCCGGTCGATCCGCTCGCGATGCCGGCCGATCCCACCACGGCGAAACCGGCTCCAGGCGCAAAGCCCGCCGACCCGGACGCGAAGGGCGCCGGCGAGTCCGACGCGCCCCCGCCGGCTCCGGCCGCTCCGGGCGACGCCGCTCCGACGAGCTTGTTCGACGTCGATTGCGAGCTCGAAGCGTTGCCGCGCACCGGCACGGTGACGGGCCACGTCGTCGATGCCGAAACGGGCGCTCCGGTCGGCGGCGCGAGCGTCGAGCTCAGCGACTCGCTTCATCGCAGCTTGGACCTCACGACCGACGCGACGGGCAGCTTCCACTTCGAGCGCGTCGTCCCCGGCTCGTCCAGCCTCAAGGCCGAAGCGCCCGACTTCCTCTTTCACACGCAGACCTTCGAGCTTGCGTCGCGTGAGGACGCGCGCGTCGAGATCTCGCTGCACAAGCGTCCGAAGGTGTCGCTCGTGCAGCTCACGCCGAACGAGCTCAAGATCAAACAACAGGTCCACTTCGAGAAGGACTCCGCGACCATTCTCGACGACTCGAGCTCGCTCCTCGAGCAAGTGGCCGACACACTCGCGCGCACGCCGTCGATCGCCCACGTCGAAATCCAGGGTCACACCGACGACTCCGGCACGCCCGACCACAACAAGTCGCTGTCCGAGGCGCGCGCCAACGCCGTCCTCGAGTGGCTCGTCGCCCACGGCATCGACTCGGCGCGCCTGAGCGCCCGCGGCTACGGTCAGGAGCGGCCGATTTCGCCGAACGTTTCGCCCCAGGGTCGTGCGCGCAACCGCCGCGTTCAATTCATCATCTCTCACTGAGCCGAATTCGATACTTCGCGACGCGAACATCGGAGTGCGGGCCGCAGATCGAGATTGCGAATATGCTGTTTGCCGAACCACGGCAATCGTGCGCCCGCCATGTACTTTCGCGTGCGTCGACTGCTGGCCGCGGCGCTGAAAAGGTTCGGTGAGAGTGTCGAAATCGAGCCTTATTTACGGGCAGCGAAAGAACCGAGCATGAACTGAAGTTGCACGCACGAGCGCACCTTTTGTGTGAATGGTAAACCGCGGCAGCGGTGACTACTTCGAATGCACCAGTGTTTCGAGTAGGGTCCACGCTTGGTGCGGATTCTGCATAGGTTCCGAGCTCGCGCGCCGAGAGCCGCGACCGCGAAAAAGGATTTTCCGATGAGCACTCTTCGCACTGGGTTCAGTTTCTTGATGGCGAGCGCGCTCGTCGTGAGCGCCTGTGGCGGCGACGACGCGCTGAACAGCGACACGGGCGGCACCGGCGGAACCAGCACCGAGACGGGCGGCACGTTCGGCAGCGCGGGACACGCCACGGGCGGCAGCACGACGACCACCGGCGGCACGGGCGGCACCGGCGGCTCCACCGGCGGGACCGGCGGTACCGGCACGGGCGGTACGACGACCACGGGCAGCGGTGGAACGACGACGACGAGCAGCGGCGGAGCGGGCATGGCGATGGCCGGTCGTGAAGGCGGCTTGGGCATGGGCGGTCGTGAAGGCGGCCTCGGCATGGGCGGTCGCGCAGCGGCGGGCGGCGGTCGTGAAGGCGGCTTGGGCATGGGCGGTCGCGCAGTCGGCGGCGGCGGTCGTGAAGGCGGCTTGGGCATGGGCGGTCGCGCAGCCGGCGGCGGTGGTCGTGAAGGCGGCTTGGGCATGGGCGGTCGCGCAGCCGGCGGTGCCGGTCGTGAAGGTCGCGGCATGGGCGGCGCCGGACGAGAAGGCGGCTTGGGCATGGGCGGCCGTGAAGCCGGTGGCGCCGGACGCGCCGGTCGTGGCCTCGGCGGTCGCGAAGGCGGTCTCGGCGGTCGCGGCGGCTGAGTGAAGCGCGCCGGCCGGAGTACGCTCGGCGCCGATGGCTCGGCTCCGCGTGTACCTTGCTGGTCCGGACGTCTTCCTGCCCGACGCGGTCGCCGCCGGTGAAGAAAAGAAGCGGCTCTGCGAAAAGCACGGCTTCGAGGGCGTCTTCCCGCTCGACGCCGAGATCGAAGCCGGCGCGCCGCGAAGCACGGGGCTCCGCATCAGCGCCGCGAACGAAGCGCTCATCGCCGGCGCGGATCTCGTGATCGCGAACATGACCCCGTTTCGCGGACCGAGCGCCGACGCCGGCACCGCTTACGAGATGGGTTTCGCGCGCGCGCTCGGCAAGCGCGTGCTCGCGTACACGGAGAGCCCCGACGGCTTCGCTCCGCGCACGCGCGCGTTCTTGGCGGAGCGCGGCGCGCTCGCGCCGGACGGCGACCACGCGACGGACGGCACGAGCATCGAAGCGTTCGACCTCGCCGACAATCTGATGCTCGTCGGCGCCCTCGCCGAGCAGGAGCACGAGCCGAGTCGCTCGTTCGAGGAGTGTCTCCTCGTCGCGCAGCGTGCGGCGAACCCGACCGCCGCCCGCGTCGAGCGCTGATCAGGAGCGTCGCGAGGCGGCGCGCGCGTTCGAGCCGCGGCTCACGGCGTGCATCCCCACTGCTCGACGCCGTTCACGTACACCACGATCTTGTTCCAGCTCGTCTTCGTCGTCTGCGTCCCGAACGAGTAGTCGTTCGTCTGCGTCTGGTTCCCCGGTAAGAAGTACGTCTCGAGCTCGATGTACTGGTTCGGAGCGACGTGGTTCGTCGTGCCGGTGAACGTCGTCGCAAAGTAGTGATCGGCGGTCGTCGTCGTCGTGCTCATCGCGACTTCGTTCGTCGTGAGCGTGCCCGCGTCCGCGTCGTAGGGGCCTTGCAGCTGGTTGACCGTCGGATGCGGGACGAGCGTGGTGCCCGGGCTTTCCTGCGTGAAATAGTAGCGAACCTCGATCGTGCTGAGGTCGATGTTGCTCGAGCTCACGTTGACGACGTTCATGTCGTATTGAATCTGTGCCTGCGTGTTCCCGGGCGCGTAATCGACGCGCAGCGTGCCCGTCACGCAGCCGCTCGAGGCGCCGCCCGCCCCCGCGACTCCCGCGCCGCCGCTCGTGCCGGCGACGCCGCCGCTCCCCGCCGCTCCGCCGCCGGCGTGACCGCCCGCCCCCGCGCCGCTCGCGCCCGCCGTACCGCCGACTCCCGCCGTGCCGCCGCTTCCGACCGAGCCCGCCGTGCCGCCGACTCCCGCGCCGCCGCCGTTTGCGCCACTGCCGGCTTCACCGCCGAACCCGGCTTCGCCCGCTTCGCCTCCTTGCCCACCTTCGGCGAGCGTGCCGCCCGTCCCGAAGAGTCCGCCCGCGCCCGCGACGCCCGTCGTGCCCGCCGTGCCGCCGCCGCCCGCAATGCTCGTCGTGCCGGCGGTCGCGCTCCCGGCGGTGCCGCTCCCCGCGGTGCCGCCTTCACTCGTGCCGCCCGTACTCATGCCGCCGCTCGCCGTGCTGCCGCCCGCGCTCGCGCCCGCCGACGAACCACCGGTGCCCGTCGCGCCCGCGCTGCCGCCCGCGCCCGCTCGTCCGCTCGAGCCGGCGTTGCCGGCCGCGGCTCCGGTACCGGTTCCCGCTCCGCCCGACGCATTGACGGTCCCGCCCGTCGCGAAGCCGCCAGCGCCCGCGCCCGCGTGCCCCGCCGAAGCGCCCGCGTGTCCCGCGCTGCCGCCGCGTCCGCCGCTCGCGCCGTTCGAGCTCGAGCCCGAGTCGTCGTTGTTCGAGCCGCAACCGAAGACGATGCCCGCTCCGAGAGCGGTGTACACGAGCACGCGCGAAGAAAAAGTCGGCATGGCGCGCATCGTCCAACAGGACGCCGCACCCGTAAAGCGCCCGCACGCCGAAAGTACCGGCGTTTACAGCATCGCGGGAACGACCACGGCGAAACGACTCACGCTGCGGCAAATGTTTTTCCGATCGTGCTCACGCCGCACTCAAGATCGCGCGCGCGCGCCCGTTTCGAAGAACGCACGATGCACATGGTCAACGGCTTCGCGTGCCGCAACTGCGGTGACGAAGAGCTCGCCAAGCAGGGCATCGATCCGGCGCATCCCCAGCGTGAATTCTCCGGCAACGAAGTCTACGTTCCGCCGCCGGCGGACGACGGGAAGGCGCTCGGCGTGAATCGCCCGAACGCGAGCGGCAACGTCGGTCGTCACGTGAGCTTGCACGCGTGAAGACGTGTGCGTCCCACGCGCTCGAGCGCGGTGCTCCCGAGTGCGGACACCGCTCCGGCAAGGCTCCGCAGCACGCACGTCGCGCGTGCACGCACACACATCGACTGAGCGACACTCACCTTGACGAGCGTCCGGGCGACGCGCTTCATCGAACGTTCGGGAGGTTCTCATGAGAGAGAGGATTGGCTCGGGGCGACCTTGGCTCCGCGGGGTTCGTGCGGCGGTGTTGCTCGCCGTTCCACTCGTCGGCTGCGGCGGCGCGCGCGTCGCCGAAGCACCCGCGCAGGTGGCCACGCGAGCCGCGGCGCCCGTGCCCAGCGCGCCCGCCGTGGTCCCGGCGAGCACGCCGGCCCCGACGCCGAGCGACGCCGACGCGGCGAACGCACCGGCGGACGACGCGACCGACGACACGAAGACCGTGCGCACGGTTCCGACGGCGTGCGAACCCGAGAGCTCGCCGTGCTCCACGCCGGCGAAATTCGTCGAGCAGGTGTGCCGCGGCAAATACCCCGATCTCGCGCTCGCGATGTTCGAGAAGGGCACGCCCTGGCGCCGCGGCTACGTGAAGGTGGAGACGCTCGAGCCCGTCAACATGTACGACGGTGAGCGCAGCGAAAATTGGCTCTCTTTCGGGGAAGAGGTGCTCGTGCTTCGCACCCGCGGTCCGGGCGCCGCCGCTCGTGTGCAAGTCAGCGGCCCGACCGACGTCGATATCCTGCGCTGGGACGGCACCTGCGCCACCATCCGCCAGGAGATGCTCGCGCCCTATCCGACGAACACGAGCGTGCTCACGGCGCGCATCGTCTGGAAGTACCTCGACACGCCGACGCAAGAAGCGCTGCTCGCCGATCACTGGGTGCAGAGCGCGAGCGAGAAGGAGCGCCCGCTCTGTCACGGCTCGACCATGAAGCACCCCGACGCACCGTGCGACAAGGCGAGCCGCAAGCTCACCGACGCCATCGCCGTCGCCGTGCGCGGCGGCCTCGTGCTGCCGACGCCCTCGAAGATCCCGGCCTGGCAGGACTGAACGCGCCGTCGGCGCGCGGGCTCTTGAACGCGCTCCGTGCTCCTGTAACTTGCGGGCATGCGGCCCGCGTCACGCGCGAACGAGCTCGAGCTCAGCGCCGTCGCGCTCGAGCTCGGCGCGCGCACGGTCGGCCGGCTCTCGCCCGCCGAGCAAGCGCTCGCGGCTCGCGGGGCCGAGCGGGGCACGCCGCGCGCCGCTCGGAGCGAGCTCGTCCGACTGCGTGAAGCGATCGCGCGCGGTGACGATCCGCTCGGCGACGCATTGTGCGCGCTGCGCTCGCCGGTCGCCCGCCGCCCGCTCGGAGCGACCTACACGCCGGCGGCAATCGTGCGGGCGATGACGGCATGGGCCGCGACGAACGTGCCCGCGCGCGTGGTCGATCCCGGCGCCGGCAGCGGCCGCTTCGTCGTCGCGGCCGGTCGCCGCTTCCCGCGCGCCGAGCTCGTGGCGAGTGAAGTCGACCCGCTCGCCGCGCTGCTGCTTCGCGCGCACCTCGCCGCGGCCGGCATGGCCGAGCGCGCTCGCGTCGTCGTCGCCGACTACCGCTCGCTCGCGTTGCCCGAGAGCGCCGGCCCGACGCTCTTCATCGGCAATCCGCCGTACGTGCGTCACCACGCCGTCCCCGCCGAGTGGAAAGCGTGGCTCGTGCGTCGCGCCGGAGAGCTCGAGCTTTCCGCGAGCCGGCTCGCCGGACTCCACGCGCACTTCTTTCTCGCGACCGCGCACCTTGCGCGTCCCGGCGACTACGGCGCGTTCGTCACCGCGAGCGAATGGCTCGCCGTGAACTACGGCGCGCTCGTCCGAACGCTCCGGCTCGAGCGGCTCGGCGCCGAGAGCCTGCACCTGCTCGATCCCACGCTGCAGGCATTTTCGGACGCGCAGGCGACGGCGGTGATCAGCTGCTTCAGGGTCGGCTCGCGCGCGCCGAGCGTGCGCCTGCGCCGCGTCACGTCGCTCGACGCCCTCGGCGACCTCTCGAGCGGTCGCCCCGTTCCGCGCGCTCGACTCGAGCAAGCGTCGCGCTGGACCCCGCTCACCCTGCCCGCGCGCAAGGCCCCCGCGGGGTACGTCGAGCTCGGCGAGCTCTGTCGCGTGCATCGCGGCCAGGTCACCGGCAAAAACGGCGTGTGGATCGCCGGCCCGCACGCCGCCGATCTCCCCCGCGACGTGCTCTTTCCCGCCGTGACGAAGGCGCGCGAGCTCTTCGCCGCGGGCGCGGCGCTCGCCGACGCGTCGTCGCTCCGGCGCGTCATCGATTTGCCGTGCGAGCTCGACGCGCTTTCCGCCTCCGCGCGCGCGAAAGTCGAGCGCTTCCTGGCCGTCGCGCGCCGCATGGGCGCCGACCGCGGCTTCATCGCCCGGCATCGCCGCGCGTGGTGGTCGGTCGGCCTGCACGAACCGGCGCCGATCCTCGCGACGTACATGGCGCGGCGGCCGCCCGCGTTCGTCCGCAATCTCGCGCTCGTCCGCCACATCAACATCGCGCACGGCTTGTATCCGCGCGGGGCGCTCTCCGCGGCCGCGCTCGATGCGCTCGCGCGCCACCTCGCGTCGGCGACCGACGTGACGGAGGGGCGGACCTACGCGGGCGGCCTCACCAAGTTCGAGCCCCGCGAGATGGAGCGGCTGCTGGTGCCCGCGCCCGAGCTCTTGGAAGGCGCGCCCGCCGCGCTCACACCGGCGCGGCGCGCTCGAACAGCGCCTGCCACGCCTCTCTGATTTCGCGCGGCGGCGAGAAGAGCTCCGCCTCGACGCGCCAGGCCGACCCGTTCGGCGCGCAGAGGACCACGTTGAACCAGCTCTCGATGCGCGCGGCGTCGTCGCCGGCCGCGAGCCGCACGATCGAGCCCTCTTGGAGCGGCGCCGAGCTCGACGCTTCGACGCCGGTCGGCGCGAGGCTCACGCCGGTGAGCTTCGCCGCGCCCTTCTTGCGGCAATCGGCGAGCGGCACCGAACAGCGGCGGCGTTCGCCCGTGAGCGCCTTTTCGGGAGTTGCGATGACGGACGCGCGCGCGGGGGCGGGCGGCGGCACGGCGGCGAGTGCGTCGAGCGCCGCCGGCAAGCCCTGAATCAGCTCGTCGATGGCGCGCGTTTCCGCGGCGGACGACCCTTCGGGCCGCCAGCTGCTCTCGAGCGCTTCCGCGATGCGCTCGCCCTCGGCCACGAGCGCCGCCATCGGCGTTTTCACGCCGGGCCGGAGCGCCTCCATGATCTCCTCGGGCAACTGCCAGCGTTCGGCGACGGCGAGCGCGAGCCGTTCGCGCTGCGCCTCCGCGACTTGCAGCCACTGCAGGAGTTCTAGCGGCGCAGCCGGCCGCTGTGTCGCGAGCAGTCGCTCGAGCGCGGCGACGGCGACCGAGCGTCCGAAGCCGTGGATCAGCCCCGCAAGGAACGCCGCGTTCTCGTCCACGTTGCGGAGGCGCGCGAGCTTTTGACAGGCGAGCGCGCACGTCACCGATCGCCGCCACGCGCGATACTTCACGTCGAAGAGCGAGCCGGCCTGCGTCGCGTTCGAGCCGATCCCCGCGGCGACGGCGAGCGCCGACACCACGCGCGCCCCGAGTCGATTCACGGCGCGCGGCAGGGACGTGATGTCCTCCGCCGCCCGATACAGCGCCGAGTTCACGACGCCCAGGATCCGGGCCGCGAGCGCCGGATCGGCCGCAATCGTGTCCGCCACCTCGCCGAGCCCGTAGTTTTGGCGCGCGAGGATCCGCTGGAGGCGGAGCGCGACGGCCGGGTAGGGCGGTACCTGAAAATCGCCTTTGGCAACGACGTCGGCGAGCGCGGCCGTCAGGGCGTCCGGGGACACCGGCTTAGAGTACGGCGGCGGGGCGGCGTTGTTAAGCGCGACGGTTTCGCCGCGTCACGGCGGCGTGAGCAGCGTCGCCCAGCCCTGGCCCGGCACGTCGAATTGGTACGTGGAGGCGCCGATACCGACCGACGTCGTGAGGGTCGACATCCCGCTGTTGAAGACTTCGGTCACGATGCTCCCGTCGGGATTCGCGAAGGCGAGCGCGTCGGTGCTGCCCGTGAGCGAGATGCGCGTCGCTCCGGGCTGGATGTACTGGGAGTAGTGCCGGAAGGCGTAGTACGCGGGCGTGACGATGAGCTTCTTCGCCGAGCGGTCCACCGTGAGGAGCGCGTCCTGCGGCCAGCCGTCGAGGCTCTTCCCCACGGTGTCGAGCACCATGTTCCAGGCGCTATACGAGTTCACCCCCGCGACGATCCAATCGCGGATGAGCTGCCAGCTCTCTTCCCCGTAGGCGTGATCGTTTTGCGGCATGCTCGAGCTATAGCGACTCTCGTCCCAGTAAGGGCTCATGAAGGGGTAGTTTCCACACCGGTGCTCCGTCTGCATGACGGGCCCCTTCGCCGCGAGCGTGGGCACGGCCGCTTCGAGGTTCCACTGCACGCCGAAGCCCTTGATGACCTTCATGGCGTCGGCGTCCATCGCCGCCGCTTCGGCGATGTTCGTGTCGTCGGGATCCTTCGACATGGTGCCGCACCAGACCTCCGTGGTGAGGTTCTCCTTGGCGAAGGTCGGCCCGAGGTACGTCTTCATGAAGTCGATGAGCTCGGCTTGCGTCCAGTGCACCTTGGCGTAGCCGGGCTCGTTTTGCGGATGCACCGCCCAGATCGTGATGCCGTCCTTCGCGTAGTCCTCCACGAAGCGCGACATGTAGAGCGCGTGGGCGCCGAGCGTCTGCGCGTCGCTCTTCATGTTCGAGCTCGAGTCCATCATCCAGGAAGGCACGACCCAGGGGCTCGCCCAGAGCCTGATGTCCGGCCTGATCGCGAGCGCGGCCTTGATGTACGGGATGAGCTTCTGTTCGTCGCGCGCGATCGAGAAGTCGTTCATCGCGTAGTCGCCGGCCGTGTCGTCGAGCGTGTACCAGCTCATCGCGTAGTCGCTCGCCCCCATCGGGATGCGCCCGTACACGAAATTCGCGCCGTCGTTCGCGTCGAAGAGGAGCTTCATCGCCTTCGTCACGTCGTCGGCGCTGAGGACGGACAGGGCGTCCCAGCTCATCTCGTTGAAGCAGCCGCCGAAACCGGTGAATTGTTGGTACTTGGTGCTCGCGTCGACGGTCAGCGTCGGTGTTCCGCTCGTGAGCGTCGTCACCTTGCCCATCGTGTTCCAGTAATCGTTGGGCGCCGACGTCACGAACTCGGGCAGCGTGGGCGCGCCGCTCGCGCCGCTGCCCGCCGAACCGGTTTGGCCGCCCGCGCCGCTTCCACCCGTACCGGCCGCGCCGCCTCCGACGCCGCTCTGTCCCGCACCGCCCGCGAGCGCGCTCGTCATGCCGGCGCTGGCGCTCTGACCGCCGGAGCTCACGCTGCCTCCCGCGCTCATGCCGGCGGCGCCGGGCGCGCCGGCACTGCCGCCGCTCGTCGAGCTGCCGCCCGCGCCCGCACTCGTCGAGGAACCGCCCGCACCCGCATGCGCCGCCGAGCCGCCGCTCCCCGGCGCGCCGCCCGCCGCGGTCGCCGAACCGCCCGCCGTACTCGCGCCGGTCCCCGACGAGCCTCCGGAGCCGTGCGGAGCGCTGGAGTTGCTCGAGCAACTCACGACGGCCAGCGAGAGCACGAGTCCGCTCAAACGGACGGGCCGTCCGACGCGCGTCGCGCCGAGCATGCGAGAATTCGCGGTGAGTACGGATAAGAACATGGAAGCCTCTCTTCGGTTCAGCCCGCGCTGAAGCAAAAGACGTCGGCGGGACGCCGGCGCGGCCGAGCCTAGCAGAAACGTCGTGAGCGATGATCCGCAGTTCCGCGCCCGTGGTCTCTAGTCAATTTGGAATTCGTGACTCGCACGCTGCGCGACTTGCGCAAGCGCATTTTTCTTGCGAGCGTTCGCGTGCGGCGGTGATCGCTCCGCGCGTCGAGGGAACGTCGCGTCGACGTTCCGGATCGCGCCAGGAAACACGCGCGCGGAGCAACGTCGACTCGGCGTGACGAACGGTCTAACTTCACTCGACATTCACGGGCCGCCCGACACCGGCCATCCGTCGTCGTCCCACGCGAGCTCGGCAATCCGCAGCGTCGGGTTCGCGTGATTCGCGTCGAGCGCGTGATACACGTCGTAAGCGCCGTTGGCCGTGAAAATGACGGCATTGTGACCGGGCGCCGTCCACGTGTCGTTACCCGAAACGAGCAGCGTTCCGCCGCCGTCGAGGAGCGCTTTGCCCGCCTTGTCCGTGTACGGCCCCGTGACGTTCGTCGCGCGGCCGACGTGGATGCTGTAGTTCCACGGGCTGTCGCAGCAGTGATCCCACGACGTGAAGAGATAGTAATAGCCGCACGCGCGCACGATGAACGCGCCTTCGAGCGCGCCGCCAGCGCTCGGGCGTGACGCGATGAACTCGGGCTTCGCGCTCGTGGGTGTTCCCGTCGCGTCGAGCTCCTGGATTTGAATTCCGTTCCAGAAGCTGCCGAATGCGAGCCAGGGAGTGCCGGCGTCGTCGACGACGAGGTTCGGATCGATGGCGTTGAAATCGTCGCCGCTGCCGGAGCAGATGACGGAACCGTGGTCGCTCCACGCGCCCGCGCTGAGGCTCGTGCGCGTGGCGTGCCCGATGCACGACGTGTTTTTGCCGAAGCTCGAGGCGGCGTAATAGAGGTGATACGAGCCGCCGAAGTTCGAGATGTCCGGCGCCCACAGATCGCTCGCAGCGGGGACGGCCGTGGCAATCCAGGCGGGATTCGTGCTGAAGACGGCGGCGCCGCCCTGCCAGGCGAGGAGATCCTTCGAGGTCTTCGTGGGCAAGCCGGGCCCGGTTTGAAAGAGGTAGTACTCGTCGCCGGCGGCGATGAGCGCGGGGTCGTGGGTACCGAGGTTGCCGGTCAGGGCGAGGGTGGTCGGTGGATTCGACGCGTCGTAGCGCGGGCACGTGACGGCGCCGGTCGCGCCCGCCGCGCCCGCCGCAGGGTTGCCGCCCTCTCCGCCGCGAGTCGACGTGTCTCCCGCGCTCGCCGTTCGGCCGCCGTCCGTTGCGGGCTTGGCGCCGTTCGTCGAAACACCGCCGCTCTCGAGCGCGCCTCCGCCGCCGCTCGTCGCGCGCCCGCCCTGTGACACCGCGCCGCCGCTCGTACCGCCGTCGCTCGTACCGCCGCCGTTCGTACCGCCGCCGCTCGTCCCGCCGCCGTTCGTACCGCCGCCGTTCGTCGCGCCCGAAGCGCCCGCGTTCGCCGTGATTCCGCCGGCGCTCGAACCGCTCGCGGAGCTGGCACCGCGACCGGCCGGTCCGTCCGTCGCGGGTGCGTTTCCGGCACGTTCGCCGCAGGCGAGGGCGAGACAGAACGCGACGCCCACCCCGCCGGCCGCTCGGCTGCGAGCGAACGCCGCCGCGCCGTCGCCGAAGTTTCTCATCGTCGCGGGCATGTCCTCACAGGGTTGCTCGGCCCGTCGACGGTCGCTCTCTTTTTATCGAGGCCGCGTCCTCCGCCCGCGGCTAGGATTCCGGACAGAAAGGGCAAATCATGGCTGACCAAACGAAGATGGAGACCCTGAGGGACAAGCGGGCGATGCCGCTCGCGACGCCGTCGGATTTGGATGCGGGGGCGGCCAAGGAGGTCGGCGGCGCACTGAATCGGGCCTTGGCGGACGTGTTCGCCCTCTACCTGAAGACGAAGAACTTCCACTGGCACATGACGGGGCCGCATTTCCGCGACTACCACCTCCTGCTCGACGAGCAGGCGGACCAGATCTTCGCCATGGCCGATCCCATCGCCGAGCGCGCGCGCAAGATCGGGTCGCCCACGCTCAAATCGATCGGTCAGATCGCCAAGATGCAGCGCGTGCTCGACAACGACGCCGACTACGTCGAGCCTTCGGACATGCTCGCCGAGCTTCGCGAAGACAACGCGACGCTCGCGGCGAACCTGCGCGAAGTGCACGAGCTTTGCGACAAGCACCGCGACATCGCCACGGCGAGCTTGCTCGAAGTGTGGATCGACGAGACGGAACGCCGCGCCTGGTTCTTGTTCGCGAGCATCGCGCGCCCCGACTCCGGCGGACGCTAGACCGCCAGGGCTCCCCCGGGTTCCGGGCGCTCGTTCGTGCCCCGAACGGGGCGCCCTGCGGCATCTTCGTGCCTCGGGTCTCGGCTCGGGTCCCGGCTCGACCGGGAACGAGTCTTGCGAGACTCGAGGCATGGAGCGCTGGCTCGCGGCGTTTCGAGCAAGCCCCGCGTGGTGTCTCCTGCGCCGTCGCGATTTCGCACTGCTCTGGAGCGGCGAAACCGTGTCGCAGATCGGCGACGGACTGAACAAGGTGGCGCTCTTGTGGTTCGCCTATCAGACGAGCCATTCGGCGCTCAGGACGTCGCTCATCGGTGTTTTGCAGACGGTGCCGCCGCTCGCCCTCGGCCCCGTCATCGGCGTCTATCTCGACAGGCTGCCGAAAAAAAAGACGATGATCGTGATCAATTTGCTCCACGGCGCTTTGGTCGCGCTCATTCCGCTGCTGTACGGCTTCGGCTTGCTGTCGCTGCCGCTCCTCTACGCGCTCGTGCTCGTCATCTCGATCGTGTCGGCGTTCTACGGCCCCGCGCTCATGACCGCCCTGCCGCTCGTGGCGAGCCCCACCGAGCTCCGGCCCGCGAACGCGCTGATCCAGGGTACGTCGATGATCGGCGTGCTGCTCGGTCCCGTCGTGGCCGGCTTCGGCATCTCGGTGCTCGGTATCGCCGACGTGCTCTACGCCGATGCGCTCACGTTCGTGTTTCTGGTGGTGTGCATGGCGTTCGTCCGCGTGCGCGCGCCGGAAAACGCTCCGAGCGTGCCCGGCTGCTTCGCCGATTTCGCGCGGAGCTTGCGCGAGGGTTTGGATTTCCTGCTCCGGCGCCGGCGTGGGATCTTGTTCCTCACGCTCGTGTCCGGCCTCCAAAATCTCGGCGCGAGCGCGTTCTTGTTCCTGCTGCCGGCCGTGGTCAGGAAGGATTTGGCGCTCGACGCCCTCTCGCTCGGTTTCATTTGGTCGGCGTTCGGAGCCGGCATGCTGCTCGCCACGGCGCTCATCGCGCTCTTGAAGCTCAAGCCGCGCACGCTCCTCCACGTGGTGTTCGCGGCCCTCGTGCTCGGCGGTTTCTCCATCGGCGGCCTCGCCTACGTGAAATCGAAATTCGCCGCGGCCGCGCTGATGGTCGCGATCGGCTTCAGCGCCGCGGCGTTCAACCCGGTCGTCATCACGCTCTTGCAAGACTCGACGCCCGAAGGGTTGCGCGCGCGCGTCCTCACGGCCTTCAACACGGCCACGACGAGCATGGCCATGCTCGGCATGCTCGGCTTCGGCTGGGCCGCCGATCGCGTCGGCCAGAATCCTGCCATGATCGCCATCGGCGGCGTGCTGCTCTCGACCGCGGTCGCGCTCATGCTCGTGAGCCGCGTGAGCTCCGCGCGCGAGCTCTTGCTGCACGAAGGCGTCTAGGGCGCGTGTCGCTCTCCGTCTAGCCTTCGCTTCGCAGCGCTTCGAGCTCGCTCCAGCGCGCGTAGAGGCGTTCCACGTCGGCGCGCGCGGCGCCGAGCGCGCGATCGAGCTCGACGAGCCGCGCGCCGTCGGAAACGACCTCGGGTCGCGCCATCTCGCCTTCGATTTCGGCGACCTTGGCCTCGCTCTCGAGAATGCGTCCTTCGATCGAGTCGTAGTCGCGCTGGTCCTTGAAGCTGAGCTTCTTCTTTTTGGGGGCGGCGTCGTTCCCGCGGGGAACGTCGGCTTTGACGCCGCGTTCCGAGCGTTCGCGCTCGTTCGACTGCGCCGTGTGGAACGCTTCCCACTGCGCGAGATCCGCGAGCATGGTCACGCGTCCGGCTTCGTCCGCGCGGGTGTGGAACGCGAGGAGCTCGGTGGCCACCTGGTCCAAAAAATAACGATCGTGAGTGACGAGCAGCACGGCGCCCTCGAAGCTCTTCAGCGCCTCCTCGAGCACGTTGAGCGTCACGAGGTCGAGGTCGTTCGTCGGCTCGTCGAGCACGAGGAGGTTCGCGGGCTCGAGCATCAGGCGCGCGATGAGCAAGCGGCTCTGTTCGCCGCCGGACAAGCTGCCGACCGGCTGGGCCATCTGTTCGGGCCGAAAGGCGAAGCGTTCGAGGTAGCCGTGACGGTGCACGTGGCTCCCGCGAAAGTGCACGAAGTCGCCGTCGGGGCTCACCGTCTGCGCGACCGTGCGTTTCGGATCGAGCGACGCGCGATCTTGCTCGAAGTAGGCGACCTTGAGGTAGTCGGCGCGGAAGACTTCACCGAGCGTCGGCGCCTCGTCCCCGGTGAGGATGCGGAGCAACGTGGACTTGCCGCAGCCGTTGCCGCCGATGAGCCCGAGGCGCGTGCGCGGACCGATCAGGAGGTCGAGCTCGGCGAGCACGCGTTTGTCGCCGTAACGCTTGCTGATGCCGCGCGCTTCGATGAGGCGCTTCGGGCGCATCTCGTCCGGGTCGCGCGCTTGAAAATCGAGCTCGAGCTTGTTCGAGCGGTTGCGTTCACGGAGCTCGGCGACCTCCGCGGCGAGCGAGCCCGCGCGGTCGATGCGGGCGACTTGTTTGGTGCTGCGCGCCGAGGGCCCGCGCCTGAGCCATTCGGTCTCGCGCCGGAGCGTGTTCTTCAGGGCCTGCTCGCGCTGTTCCTGCGCGGACATGAGCTCGCCTTTGAGCTCGGTGTACGTCGCGTAGTCGCCCGCCACGTCGAGCAGGCCGCCCGGATTGCGCCGATCGAGCTCGAGGATGCGCCGCGAGACCCGCTGCAGAAACAGTCGATCGTGCGTGACGGTGAGCGTCGCGCAGCGAGCGTTCGCGAGAAAGCGCTCGAGCCAGAGGATGCTCTCGACGTCGAGGTGGTTGGTCGGCTCGTCGAGCAAGAGCAACTCGGGGTCGCCGACGAACGCCCGCGCCAGCGCGACGCGCTTGAGCCAGCCGCCCGAGAGTCCCGCGAGCGGCGCCTCCGCGTCGAGCTCGAGCCGGTTGATCCACTCGTCGACGAGGCCTTCGTTTTCGTGCGCGTGCTCGCCCGTCGGCAAGCGATCCCGAACGGCGGCGCGCACCGTCGGAAAATCGAGCTCCGTCACCTGCTCGAGGTACGCGCAACGCAAGCCGCCTCGCCGCGCGACTTCACCGCGGTCCGGGGCGATCGCGCCCGCCACGATCTTGAGCAGCGTCGACTTGCCGGCGCCGTTCGGGCCGATGAGCCCCACGCGATCGCCGTCCGAGAGCGTGAAGCTCACGCCCTCGAAAAGCGGGCGGGCTCCGAACGCGTGGCTCAGATTTCGTACGGAGAAGAGGACGGGCACGGCCGCCTCGGGTAGCACGGCGCGGGCGGAGGTGCTTAAAACCGTGCATGGCCGGAGCGCCGGAGCTCGCCGCCGACGAGCCGCTGAACGCTTGGGGCAGACACGGGACGACGTTCGCGTGGCTCGCGACCGCGCTCTTCGCGGCGCCCGCGCTGCGCACCGGCTTCGTGATGGACGACTTTTTGCAGCGGCTCGTCCTCCGCGGCGATCTCCCGGAGCTCGGACTCGGACCGGCGACGCTCTACGATTTTACGGGCGGCAACTTTCGCCCGGAAGAGTGGCTCGGTCGCGGCTTCGTGCCGTGGTTCACCGATCCGGCGCTCCACATTCGCTTCTTCCGCCCGCTCGCGAGTCTGTCGATCGCTCTCGACCGGGTACTCTTCGGTCCGTCGGCGCTCGCCGCGCACCTCGTGGGCGCTGCGCTCTTCGCGGGCGTGAGCGCGCCGGCGTTCGCGCTCTTCCGCGGCGTGCTCGCGCCGAACCGCGCGGGGCTCGCCTCGTTCTTGTTCGCGGTCGCGAGCGGCAATTCCGTGAATTTGACCTGGGTCGCGGGGCGGCACGTGCTCGTCGGCGGTCTGTTCGGGGCGCTCGCCGTGCTCGCGGTGGTGCGGCATGCCGCGGGCCGCGCGCCGGTTTGGCTGGCACCGCTGTCGATTGCGTTCGCGATGCTCGCGAGTGAAACGTGCCTCGCGGCGCTCGCGATGATCGTGAGTTACGAGCTCTGCGCGAGGGAGGGCCCGCTGCGTGCGCGCGTGCTCCGAGCTCTGCCGTGGGCCGCGGCGGCGGCCGCGTACGTCGTCGCCTACTCGCTCGCCGGTTACGGCGTGAAGCACAGCGGGCTCTACATTTCGCCGCTCACGGCGCCGGGGGCGTTTCTGGCCGCCGCGGCGACGCGCTTGCCGTGCCTGCTCGGCGAGCTCGCCTTCGCCGTGCCGTCGTCGCTCTGGGGCGTCGCCGCGAGGGCGCGCGGCGCGCTCGCCGTGCTCGGTGTCGCGACGAGCGGCCTCGTCGTGTGGCTCGCCTGGCGCGGCTCGGCGCCCGGCGCCGAGCGCCGGAAGGTGACGTGGTTCGCGTTCGCCGTGCTGCTCGCCACGCTGCCGATGGTCGGCGGCGTGGCGGACGGTCGGATGCTCCTCCTGCCGCTCTTCGCGTCGGCGCCGCTCGTGGCGAGCGCGGTGGACGGAACCCGATCGCTGCGTTTCGGCAAGGTTCGACTGCCGCTGCGCGCCGCCGGCGCGGCGCTCCTCTTCATGCACGTGGGCGTCGCGGGGCTGTTTCGCCTCGCCGGCACCGAGCTCATGGTGCACGTGAGTCGCGCCCAACGCGAGCTCGCGCTCCACACCGACGTCTCGCGTTGTCGGCCGGGGTCGCCGCTCTTCGTGCTGACCGGCGCCGATCCGACGCTGAGTCTCTTCGGCGGCAGCTTGCTGCGCTACTACCGGCCCGAGCTGGTGCGGCTCCACCCGAGCCTCACCGTCCTCTCGATGGCCCAGGCGCGGCAGCGTCTCGCTCGCCCGACGCGCGACGAGGTGCGGCTCGACGTCGAAGGCGCGCGCCGCGGCGTCACGATCTTCGAAACGCTCTTTCGCGACACGCCGCTCGTCCGCGGGATGAAGCTCGATTTCACGCGCTTTGCGGTCGAGGTGCTCGGCGTCGCGGACGGCCTGCCCACGAGCATCGCGGTCACGCTGCCCGAGGACGCGTGTCTCCTGACGCTCGAGCACGCGGCCGTCGTCGGGCGACCGCTGCCGGACGTGGGCTCGAGTCGTGAGGTGGCGTACGAGCCGGGTCCGCTCGGCCTCTGACGGACCCGGTTTCGCAGCGAGCGCGGCCTCGGTTACGAGAGCGCTTCCATCACGAGTTGCGTGTCGTCCGCCGCGAACCAGGCGACGACTTGGCCGTTCTTCACCTTGAAGCGATGCACGCCGTTGTTGAGCGCGAGCACCTTGCCCGTCTTTCGCACCTTGTACTCGTGATAGAGCGTCGCGTAGACGTAGTCTCCCGCAGCGGCATAATGCTGCGGCTCGAGGCGCAGGGGTTCGAGGGTCCCGACGAGCGCCTCGAAGTATTTCGCCACGTCCTCACGGCGATGACCGGCGAAGTGAAAGGGCGCCTTCGCTCGTGCGCCGGCGGTCACGCCGAACGACTC
>DATJXW010000244.1:0-14577 GCA_035499895.1 Polyangiaceae bacterium | reverse complement strand
CGGCCGGGGCTGCGAGCGCGAGCGCGCCGAGGAGCGCCAGGACACGGGGCAAGGCTCTCATGCCGGCGATTCTGCGCGAGCGCGTCCGCTCGTGACAAGGGCCTTCACGGAAAGCAGCGCCCACGCCGTCGCGAGCGACGCCGCGCGCCCGCGGCGTGTCGTCACGCGCGAGCGCTCGCCTCGAGCGCGTCGAGGAGGCCGTCCACGGTGAAGGTACGGGCGGCGACATCCACGCGAATACCCAGGCTTTCTGCGCTTTTCGTCGTGACCGGGCCGATGCTCGCCACGGTCACGCCGGCGAGGAGCTCCGCCGCGCCGGGGCCGAGCCGCTCGACCACGGCTTCGACCGTCGAGCTCGACGTGAGCAAGATCGCGTCGATGCTCTTCGCGGCGACGAGCCGCCGGAGCTCTTCGCCCGCTTCGAGCACGGGCGACGTTTCGTACGCGGCGACGACATCGACCGCCGCGCCCGCTTCGCGCAGCGCGTTCGGCAGAGCGTCGCGCGCAACGAGTGCCCGCGCGAGCAGCACGCGGCGCGGCACGCCGTGTTTCAAAACGTCGCGCGCGAGCCCCTCGCCCACGTGCTCGTCCGCGATCACGTCCGCGTCGAGCCCGAAGCGCCGGAGCGCGTCCGCCGTGCGCGGCCCGATCACCCCGACGCGACTCTGACCGAACACGCGCGCGTCGTGCCCGAGCCGCCGCACGACGGCGAAGAAGCGTTCGACGCCGTTTTCGCTCGTGAAGAGCACCCAATCGTAGTCGCGGACGTTCGACGCCGCGCGCTCGAGCGCCGCAACGTCCGGGGGCGGCCCGATCGCGATGAGCGGCAGCACGATCGGCTCTCCGCCGCGCGCGCGAATGGCCCGCGCCGTGCGCTCCGCTTGTCCGCTCGGGCGCGGCACCAGCAAGCGCCGGCCGAAAAGCGGCTTTTTTTCGAACCACGCGAGCTTCTCGCGCAGCGCGACCACCTCGCCCACCACGATGATGGCGGGGTTCGTGAGTCCCTCGGCGCGCGAACGGGCGGCGATGTCCGCGAGCGTCGCGCTGACGACGCGTTGCTCGGGCCGCGCGCCCCACTGGATCACCGCGGCGGGCGTCGCCGGATGGCGGCCGCCCTCGACGAGCGCGGCCGTGATGGCGTCGATGCGTCGCATACCCATCAACACGCAAATGGTGTCCGTCGCCGTGGCGAGCTTCTTCCACGAATCGGGCGACCACGGGACTCCGGCGCGATCGCTGCCGGTGATGAACGTCACGCTCGAGGAGAGCTCGCGGTGCGTGAGCGGAATGCCCGCGTACGTCGCGGCGCCGACGGGCGACGACACCGCCGGCACGATCTCGAACTCGATGCCGGCTTCGACGAGCGCGAGCGCTTCCTCGGCGCCACGCGCGAAGAGCAGCGGGTCGCCGCCCTTGAGCCGCACCACGCATTTGCCCGCGCGCGCGGCCGCGACGAGCTCCTCGTTGATCGCGAGCTGCACGCTGCTCGGCTGCCCGAAGCGCTTGCCCACGTCGCGAAGCTCCGCGCCCTCCCTGCACACGGCACGGAGCGCCGGATGGGCGAGCGCGTCGTAGAGCACGACGTCGGCCGCGCGGAGCGCCTCGAGCCCGCGTACGGCGATGAGCTCGGGATCTCCGGGTCCCGCGCCGACCAACCAAACCTTGCCCGCGGCGATCACGCGAACATAGCTACCAAATCCGGAACCGTTGCCCCGCGGAACCCGGCCAATCCTGGCAAAACGAGACGGTCGGGCTTGTCGGAGTTTGTGGGCGAGTGTATGTATTATCGCACAAGGTAGGTTTGCCGCTTCCCACTCTCGCCTCCGATCTCGCGCCGCGTGACAGCATGCCGCCGAGCGCGCCCCGCAGCGACCGCTGGTTCGTCACGAACGGCGTCGTCGCGGTCGGCCCCATCTCGTTCGATCTGCTCATGCGCGGCGCCGCGCACGAGCGCATTCCGCGCGGCTCGTTCGTCCGGCACGAGTCATGGCAAGTCTGGCGCCGCCTCGACGAGATCGGCTCGCTCCCCGCGAACGGCCGCGAGCAGACCGTCGAAGATCTCGCGACGAAGAGCGCCGAGCTCGAGTCGCGCGCGAGCAGCCCGATCGAGAGCGCGCCGCCCCCGCCGCCCGACGACTTCGCGCTCACCCTGCGCCCGAGCGCGCCGCCGTCGCATTCCACCTTCCGGGTCACCACCGTCGATCCCGTCGGCGTCCTTTCGCATGCCTACGACATGGCCGAGGCGCTGCTCCTCGCCATCTCCACGGCCGTCTCGGCGTCCGGCGCCGAAATCGGACTCGTTCACCGCGTACGCCAGGATTTGCGCTCCGTCGTCATCGTCGGCGGCCACGGCCCGCGCACCGAACGCCTGCTCGGCGAACGCATCGGGGAAGACGACCCGACGCTCGCGGCGGCGCGCAACGGGTTCACCATCGTGAGTGAGCCCGGCCTCGGCCACGAAAGCCGTCACATCGCGGGGCGCCTCATTCGCTGCCTGCCCGACGTCGTCGGCGTCGCGATGGTGCCCTTGTGCATCTACGGCGAGCTCGTCGCCATCTTCGAAGTCGGCCGCGGCGGCCACCCCTTCCGCGCTCGGGAAATCGCGCGCGTCGAAGACGTCGTCGAAGTCATGGCCGAGCGCGCCGTACTCATGGGCTGGCTCGAATAACGCCGCGCTCCTCGGCGTCGTTCGTTCACCCTCTCTCTCCAGTCGTTCCAGGCGCTTGGATTGGGGCGCACCGTCCTACGCCGTCGCCACGCCGTGCGGCGTGGGCTGGTCGCCGCCTCGTGCGTTTCACGCCCGAGCGTTCGTCGTTCGCGCCGCGCGGCGCCTCCACGCACGAGCGCGGTGCTTCCCGTCAATCCGCGGGACGCTCTTCAATCCCGATGAGTCCGCGCCGCCGCCAACCCACGCGTGCGAGCCAAGTACGCGGCGCAAAGTCCGCCGCTTCACCGGCTTCGAGGTCCGCCGCGCTCCGCAACGCGAGCCCCCAGCGCGCTCGCTCGGCGAAGGGCGGCGGCACGCCCGACTCCACGTGCCACTCGCGGAACCCCGCGAACCACCGCGCGGACGAAAACGGATCGATACCTCGACGGGCTGCTCGCCGGGCGTGCTTCCTGAAATTCGCGAGCACGTAGACGATCGCGTTCCGCACCTCGCTCGGCGATGCGAGCGCGCGACCATGCCAGCGATCCGCCCACAGCGGCCCACGACGCGCGAGCAGCTGGTTCACGTAGAGCGCGATTCTGATCATGACGCTGCGAACGCCGCTCGAAAGACTGCGCTTGTCCTCGGCCTCGACGATCAAGTGCACGTGATCGCGCTGCACCGAAAAATGAACGACCCGGAAGCGGTCGGGCGCCCTTCGCGTCGCACGAACGAGCGCGAGCCGCACCGTAGGAAACACGAATTGGCTTCTTAGCGGCGCGATTCGCGCTCTGAGCGTCACGTGCACCGGCTCCGCGGCGCGCTGAACCGGCCTACTCCGATGCGGCGCACGCGCGCGCTCGCCCGAGCGTTTGCGCCCCGCATTCGGACGCGCGCCCCCTCGCCTCGAGCCCAAAGCCAACCTCAACTGCTCGAACCGACGCCCCCGCGCTTCACCCGCGCGCGGCTCGCTCTCGGCGCGCGGCTTGCTCCCGGCGCGCGGCTCGCTCCCGGCGCGCGGCTTGCTCTCGGCGCGCGGGTTGCTCTCGACGCGCGGGTTGCTCTCGACGCGCGGCTTGGGCGCTCCGATGCCGAGCCCATCCGAGCGGGGGCCTTTCCGAGGCGTCATTTGATTAGGCTATAGTTCGTTTGGAGGGCCCGTCAAGGCCCGTCAAGGGCCAAGCATTGCTGCGTCGGGCGACGAATCGCGGCGAGTGTCGTCGAGTGGGGAGGTCGATTGCATTCGAAGCACGGGCTCACAGCGGCCCGGGCCGCAGCGTGAACCGGTACCCGCACATGCGCCGGCCGAGTCCCTAGCGGGCATCCCACGACGTTGCTCGCGCACTTCCCATCGCATTGGGTGCGCGTCGCCACACTTGCCCATCTATGCGTCGTGGCGCGGTACGGCGCTGCGTTCCCGAGACCGCTCGCCGCGAATGCGCGCCGCAGCACGCGGAATCGCAGAGCCCGCGTGCGGTGGGCGTCGCGTCGCGTGCGGTGGGCGTCGCGTCGTGTGCGGCTGAGAGGGCGCAGGGCTGGGCGCCGCGACGGGCGCTGCGTGGGTGGAACGGCGTGCGGCGGTGTCGTCTGGACGGCTTGCGCTGGCGGTCGCCTTCAAAAAAAAGGGAGCGACGGCGCGGTGGCGAGATTTCAGGCGCCGGGTGGGAGCGCGGCGGCGGCTTCGGGCGACTTCGGCGGGGCGACGACGTGCTCGCGCGAGAATTGGAGCTCGTGGAGTTTCGCGTAGAGGCCGCCGTGGCGGATGAGCTCCTCGTGGGTGCCGGATTCGACGAGTTTGCCCTGGCGTAAGACGAGGATGCGGTCGGCTTCGCGAATCGTGCTGAGGCGGTGCGCGATGACGAGCGCGGTGCGGCCGCGCAAGAGCTCCTCGAGCGCGCGCTGCAGACGCGACTCGGTGTCGCTGTCGATGCTGGCGGTCGCTTCGTCGAGGATCAGGATCGGGGCGTCGCGGTAGAGGGCGCGCGCGAAGGCGATGAGCTGGCGCTCGCCGGCGGAGAATTTCGAGCCCTGCTCGCCCACGTCGGCGTCGAGACCGCCGTCGCGCGCGAGGAAAAGATCGAGCGCGCCGATGCGTTCGAGCACGTGGCGCACGCGCTCGCGATCGGGCGTTTCACCCGCGGCGACGTTTTCGGCGACGGTGCCCGGAAAGAGCACGACGTCTTGCGGGACGACGGCGAAACGGCGCCGGAGCGCGTGCCGATCGAGCCCGACCACGTCGTCGCCGAAGATGCGGACGGTGCCGCTTTCGATGTCGTAGAGACGCAGGAGCAGCGCCGTGATCGTCGTCTTGCCGGAGCCGGTCGGGCCGACGAGCGCGACCTTTTCGCCGCGGCGAATGCCGAGGCTCAGGTCGCTCAGCACGGGGACGCCCGGCTTGTAGGCGAAGTTCACGTGCTCGAGCGCGACGGCGAGCTCGGGGTTGCCCGGCGCCGCGGGCGTCTTCGGCTCGGCGTCGACTTCGCCGAGCTCGAGCAGGCTGAAGACGCGTTCGGCGCCCGTCATCGCGCCCTGCACGAGCGTGTAACGCTGCGCCAGTTGGCTGATGGGCTCGAAGAACTGCGAGAGGTACGCGCTGAACGCGACGACGGTGCCGAAGCTCACCGGCCGGTAGCCGAGCGCCACGATGATGGACGCGAGGCAGACGGAGCCGACCATGTCGATGGACGCGTCTTGAATCGCCTCCCACTTGATGCTCTTCACGTTCGCGTCGCGGTAGGCGACGTTCGTCTCGTCGAAGTCGCGGCGCGCCGCGTCTTGCCGGCCGTACGCCTGGATTAGGCTCATGCCCGAGACCTGTTCGTTCGTGATCGCGTTCATGCGCGAGGTGCGCGAGCGAATTTCGCGCAGGGCCTCGCGCATCGGGCGGCGGATGAGCCGCACGAAGAGCGCGACCGGCGGCACGGCGATGAACGCGATGAGCGAGAGCCGCCAGTCGAGCGCGAGCATGAGCGCAACGATGCCGGCGAGACGCACGATGTCGCCGATGCCGTTCACGGCGCCGGACGCGAACGCCTCGAGGATGGCGTCCACGTCGTTCGTGACGCGCGACACGAGACGCCCGACGAGCTGGCGATCGAAATACGAGAGCCGCCGGCCGTGCAGGAACTTGAAGACTTCGGTGCGGAGCGTCGCCATCGCGCGCGCGCCGACGATCTGCATCGCGTACATGTGCACGAAGCCGAGCACCTGTTCGGCGAGCAGGACGCCCGCGAACAGGAAGCCGATGCGCATGAGCTCCTGCTTGTCGCCGCCGAGCACGGCCTTGTCGATGCCCTCGCGCATGACGAGCGGGCGGATCAAGGAGAGCCCCGAGGTGACGAGCAGGACGGTCACCGACACGCCGATGAGCACGCGGTGCGGCCGGAGAAAGCCCCAGATGTGCCGCGCGAGGCGCGCGTCGTAGCTCTTCGTGAAACGCTCTTCGTCGTGGAACGCGGCGAGGATTTTCTCGGTGCGCTTCTGCGCTTCGCTCTTCGGCGCTGTATCGGCTTGGGTCATGCGACCGCGGCCTCCGCGCCGTTGTGACCGAGTTTTTCGAGCTCGCTCTCGATGCGCTGCTCCTCGGCGAACGCGGCGTAGAGCCCGCCTTGCGCGACGAGCTCGGCGTGCGTGCCCTGCTCGATGATGCGCCCCGCGTCGAGCACGACGATGTGATCACAGCGCGCCGCGGCCGCCACCCGGTGCGTGATGAGCAGGACCGAACGCTGCGCGCGCTGACGATCGATCGCCTCGAGAATGCCGCGCTCCGTGCGGGCGTCGACGGCGCTGAGCGGGTCGTCGAGGATCAAGATGTGCGGGTCGGAGACGAACGCCATCGCGAGCGCGACGCGCTGCTTTTGGCCGCCGGAGAGCTGCACGCCGCGTTCACCGACGACGGTGTCGTAGCCGTCGGGCAGCGCCGCGATTTCGTCGTGGACGCGCGCTTCTTCCGCGGCTTGCCGGATGCGTCGCTGACTCTCGGGCGAGTCGGGCTCGTCGAGCGGAAAGCCGATGTTGCGCGCGGCGGTGGTCGAGAACAAAAACGCGTTCTGCTGCGCGTAGCCGATGGCGCCGCGCACGACGTGGAGCGGCAGATCGCACACGTCTTTACCGTCGAGGAAGACGGCGCCGGGCGGGGTCGGCTGGAGCCGCGCGAGCAGGACCGCGAGCGTGCTCTTGCCGCTGCCGGTGCGCCCGACGATCGCGAGCGAGCGGCCGGGCTCGAGCGTCAGGTTCACGCCGCGGAGCACGTGGTTCGAGCCGTACGCGAACGACAGGTTCCGCACTTCGAGCCGGCCCGAAATCGCGGGCGGCGCCGGGAGCGGCCCGTCGACGATGTCGGGCTCGGCCACGTACACGTCGCGCAGGCGATCGTACGCGGCGCGGCCGCGCTGCACGAGCCCGAGCACGAAACCGAGCGACAAGAGCGGCCAGGTGAGCCGGCCGAGCGCGCGGTTGAAGGTGAGAAAGCCGCCGGCGTCGAGCTCGTGCCGGAGGACGAGCAGGCCGCCGTACCAGAACACGACGAGAATGCCGACGGCGATGGTGATCTGCATGATCGGGCCGAGCGAGCCGCGCAGGCGCGCGAGCGCGAGGCTGCGATCGAGGTAGCCCTGGTTCGTGCGCTCGAACGTGGCGAGCTCGGCGTCTTCGAGCGAGAAGGAGCGAATGACGCGCACGCCGGCGATGCTCGTCTGGACGCGCGCGCTCATCTTGCCGAGGGCGGCTTGGTTGTCGCGCGTGCGCGTATAAAATTCGTGCGACAGGCGCCGCGACACGAGCAAGAGCAGCGGCAGCGGCGAGAGCGCGGCGAGCGTCAGCTTGCCGGAAATCGGAATCGTGACGGCGAGCGCGCTCACGAGCGCAAAGACCGTGTTGATGACGTTCAGCACGCCGAAGCCGAGCAGGAGCCGCACCTGCGCGAGGTCGTTCGTCACGCGGCTCATGATTTCACCGGTGCTCATGCGCCGGTAAAAGGACGGACCGAGCTCGAGCAGGCGCTCTTCGAAGGCGGCGCGGAGCTCGTACTCGGCGTCGCGGCCGGCGTTGAACACCACCACCCGCGAGAGCACGCGCACGACCGCGGCACAGAGCATGACGCCGATGAGCGTCAGGCCGAGCGTCACCGCCCGCGAGTGGTGCGGGCCGAGCACGTCGTTGATGGCCGCGCGGAGGCGTGTGTCGAAAAAGTACTGGGACGCCTGGTAGGCGGCGAGCAGGAGCACGCCCAGGGCGTAACGCGGGCCCTGACGCACGAACTGCGCGCCGAGGCCGGTGGGGAAGCGCCCAGAGTTCTCGGACATGCGGCCGGGTGACTTAGAGCCCGAACGCCCCGATCGCAACCGCGCCCGCGGACCCCTCGCGAAAATCGGCCCGCAGCTTCGCGTCCGGCGCCGTGGCGAGCGGCCGGACGCCGCGGCCGTCGGAAACGGCGCGGTTTTAGATTTCGGCTTCTCAGCGGCGCCCTTCCGTGCCTGAACGAGCCGGGGCGATTCGACGGGGCCGGCGACGGGGACGCTCTGAAGCTCCAAAAGGGAGTCGGGGCCATGAATCGATTCGTGTTCGCGTGCAACGAACCATATATGTCGCTCCGCGCCCGCTCCGTCGCGCTCGCCCTGCTAGTGATGGCGTGCTCCCGCGCCGCGACGACGGAGCCGACCGCCGGCGTGAGACAGATGCTCGGGGGCGCGCCGACGGTGTCCGCCCCCATCGCGATTCCGGCGACGGCACGCCAGGCGGTCGCCCGCTTCGACGCCGAGGCCGCGAGCCCGAACGGCTTTCTCCTCGTCTCGTCCTTCAATCCGGACACGCAACACGTGGTCGCATTCGGAACCCGCGTGGCGCTCGACGGGACCATCCTGGATCCGAGTGGCTTCACGCTCGGCGTTTTCGCCACCGCGTTCGACGGGAGCTCGTCGTTCGCCGCGGCATACACGGGAGCGCGCTGGCTCGTCGCGCTCAACGGCGTCGTCGTCCCGGTGGACGACGACGGGACCGTCGAAACACCCGTCACTCTACCGTCGGGCTTGGGGCGCCTTGCCGGGCTCAGTTGGGGCGGCGATCGCGCTCTTCTGACGACCCAAATCGGTCAGGGCCTGTTCCTCGACGGCGGCGGGGCGGCCATCGGCTCCGTCTTCTCGATCTTTCCGTCGACGAGCTCGGGGGGCGCCGTAGCGTTCGACGGTTCCGTTTTTTTCGTCACGGAGACCCACCAACAAAACCCCGCCACCGAGGTTCTGCACACGGTGACCAGCGGCGGCCCGGTGCAGAGTACGACGTTGTTCAATCAGAGCGCCTCACGCGCCGGAGCGGACGACGCGAGCATCGTCTCGACCGGCGGCTCGGTGCTCGTCACGTACACCGCCACTCCGCCGACTTGTGTCGGCTTCGGCAGCTGCTCGCCCTCGGTCGTCTACCAACAAATCGCGAGCGCGAGTACGGACGGGTCGACGCTTGACCTCGGCACGTCGTGGCAGCCGAGCGCGGACGTCCTCGCCACGGCGCTCGGCGGACACTATGTGCTCTGGGGTAACCAAACGAGCGAGGTGCGCGACTCCACGGGTTCACTCGTGAGCGGCCCCGTCGCCTCGCCGAACGTGGCCACGAACCAGAGCCTCGTTCCCGCCGTCGACGGTTCGGAGCTGCTCGCGCTCACGGCGTCCCCCGCCGGCGCACAGCGGCTCGATCCGAGCCTCGAGCTGCTCGACGCGTCGCCCTTCGCGCCGCTGACGCGTCCCACGGATGGTCAGCACCCGAGCGCCGCCTTCGACGGGAACGACTATCTCGTCGCGTGGGAAGGGACGCTCGTCACGAACGTGAATCAAGCCATGAACGCCGTACGGCTGACGAACTCGGGCTCGCTCGTCGACGCAACCCCGCTCACCGTGCTCTCGATGCCGAGCAACGATCCGGTCGTGAGCTCGAACGGGCATGGTTTTTTGGTGGGATCTCCCGCGACGAGTCAGGTCGCGTCGCTGGATGCGGGCGGAACGCTGACCACGATCGACCTCGGCCCGTCCGCGTTCGGCTACGGAGGCGGGTTGACGCTCGCGTCGGACGGCGGCGACTACCTCGCGACCTGGAGCCAGCCGAACGGCGGAGGTCCGTTGCCGGAGCGCGCCGCGCTCTTGTCGAATGCCGGCGTGACGAGCGGACCCGTCGATCTCGTCCGGAACGATCCGGTTCCGGCGACGACGTTCGACGGCCGGAACTACGTGCTCGTGTGGACGGTGTCCGACCCGCCGAACCGCGACGTGTTCGCCGAACGCGTTTCGCCTGCTCTCGAACCGGTCGATACGACCCCACAACCGCTTTTCTCGTATCCCGCGTCGACGTCCGACACGGCGCCGGCGCTCGCTTCGGACGGCGAGCGCTCGCTGCTCGTGTGGCTCGAGGACGATCTCACGACCATTCGCTGTGCCCGCATCGAGCACGACCTCACGGTCAGCGATCCGGGCGGCGTCGTCGTCGGTACCTCGCCGACGACGTCGCCCGCATCTCCACGCGTCGCGTGGGACGGCTCCGCCTATTGGATTGCGTGGTCGGAGCTCGGGAGCTCGGCGACGATCCCGCAGACGTACGGCATCCGCGCGCGCCGCCTGGACGCCCAACTCACGCCGCTCGACGCTCAGCCGTTCTCGATCACGGACGACGGCTATTGGGCGCACGTCCTCGATGATCCGACCTTCACGCTCACCTCCGGCCCGGCCGGCAAGCTACTCCTCGCGTACACGCAAGACGATCGGCTCGTGAGTCATGCCGTGACGATCCGAGCGCGGCTCCTCGGCTCCGAGGGGCAGGCGGGGGCCGGTGCGGGAGGTCTCGGCGGAGGTGGGCCCGGGGCGGGCGGGAGTGCGGGCAGCGTTGCTGGCGGCGGCGTCGGCGGCTCGAGCGTCGGCAGCTCCGGCGCGGGCGGAAGCGCGGGGAACGAAAGCGCCGACGCGGGCAGCACGGGAGAGGGCGGCGCCGGCACCGCGGGCGGAAACGGCGAAGGCGGCGCCCGAGAGACCGGCGGCGAAGCCGGCGAGCGGAACGAGGCCGGTTCCAATTCGACGGGGGGCGGCGCGGGCGAACTCACGTCGTCCGGCGGGACGGGCGAGCAGGGAGCGTCGGGCGGACGAACCGCGTCAGGCAGCGGTGGAGCGGCGACCTCGAGCGGCGGAGCCTCGATGTCGAGCGGCGGGACGAGTCCTGCCGGAGGTGGCGTCAGCGCTGCGGCCGGAACGAGCGCGGCGGGACGAAGCTCCGGCGGGGCCGGGAACGGCGGCGGCGCGGGCCGCGGCGGTCATGCCGGTGCGAGCGGTACGCCAGGCGGCGGTGCTTCCGGCGGCGAATCTCCGCCGCCGAGCGCGTCCGGTTGCGGATGCGCGGTCCCGAGCTCGAGCCCGACGCCGAGCGCGTGGCTCGCGTGCGTACCGCTGCTCTTCGGCTTGGTCCGTCGCCGGCGGTCGAAGCGCACCCGCGGGCCCTACAAAACCCCGATGCTGAAATGGAACGCGCCGATCGATTCCCAGGTGCGCTGGTTTTTTCGGTAGGGGAAGAGCGCGTCGAGCACGCGCGTGACGTTGAAGCCGTAGTCGAAGGCGAGCGGGCCGATGGGCGTCGCGATGCGCAGGCCGCTGCCGGTCGTGTAGCGGAGCTTGAACGGATCGAAGCGCTTGGGGTCGGTCCAGAGGTTGCCCGAGTCGAGGAACACGGCGGTTTGCACGCTGTTCGTGAGCGGGATGCGGAGCTCGGCGCGCGGATTGATGAACACGTCGCCGCCGCGGATCACGATGTCGTCGATGGTGAGCGGGTTCGAGAGCGCCGTGCTCGGCGCGAGCAGCTGCTGCGCGATGTCTTCGGGCACGAGCGAGTCCTGGGCGAAGCCGCGCAAACTGTCGATGCCGCCGAGGAAGAACAAGCGATCGGGGTAGGTGCGCGAGCCGGGGATGAGCTGCTGAATCACGCCGCCGCGTAGGCTGAGCGCGAGGGCGAGGCCGCGCTGACTCAGCCGGAAATAACCGGCGATACGGCCGTCGTAGCGCATGAAGTCGCTGGTCGTCGCGGTGAAGACGCTGCTCGTCGCGCCGTTGTCGGTCGGGGTGTCGCCGATGGGCTTCGCGTGCACGTGCTCGGCCGCGAGCGAGATGAAGGTGCCCGAGGTCGCGTCGAGCGGCCGATCGCGACGATCCCAGGAAGCGCGGAGCTGTTCGGAGATGGCGAAGGTCGTGCCTTCCGGCACGCGGAAGATGTTGCGCGTCGACGGGTTCGCTTTCACGTAGTCGTCGAGCGCGCCCTTCAGATCGTCGCCGAAGATGGTGGCGACGTTGCGCTCGAGCGAACCGGTGGCCTGGAGCGCGATACGGCGCGACGGGTGGAAAATCAGGCTCAAGATCGTGGCGTCGCGCGTGAGGCCGTAGTCGCGAGCGTTGTCGCGCACGTCGACGCCCGAGACCTCGAGCCGAAACAGCGGCCCGAGGCCGATTTCGGGGAACGAGAGCGAGACCGTGTTGCGGCGCTCGAGGCGGTCGAGCACGACGAGCTGGTCGTACTTGTGCCGGACGTCGGCGTCGACGATGAAGGCCGTCGGCAGGTAGCCGAGCTGGCTCGCGACCGTGAGCTGAATCGCTTCGCCGGCGACGTTACGATAGCCGTACTCGATGAAGGCGGTGACGCCGTCGCCGCTCGTCACGCCGCCGCCGAACGAGACGTATTGCGGCTTCTTCTCCTCGACGCGCACCACGACCACTTTTTCGCGCGCGGGGACGTACGGATCCTCGAACGCGACGCTCACGGTCGAGAACACGCCGAGCTGGCTCAGGAGCTCTTCGCTCCGGCGCACGAGGCTCCGGCGGTAGAGGTCGCCGGGCTTGAGCGCGAGGCGACTGCGGATGAGCCCCTCGTGCGTGCGCTCGGCGCCGCGCACGTCGATGCGCGACACGCGCACGGGCTGCCGTTCGCTGATGACGAAGCGCGCGCTGCCGTGCCGGTGGTCCGAGGAGAGCTCGAGGTTCGCTTCGACCTCCGCGAACGCGAAGCCTTCTTCGGCGTAGGCGTCGACGAGCCTCCGGCGCGCGTTTTCGAGCTCGAGCTGCGAGATGGGCGCGCCGACGACGAGCCCGGCCGCCGCGGCGAGCTCGCTCTCGACGAGCAGGCGGTTGCCCTCGAACTCGATGTCGTAGAGCTCGGTACGGGGGCCGAGCTTGATCGGCAGGTAGAGGACGGCTTCGGGCTCGCAGCTCACGCCGTGACGCGGGTCGGGGTGACAGGTGAGCGCGGGGTCCGGCGCGCTTTCTTCGAGCGGCAGGCCGATCGAGTCGTAGCGGCATTCGGTAGGCGGGCGCTTGCGCGGACCGAGCGGGATGCACGCGCCGGGCTGCGAGTGCGGGTCGCAGGCGCGCCTGAGCAACGTCGCCGGGCCGACCGAGGCGGAGAGATAACCCTCCGAACGGAAGAGATCGCGCAGATGATCGATGGCCTTGTCGTAGACGCCGGTGACGTAATAACCCCACGGGTTTTGCGTGAGCGGGGCCTTGAGCTTGCCGTGACCCACCGTGGGCCCGTAGACGGCGTCGACCGCGTTGGCGTCGACCGGACCCAAGAGCTCGCTGCCGGGCAGGTCGGAGAGGAAGCTGTCGATTTCGCTGCCGACCTCGCTCGGCAGCGGGCCGGCGAGGCACGGGTACTCGCGCGCGATCACGCGCAACGGCTGCGCTTCACGGATCATGAACGCGAGCTGATGCACGGGCGCGGACGGCGCGCCGCGCTCCTCGAAGCGGATGTCGGCGTCGAAAAAGCCGCGATTTTCGTAGAAGTCGTGGAGCCGGTCGGCGAGCACCTGCGGCTCGCGTTCGTCGTTGTCCTCGAGCGCGAGGGCGCCGCGCAGAGCGTCGGCGTCGAAGGCGCGGTTGCCCTCGAACACGACCTCGATGAGCGGCCCGGCCTGCACGTCGACGCGCAAGAACTCCCCGCGCGGCCTCGGCTCGAGCCGGTGCGTCACCGTCGCGCGGTGCCAGCCGTGAGCGCGCAGCGCGGCTTCGAGATTCTTGTCGGCCGTCGCGAGCGCCTCCGCGTCGGCGCGATCGCCCGGCGCGACGTCGTAGCCGCCGAGCACGGCGCGCAGTCCCGGCGCGTTCGGATCCGGCCACACCCCGAACCAGCGATCGACGACGGGCGCCGGGCGTCCGCTGTGCACCTCGAGCACCAGCACGACGTCGAGCGGGTCGTCCGTGTCGAGCGCGTGGGCGCTCACCTTGGCGTCCGGGAAGCCGCGCCGCGCGAGTTCCGCCTGCACGCGCGCCGCGATGCGCGGCAAATCGGGCGACGTGAGGTCGTCCCCGACGCGCACGACGTCGCCGCGCAGGAGCTCGTCACTGGCGATGGGCGAGCCGGAGAGCTCGATGCGAGCGACGACGCGCCGCGGCAGGGCGCGCAGGCGGAGGACGACGCCCGACGCGACCGGCTCGGCCTCGACCTCGACGTCGGCGAAACGGCCCGTGTCGAGCAGCTCCTGCATGGCCCGGCGAGCGATCTCGGTCGAAAACGCCTGGCCGGCGCGGGCCTGCGTCACCGGCGCGGCCTGACCGAAGCGGCCGCCTTCGACCACGACCTCGACGCGGGCGATGGGCCGCCCGTCGAGCTCCTGACCGAGGGCGGGCGGCAGGACGGGAGCACGGGCCGCGGGCGCCTGCGCGAACGCCGGGAGCGCGAACCCGACGACGAGCGCGGCGAGTCGCCAGAGCCGAGCCGTGCGCATGGGTCGTTTCTAATACATTGGCCGCGCGAAACGCCGCATTACATTCGCCGGTTTCGGGGGATTGGGCTATCAGAGCGGCATGACTCAGGCGGCCGTTCGTGGCGAGCGCCGGGCTCGCCGCGCCGGCCGAGGTCGCAAAAGCGCGACCACGGGCGGGTTCTGGTCGCGCTGGCTGCCGCGCTTCTCGGCCGCG
>DATJXW010000243.1:0-6967 GCA_035499895.1 Polyangiaceae bacterium | reverse complement strand
AACGCACGCTCGCGGCGACGACGACGCTTTCGGCTCCGGGAATCGGAGCCCCTTTCCGAAAACCGGGTGACAGCACCGGTACGGGTCGGCCAACGCGGCGTCAAGCAGCGTGTTTCATGCCGTTTCGCGTGTCGCGAGCCGCCACGCTCGGGCAGGCAAGCTCTTTGCAAACTGCCGCGCGCAACGAGGAACACCCGGTATGAAACACGAGCTCACGTACGCGCTCTGCGCCGCATTCGTCCTCGGGCTCGCGAGCGGTTGCTCGCAAGGGCCCACCTCCCAGAACGTCGGCACCGGCACGAACGGTGACACGGGGACCATCAACGTCGCGCTGAGCGCGGCACCGGGCGTGACGCTCGACGCCGTCGGCTACGTCATCACCGGCCCGAGCTCGTTCTCGAAGTCGGGCAGCCTCGACGTGAGTCACGCCGGTACCATTTCCGCGACGCTCGGCGGGTTGCCGGCGGGGAACGGTTTTTCGATCACGCTCACGGCGTCCTCCACGGACGGGGTCACGAGCTGCAGCGGCTCGGCTGCTTTCAACGTGACCGCGCAGACGACGACGCCGGTTTCGGTGCACCTCGTCTGTCACGGCGCCGCCACCACGGGCAGCGTGCTCGTGAACGGCAGCGTCAACGTCTGCCCGCAAATCGACGGCCTCGGGGCGACCCCGACCGAGGTGCTCGTGGGCGGCTCGGTGGCGCTGACGAGCACGGTGCACGACGCGGACGGCGCCCCTTCGCCGCTCGCCTACAGCTGGTCGGCTTCATCGGGCACGGTGGTGAACCCCACGGCTGCGAACACCCGCTTCATCTGCACCGCGCCCGGCGCGGCCACCGTGACGCTCGGCGCGAGCGACGGCGACTCGGCGCCCGGCTGCGCCGCGTCGGCGAGCATCACCGTGAATTGCACGGCGCAGGCGCCCGCGACGGCGTGCGCGCTCGGCAACGGCGCCGGGCCGATCAAGCACGTCATCTATCTCCAGTTCGACAACACGCACCTTCAGCGCGATCGCACGAACGTGCCCTCCGATCTCGAGCAGATGCCGCACCTGCTCGGCTTCATCCGCGGCAACGGCACGCTGATGGCGAACGACCACACGATCCTCATTTCGCACACCGCGGGCGGCATCCTCTCGACGCTCACGGGCGTCTACCCCGACCGCACGGGGCAGGTGGTCTCGAACAGCTTCGTGCGCACGAGCAACACGGGCACCTTCACGTTCCCGAGCTCGTTCGGTTACTGGACCGATCCGGTCGCGTCGGGCACGTCGATTCCGAACATGGTCGCGCCGGACGGCTCGAACGTGCCGGCACCGTGGGTGGCTTACACGCGCGCGGGCTGTGACGTGGGCGGCGTGGGCTCGGCGAACATGGTGCTCGAGAACACGGGCACGAGCTCGAGCGGCGACATCTTCAAGGTGTTCGGCTCCGGCTCGCCGCAGTTCGCCGAAGCCACCGCGTCGAACGCGGCGTCCTCGGGCTCGGCCGCGCGAAACCTCGCGCAGACCGACTTCGTGGGCTTCGCGATCCACTGCGCGCAAGGCTCGGCGACGTGCGCCGGCGGCCAGGACGACCTCTTGCCCGGCGAGCCCGGTGGTTACACGGGGTTCAAGGGACTCTTCGGCGCGCAGGCCATCGACCCCTTGCTCACCGGCCAAGACGCGACGCATCCGCTCACCTCGTTGCTCGGCAATCCCATCACCGATCCCTTCGGTCAACCCGGCTTCCCCGGCTTCGACGGCATGGAGGCCGAGGTCTCGCTCGCTTACGTGGCCGCGCTGCAAGAGCACGGAGTTCCGGTCACGTACGCGTACATCTCGGACGCGCACGACTTTCACGGCGTCGCCGGCAACGCGCACAACGCCTACGGCCCCGGGGACCCGGGCTACGTGGCGCAACTCGCGGCCTACGACCAAGCCTTCGACGCGTTCTTCACGAACCTCGCCGCGCACGGCATCGACAAGACGAACACCCTGTTCATCGTCACGGTGGACGAGGGCGATCACTTCGTCGGCGGCCAGCCGTCGAACCCGAGCTGCGACGGCGTGACGGTGCCGTGCAACTGGCCGGCGAACACCGTGGGCGAGCTCCAGGCGAACATCGACACGCTCGTGACCCATCAATTCCCGACGCTCGCGGCGAAATTCCTCGGCTCGGGCCCGAACGCGTTCACCGTGCACGGCGACGACGCGCCGCCCTTCTACCTCGCGAAGAAGGGAACCGGCGGCGGCCCGCTCGGGCAGACGGATCCGGACACGCGCGATTTCGAGCGGCAGATCGCGACGATCACGGCCGTGAACTCCTACACGGGCGTGACGGAGCCGATGCTCGCGCAGATGGTCGACCAGACCGGCGCGAAGGCGATCCACATGTATACGACCGGCGACCCGCTGCGTAACGGCACGTTCACCTTCTTCGCCGACGCCGACTACTTCATCACCGATTACCCGACGAACACCTGCGAGACGTGCATCGGCGCCGGGTACGCCTGGAACCACGGCGACATCCAGAGCGAAATCGGACACACGTGGATCGGCTTCGTCGGCCCGGGAGTCGCGTCCCAACCGGACCAGATGGTCTTCACCGACCACACGGACGTGCGCCAGACGATCAACGCGCTCACCGGGCTTCCGGACTCGTACGAGGGCGACGGCCGGGTGATCACACAGGCGCTCGTTCCCGCGGCGATCCCGGGGGCGATCGCGACGGACAAGACGACGTTCGAGTCGCTCGCCGACGCCTACAAGAGCATCACGGCGCCGTTCGGTCAGTTCGCGGCGGACATGATCGTCACCTCGACGAAGGCGCTGAAGAGCAACGACCCGGGCGACGCCACGTACACGGCGAAAGAAGCCTCGATTGCGAGCCTGACCGCGCAGCGCGACGCCCTCGTCGTTCAGATCCGCGACGCGTTCGACCTCGCAACGTACGCGGGAACGCCCATCGACGGCACGAAGGCGGCGGGGTGGATCTCGCAAGCGCAGGCCCTCCTCACGAGCGCCGACGCTCTCGCCGCCGCACCCTGATGCGACGCTCGCCGAAAACCGGGCTCGCACCTCTCGCGCTCGCGTGCGGGCTCGGTTGGGGCGCGCTCACGGGTTGCCGCACGAATCCGGCCCCGGCCGGCGCGAGGACGGCAGGACCGATCGTCGCGACCATCGGCAGCGTGACGCTCACGGCGAGCGACCTCGAGGCACGCATCGAGCACCTGCCGCCCTTCAAGCGGCGCCGTTTCGAAACGAACGAGAAGAAGCGGGAGTTTCTGGACGACCAGGTGCATTTCGAGGCGCTCGCGGCCGAGGGCATGAAGCGCGGCTACGCGAACGATCCGGACGTGCAGCAGGCGCTGAAGCAGCTCGTCGTGGCAAAGCTCCTCGAGCGCGATTTCGAGCCGAAGCACCGGCCCGACAGCGTGCCCGACGCCGACGTCGAGGACTACTTCACGCGCCATGCGGACGAGTTCCGGCAGCCGGAGCGGGTGCGCGCGCTCGAAATCGTGGTCCCGGACGCGGCGACCGCTGCTCGGGTCGAACAGGAAGCCGCGGAGGGCACGCACGGCGACGGCCGGGCGTTCGCGAAGCTCGCCGCGCGATACTCGACGGACGCGGCGACGAAAACCGAGGGCGGCGACACCGGTTTCTTCGATCGCGCGACGACCAAACTGCCGAAGCCGCTCGTCGACGCCGCCTTCGCGCTCGCGAACGTGGGCGACATTGCGCCGCCCGTCGCGCTCTCGGACGGCGGCTTCGCGGTGCTCATGCTGCTCGAACGGCGCCCCGGCTTCGAGCGCAGCCTCGCCGACGCGAAGCACGACATCCAAGAGCGCCTGTTCGCCGGCGTGCGGCAACGCGCGCTCGACGCGTACGTGGCGGGGCTCATGAAGAGCCAAGGCGTCACGATGCACCCGGAAGCGCTCGCTGCGGTGCAAATCGGGCCTGCAACGAGCGGCGCCGGGCCCGCGGCGGCGCCGCCGGTGCAATCGGTGAGCGCGCGCTAGCGCTCTCAGTTCAACGCTTGGTGGAGGCGTCGGGAATTGAACCCGCTGCGAAATTCAGGAATTGTGCAGGAGTTTCGCGTCGGTTGCTATCGTGGCGGGTTCGATCCGGGCGTCCAGCGCTAGTCAGTGAATACGGGTGGTTACGAGCGAGCGCGGACGGGTGTGGGAGCACAACGGGAACATGTCGGGCGCGACATGCCGGGTCGAGCGGCGCCTAGCGGCCAGCGCACGGACGGCGAGCAGGTCCGCAAACTACACCCCCATCACGATGACTGGCGCTCTCCGCGCCACTTGCCGCCACCCGACGACCTCTTCTTCATGCCCCAGGTCCCCTCGAATCGAGTCCCATCCAGCGCGAAGTCAAACGCGAAGGCACCTGTCTCGTCTCCTTCCGTCCAGGTTCCGCACAAGTGCGTGCCCACCAGCGTGGCCGTGAGCTCCCCGTCAAGGCCATATCTGCCCGTAACCTTCCGGCCTACTTGGGCGAGGTCGATAGCAACATGAGTCGGCTCCTTCTTGTCGTCGAGTTGACTCGCCCATTTCCCGGAAACGTCGAGGCCGAGCGCGCGAACCGCCGCCCGGTCCCCGCGGATGAAGGCGCGAAGTTCTTCCTTCACGACTTCCGTGCGCGCACCCACAGCAGCGAGAACCTCGTCCTCCTTCGAAGCAGCTGGGTTCAGGTGCGCCTCGGCGATGGAGAGCGCTTCGCGCCAGTCCTTCAGTGACAGCTTGGCGCTCCCGATCTCATGTAGCTGGCCGATGAAGTCCAAGAGAACTTGCGCCGACTTCGAGATGTTGAAGTTCTTTTCGAGCAGAAAACAGTTGCCGATTTCGTTCATCGCCGCGATGCGGTCTTCGCTCTCCTCAGACGTTGCCTCCTCTAGGAAGTTCTTTTTCCAGTAGTCGACCGAGATGATGTGATCTACGTCGAGCTGCAGGACCTTGCGGGTCTTGGGGAGCTGAAGATTTGAGCATTCGGCGCGTCTTGCCTCGAGTCGGTGCCAGATCCAGAGCGGAAGGAAGTAGACCCGCACATCCTCCCGTCGCTCGGCGCGGACGTTGGAGACAAAGCTTGTCGCGTCAGTAACGAGTTCGGAGAGCCAAGCGTTCATGCGGCTCTCGAAGATCGTAATAGCGGCGGTGTCGTCTACTTTCGCCTGCAGCGATCCCCAGTCGGTCGCAAGGTCCTTCGCGTACCCTTCAAGCGCGCGGCCCGCTCGCCACCGGCCCGCCCAATGGGAACCTGCAATCCAGCGCTCGGCCGAGGCTAGGGTGATCTCGTCGAGCGTTTTCGCGAATGCGTCGCGCTGCATGTGACGAAGCTCGCTGGTCGCCAGCCATTGGGCACCCGTGAGCCGCCAGGCAGCGAGGACGATCACGGCGTTCAGGGATTCGAATTGGTTGGAGTACTCGAGCTCAACGTCTTCCAAGATCTCCGCGCAGCGTTCGAAGTTGGTTGCGATCACGTCCCAACGCGTCACCAATTCCTGCGCCATCGGCGACACGGTCTCTCCGCGCAGTAGGTCTTTCGGGCCCAGTACCTTGCCGTCGTTGCAGAGGATCGACCAGAAGACAGAGACAGCTTGGACCAACTCATCGATCGATACCGCGATCTTCCTGGCCCCGAGTGTCTTCTGCAGGTCTACGAAACACTCGTCCGCCTGCCTGCCGCCTGTCAATTCCGGGTTCCATCGAGTCTTGATCCACGCAAAAGTGATCTCCTGCGTCGTGAGGGTTCGCCCGGCGGTGTTGAGCCGCGTGAAGATATTGACGATCGCGTTTCCATAGACATCGGTGTCGAACCGCTCCGCGTCGAATGCGCGCAGTTCGAGCGAACCGACGGGAGCCGTCTTGACGTCGCCGAGCGCTGAAACGAGCTCAGCAAGCCGTTCCGCGACGCTCACAATGCTCTCTTTCGGTACCCCCTCCGCCGGCAGGAAGCTCGATTCGAGGCGCTGACGGTACACACGATCGGCAACCGGACGAAGTTCAGCTAGCTCCCAAAGCCGACTGACACGAATGAAGCGTCCTGGATGATCTTTCGCGAATGGAAGCGGATAGGAGTAGTTGCCTGCCCGCTTCGTTTTCGAGATCCCGTCTTTCGCGTCGCACGCGACCCAACGCAGAACTTTGGTGTAGTCGATATCTCGCACATCGGCGCTTCCGTCTAGTTCGGCTTGAAACATCACTAGATCGAGACAGAGCTGTCCCCAAGTCCAATGCGACGTGCTCCGGCCGCGCAAGCGCGTGTCCTCGATTGCCTCAAACCAGGCGCGATCGAAGAGCTTGAAGCCGGATTGATCCCCCGTGAACGCAAGCACGAGGCTTTGAAGACGTTGCTGGCCGTCTAGGACCATGCTGTAGGACGCTGGAAGGTTCTTGCGGGCGTGCTCCGTGCCGGCGGCGACCGCGGTTCGATCCACCACGCGCCAGAACTGTCGATGCGGAATTCGCTGAGCTTGGTCGCCGCTCAGGGTCCACAGGAGGAGCGTACCGAAGGGCCAACCGCGGATGAGCGAATCGACGAGCAATGTCACCTTGTCAGGCGCCCAGACGAAAGGGCGCTGCAGATCGGGGATCAGCAGCGTGGCCCCGTCGCCGGAACTGGCTCGTGAGAGCAACTCGTGAAGTTGCGCGTCACGGTGCTCATAGATTCGCGCCTCGCCCATTTTTTGTCGCTGTCAGCAGGCCACAAGGAGTGGCAGCTGCTGCCTTCCTAGCCAAGGAATGTAGAACCGCCGCGACCTAAAATCTAGAAGAAGTCCTCGGAATCTAGCACCGCGCGCACGCAAATGATCGCCTTCGATTTGGCCGCGCGGCTCCAGATTGCCACTCGCCACCCTCATGGAGCCACCGATCGTCAGGATGATGGAGCCGGGTGGGAAAGCTCAACGACCAAGGATTTGATCGCATGCGCGCGGCGCCGCGTCGAGGCACGTCAGGGGCGAGAGCGTTTTCGGCGCCGTAG
>DATJXW010000242.1:0-3945 GCA_035499895.1 Polyangiaceae bacterium | reverse complement strand
TCGACGGCCGCGTCGATTGGAAAGCTTGGGGCGGCGCCGCACAGCCGCCACCCTGGCTCGTGCAAGCGGCGCACGCGCTCTTGCGCGCGGCTTGGCAGCGAAAGCGAGCCGGGCACCCGTGGCCGCGTCGACTCGCTCGCTGGCGCCCGTCACCCGAAGAAAGCGAGCCGTGACGGCGCCGAGCGGAATCGTCACCTTGCTCACGGATTTCGGCACGCGCGATCCGTTCGTGGGCGTGATGAAGGGCGTCGTATTGTCGGTCGAGCGGCGGCTCGAGGTGGTCGATCTCACGCACGAGATCGAGCCGCAGGCGATCGCTCCCGCGGCATTTTGGTTGGAGCAGAGTTACGGCTGGTTTCCCGCCGGAACCGTGCACGTCGTGGTCGTCGATCCGGGCGTCGGCGGCGAGCGCGCGGCCCTCGTCGTGAGGGCGCGCGGACACTACTTCGTCGGGCCGGACAACGGCTGTTTCGAGCGCGTCTTGCGCGGCGCGGCGGGCGCCGAGGTCCGGCGCATCGACGTCGTGCGGCTCGGACTCGCCGTGCCGAGTCGTACCTTCCACGGTCGGGACGTCTTCGCGCCCGTCGCCGCGCGACTCGCGGCACGGCGACTGGAGTTTGCCGCCGTCGGCCCGGAGCACGCGCCGCTCGCCACCGCGCTCGTGCCTGACGCGGTGCGTGACCGCGACGGAACGAGCGGCGTCGTGGTCGTCGTCGATCGCTTCGGCAACCTGATCACCAACGTTCCCGCGGCGGCCGCGCGGCTCGGAACGCGCGTGACGCTCGGAGACGAAGCGCTCGAGCTCGTCGGCGCGTACGCGGACGTGGCGGTCGGGACGGCGGCGGCCGTCGTCGGTTCGTGCGGGACGGTCGAGCTCTTCGTGCGCGACGGCTCCGCGAGCGCGCGCTTCGGAGCCAAGCGCGGGGCGTCGGTCAGGGTCAGTGCGTAGAATGAGCTGCATGCGTGCTCGGTCCGCGCTCCCGCTGCTGCTCGCTCTCGTGCAGACGGCGTGCGCCAAGTCGGACGCTCTGGCCCAGCCGCCGCACGCTCCGGTCGTCGTCCGACCGGCTCCACGAGCTTCCCCGTTGCCGCCGCTGTCGCGACTCGACCGCGTCGCCGAGCTCATTCGGCACGGACGCTACGTCGATGCGCTCGCGCTCTTGCACGGTCCTGCGGAGGTTCGACAGGGTTCGGTCGCCGCGACCACGAGCGACCGAGTTCGCGCGGCGTGTCTCGAAGCGGACATCGAGCGGCGTTCGGGCGACCTCGCCGGCGCGGAGCGAACGCTGCGCACGGTTTCGGACGAGCCGGACGCGCGCGACGCGAGGCTCATGCTCGGCGAAGTCCTGGTGGAGCTCGGGCGGCGCGCCGACGCTCGTGTGCCGCTCCTCACGCTCATCGCCGACTACAACGACGGAAAAATCGGCTCCTCCGACGGCCACGGCCTCGCGCTCGTTGGCAGGGCGGCCTACCTCCTGCGCTCGCCGCGTGACGCGAACGACGCCTTCGGCGAGGCCGAAGCGGCCGGCGAACACTCGACCGAGCTCTTCCTCTGGCGGGCCGAGCTCTTTCTCGAAAAGCACGATCCCGGTCACGCCGAAGAAGTGCTGAACGATGCGCTCGAGCGCACTCCGGACGATCCGGACGCGCTCGTGTCGATGGCCGAGGTGCGGCTCGCCCAGGCGCTCGACTTCGTCGAGGCCGAGCGGCTCGCGAACCTCGCGCTCTCCATCAACCCGCGCCTCGCGCGCGCGTATTTCGTGCTCGGGGGCGTGGCACTCCGCGACGTGGAGCTCGACCTCGCGCGCCGGCGCATCGCGAGCGGGCTCGCGGCCCGGCCGAACGACCTCGATCTCTTGAGCTTGCGGGCCGCCGTGAACTTCGTCGCCGACGACCGCGCCGCGTTCGAAGCCGACAAACACGCGGTGTTGACGCTGAATCCCGAACGCTCGCGCTTTTACGCCATCGTCGGTGACTTCGCGGACTGGGAGCACCGTTACGACGACATCGTCGAGCTCATGCGCGAGGCGACACGGCTCGACCCCGACGATCCGGTCGCTCACACGGGGCTCGGCATGAATCTCATTCGCGCCGGTCACGACGCCGAAGGCGTGAGCGAGCTCAGTCGTGCATTTGCGCTCGACCCCTTCGATCCGCGCGTCTTCAACACGCTCGAGCTCTTCGAGAAGACGATCCCGAACGACTACGTCACCGTGCCGAGCGCGCGCTTCCACATTCGTTACGAGAAGCACGATCGGCCGCTGCTCGAACGCTACGTGCCCGCCCTCCTCGATCGCGCGTGGAGCACCTTCGTCGAGCACTACGCCTTCACCCCCAAAATCCCCATTGGTATCGAGCTTTACGCGTCGCGCACCTCCTTCGCGATCCGCACGAGCGGCCTCCCCGAGACGGCGATTCAGGGCGTGTGCTTCGGCCACACGCTCGCCACGATGAGTCCGCAAAAGGAGAGCTTCAATCTCGGGATGACGCTCTGGCACGAGCTCTCGCACGTGTTCCACATCCAGCTCTCGCGCAGCCGGGTGCCGCGCTGGTTCACCGAAGGCCTCGCCGAATACGAGACGATGCTCGCGCGGCCCGAGTGGAAACGCGAGCAGGACCCCGAGCTCTTCGAGCTCCGCCGCGCGGGACGGCTGCCGCCGGTCGAAGGTTTGAATCGAGCGTTCACGCGCGCGGAACAATTGAGCGACGTCGCGACGGCGTACTACGCGTCGAGCCGGCTCGTCGCGCTGCTCGGCGAGAGCTACGGGATGAAGTCGCTCGCCGCGATGCTCGAGCTCTGGGGAGAGGGTAAATCGACGGCGGAAGTGCTCGCGGGGGCGCTCCACGCGACGCCCGCCGAGATCGACCAGCGCTTCGCCGCGAACCTCGATACCGCGCTCGCGCGCTATGCCGGAAAGTTCGTGGCGAACGCGCGGAGCGGCACGGTCGATGCGGCGTCGGCGCTCGCCGCCAAGGAGCCGAAGACCGCGGCGCACGAAACCGCGCTCGCGCTCGCGTTGCTCCGCGCGGGCAAGACGGAGGCCGCGTCGGCCGCGCTCGCCCGCGCCCGTGCGCTCGATGCGAGCGACCCCGACACGCGCTTTCTCGGCGCGCGCCTGGCGCTCGCGGAGGGCAAGCCGGCCGACGCCGTGAAGGAGCTTCGCGCGATGCTCGGCGAGGGCCACGACGGCTTCGACGTCGAAATGCTGCTCGCCGAGGCCGCCGAGGCCACGCACGACGAGGCCACGCGCTTGGCCGCGCTCATGGCGGCGAAAGAGCTCGATCCGACGCAAACGGCGCCGCTCTACGCGCTCCTGCGCCTCGCCGAGGCACGCGGCGACGCCGACGGAGCGCTCGCGCTCCTGAAGAGCCTCGCCGCGCTTTCGGAACACGACGCGTCGATTTATCGCGAGCTCTTGCAGCGGCTCGTGAGTCGCGGGGCGTTTGCGGACGCCGTCGCGGTCGGCGATTCGGCGATCTGGGTCGACATGACGAGCTTCGACACGCACTTCGCGTTCGCGGAGGCGCTCGCCCAGACGGGCGACAAGAAGCGCGCGCGGTTCGAGCTAGAGAGCGCGCTCCTCTGCGAGGCCGATCCGGCGGAGCTCGCCGAAGCCAAACGAAAGCTCGCCGCCCTCTAGCGTTCGGGATGGAAGGCGGCGCTCGGCGCGCCTTCAGGGGTCTTCCGCGTCTTTTTCGCCGCGCAAACCGAGCGCACGCGCCTTCTTGTAAAGATGGCTCCGCTCGAGTCCGAGGGCGCGCGCCGTCGCCGCCATTTGGCCGTCATGATGCTCGAGCGCATCTTCGAGGATGCGCCGTTCGGCTTGCTCGGACAGCACGCGGAACGGCACGCCCGGCTGATAGAGCCCGCTGTGAGGCGTGACCGTGTCGGTGCTGAGCGCGCGCTCGACGTCGGCCCCCGTGACCTCGTCGTCCGGATTCAAG
>DATJXW010000241.1:0-8470 GCA_035499895.1 Polyangiaceae bacterium | reverse complement strand
CCGTCTTGTTGACGAGATCGAGCACCTCCGGCGCCTTCGCGTCGTTGTTCTTGCGCGAGACCGTGTCCTCGTAGAACTGGACCAAGCGCGTGACCGACTTGGCGCGCCAGGACGGGTCGTCGAGTTTCTCGACCCAGTACTCCGGCTGGCTTTCGTCCTTGCAGCCGACGAGCGCCGGCGTCACGAGGACGGCCGCGGTCAGGCTCGAGCTGAGCATCAACGAGCTGATGAGCGACGCGATGGCGCGCGAGGTACGCATGGGAGCTCCTTCCAGAACCCTCCGAAAAACCCTCGTTTTTCGGGGCCCCCGAAGCTAGGCCGCCGCTCCTCACGCTGTCAATGTAACTGCCGCGCCCGCAGCCGGCGCGCGGTCGGGTCGAGGTAGGTGAATGTGTGCGGGCGCGAGCGGAACGACGGCTACGCCTCGCCGCGGTGGATCCGGAGCCGTTCGAGGAGGGCCGCGTGAATCAGCCCATTGCTCGCGACGAGGCCGCGATCGTTGGTGAGGGTCGCGGCGCGGTAATCGAGCGGGTCACCCCAGGCGTCGGTCACCCTGCCGCCCGCCGCGGTCGTCAGCGCGTCGACGGCCGCCGCGTCCCAGCGCTTGCCGGCGTAGTGGGGCGCGACGTGCGCATCGACGCTGCCGCGCGCGACGGCCGCGCCCTTGAGCCCGGCGCTGCCCATCGACGTGATCTCCTTCACGCCGAGCGCGTCGAGCGCCCGCTCGAGCCGCGCGCTCCGGTGCGAGCGCGACGAGACGACCGTCGCGTCACGGAGCTCCTTCACGCGCGTCACGGAGATGGGAGCGCGCGCGCCGCTCGGTTCGATCCGCTCGGCGCCCGCGCCGACGACGCCGGCCCACGCCGTCCCGAGCACGGGCGCGTGAATCACGCCGTGCGTCGCCGTGTCCCCCTCCAAAAGTCCGATCATCACGACGAACTCGGGATTGTGCTCGATGAACTCGTTCGTGCCGTCGACCGGATCGACGAAGAAGACGTTCGGCGCGTCGCGAAAGTTCGCGAAGCTCTCGGGCGCGCTCTCCTCGGCCACGATCGGAACGCCGGGGAACGCGCCCGTCAGGCGCTCCACGATGAGGTCGTTCGCGCGGCGATCGGCGACCGTCACCGGATCGCGCGGGCCCTTGTATTCGACCTCGAACGGCTTCGCGTACACCTCCGCGACGAGCGCGGCGGCTTCGGCCGCGATCCGAATCAAGACCTCGAGCTCCGAGCGGCTCAAGGCTGGACTCCGGCGGTGCGCGTCCGATTTTCGAGCGCCGTGCGTCCGCCCTCGGGCAGGTACGGATCCTTGCCGGCGTCGCGCAGGAGCTGATCGAGCTGAGCGGTCCGGCGCGGGCCGAGCACCGCGCTCGTCACCTGCGGGTGCGAGAGCACGTAACGGAGCGCCACCGCGCGCAGGCTCGTCACCTCGGTCGTGACGCTCGGGCGGAGCGCGTTCAGCTGCACGATGCGCCGCTTGAGCTCGGCCTCGCTCCAGCGCTCCTTTCTGTGATCGCCGCGCTCGAACGATTTGCCCGTCGGCCATTGGCCGCACAAAAGGCCGTAGCTCAAGACCGAGCGCGCGAGCACGCCGACGTTCTTCTCTTTGACCTGCTCGACGACGTGGTCGAGCTCGCGCCGGTGAAACACGTTGTAGGCGAGCTCGAGCACGGGCGCGCCGGCCTTGAGCGCCTCGGCGGCCGCTTCCGGCGTGCCGGCGCTCACGCCCCACGTGCGGGCGACGCCCGACGAGCAGAGCTCGTTCATGGCGGGGCCGAGCTCGGCGCGCGCGAGCGTCGTTGGCGCCGGGTTGTGCAGGAGCAGGATGTCGATGCGCTCGCGCGCGAGCCGTTCACGCGAACGCTCGGCGGCGGCTTTGATCGTCGCCGCATCGAACTTTTTCCGCGGCGGGGAGGTGCTCGTGTCGGTGCCGACGCGCGTCGCGACGAACGTCGTGTCGTCTTTCGGCAGGAGCTCCCCGAGCCGCTTCTCCATCTCGCCCCCGGCATACGTGTCCGACGTTTCGAACAGCGTCACGCCGAGCGCGACCGCGCGTTCGATCACGGCGTCGCGCTCCGACTCCTCCACCGGCCCGTAGCCGTCCCCGGAGAGGCCCCAGGTTCCGAGCGCGAGCTCGCTCACTTCGAGGCCGGTTGCGCCGAGCGTCCGTTTGCGCATCGAGCGGCGTATACCACGCCGGCTCCGCGGGGCACCGGGCCTCGATCAAGTCGCGGCGGCGCGCGCGTAGCTCCAATAGTGGAGTGAAGTGAAGCGCGCGCCGTGGGCTCGAACCTCCACGCGGGCGCGCGCGCGCGGGCTGTCAGCCGGAATCGCGACGGTAAGCTCGCGCCAGGCGCCGGGCTCGACCGTGACGCGGCCGAGCGCGCTGCCGCCCGCCGTCACGCTGAGCTCGCTCTCGCCTTCGCTCGAGACGCGCAGCACGAGGGTGCCGCCCGGGGCGAGCTCGCAGTCGAACGCGTCGAGGCGCCGTTCGCGCCGCGCGCCGTCCATCGCGCCCGCGTCTTCGAGCGCCACGTCGAACGCGGCGAGAGCGTCGTCGAGGTCGTAGGCGTGAGCGGCTTCGCTCTCGAGATCGGCCACGTCGATCTCGTCGATGAGCAAGCCGTCGTCGGGGTGGCGTTCGAGCGGCCGCGAACCGCTGCCGAGCAGCGTGTAATCGGCGTCGTAGGCCACCATGGTCTCGCCGCCGAGAATGGTCGCGCCCGCGACGCGGCGCGAGGTGCGGTACTCGCCGAGCAAGCCGGGGAGGGCGAACCACTCCGGATAAACGATGAACTCGGTGGGCAGCGCCCGCGCGCCGAGCCGCTCGTAGTGCTCGAAACGCGAGCCCGCGCCCGCGACCCAGTAACGCGCTTCGCCGCGCGTCGTGAGGCCGACCACGTCGAACACGCGGCGTTCCGAGAAATAGCCGATGGCGCCCGTGTCGTTCACGCCGATGACCGCGTCCTCCGGCAGCGCTTGCTGCGCCCAGTGGCCGAGCGACGCCTGCTGCGCGCGGATGGCGTTCGCGCTCGTAGCGAGATCGTCGATGCTCCACCCGAGGTGACTCACGAAGCCGCCCACGACGATGCCCGACGCGAGTAAACGCACGCGTTCGTAGCCCGGCGCGTAGCGCGCGACGAGCATGCCGAACGCGTCCGTCACCGCCGCGATGCCGACGAACCACGCCGCCGCGAACGGCCAGAGGTAACGCAGGCGGTTCCAGAGGAAGCTGTCGTACGTCGTCGGAATCAGCATGCCCGCCGCGACCGCGGCGACGAGGAGCGCGCGCGCCGGCACGCCGCGCCGAAACCCGAGCCAGACGAGCACGGGCAGCGCCGGCCAGAAGACGAGCGCGGACCCCTGCGGCAAGAACACCGCGCTCCAAACCTCGCCGTTCAAGAGCGTGCCGAAGAACACGCCGACGTTCGTGAGCACCGCGTGCGACAGCTTGCCGAACGACGCGTGATAGGGACTGAGCGGCAGCCACTTCACCATGGCCGTCGTCGGCAACGAACTCCCCGTGAAGACGCGATTCACGAGTGCCGGCAAGCGCGCGAGCACCAACATCAAGACGCCGAACGCGCGCTCGCGTCCGCGCAGTCCGAACCCGAGCGTCGCGGCCACGGAGAGCGTCGCGACCAGGCCTTCGGGGCGGATGAACGGCGCGAGCGCGCCGAGCACGACGAGCTCGCGCGGGAAGCGACGCTCGGCGCTCGGCGTTTCGAGCCACTCCGCGGCGACGCGCACCGTGCGCATCAGGATCCAAGCGAGCGGCAGCACCTCCATGCCGCTCGCGGCGAACCAGACGTGCCCGCCGAACGTGAGCACCATGATCTCGGCGGCGAGCGCGCCGTCGTCGCTGAGCAGCCGCCGGCCGGCGCGGTGCGTCTCGTAGCCGAGCATGCCGAGCGACAGCCAGCCGAACGCCCACGCCGCCCAGATGATGCGCTCGGCGCGCAGCCCGAAGCCGTAGGGCAACGTGAGCAGCGCCGGCCAGAGCAGGCTCGTCGCTCCGGGCACCGGCGCCGCTCCGGCCGTGAACGCGAAGCCGCGTCCTTCCCAGAACGAGCGCGCGTACTCGAAATGGATGAAAGCGTCGTCGAGCGGTACCGCCGGCACGCCGCCGGTTGCGCGCAGTACCGCGCGCGTGCTTAGAAGCGCCAGCGCGAACACCAGGCCGGCGCGCAGCGCGTGCCGGCGCGCGAACGCTTTCACGCGGGCCTGTATACTTCAGGCGGCGCGCCCGAGTCCTCGTCAAATCCGCAGCCATCCGCCCCATGCTCCCCGTCCCCGCCGCCGACCGTGTTCGTCCGTACGCCGACGCCCCGCGCGTGCCGCCGGGTGAAAGGATCGATCCGCGCGAGCTCGTCGGAGCCGGTTCGACCCCGATCGAGCTCGAGCTCGGGCCCGGGCGCGGCGGCTTCGTCTTCGAGCGCCTCGCGGCCGATCCGGCGCTCCGCTTCGTCGGTCTCGAGATCCGGCGCAAATGGGCGACGATCGTCGACCGGCGACTCGCGGCGTCCGAGCACGCCGGGCGCGCGCGCGTGTTCGCCGAAGACGCGCGGGACGTGCTGCCGCGCTTCGTCGCGGGCTCGGTCGCCCGCGCGTTCGTCCACTTTCCGGACCCGTGGTGGAAGAAGCGGCACCGGAAGCGCCTGCTCGTCGGCGCTCCGGTGCTCGGCGAGCTCGCGCGCCTCTTGCGTCCCGGCGGTGAGCTCTTCATCCAGACCGACGTCGAGGAACGCGCCGCCGCTTACGAAGCTTTGTGTCATGCGTGCGCCGGACTCGCGCCCGCGCCGGGCGGCCCGCGCGTCGAGGAAAATCCGTTCGGCGCGCGGAGCCCGCGTGAAAAGCGCGCGCTCGCCGACGGCATTCCGATTTATCGGCTGCTCTATCGGCGCGTGGAAGCGAGCGCGCCTGCCGCCGCGCCCCGCGGGCCGTGAAGGAGCTCGGGCTCCCGGCTTGCGCGGCCGCGCCGGGCCGGACTACTCTCGTCTCTCACGCGTCATGCGTCGGTTCGCTCTTCTCGCTCTCCTCGTCGTCGGTTGCACGACGTACCGCGAGGATCTGAATCGCGGCCAGCGACTCTACGAAGAGAACCAGTACGAGCACGCGCTCGCGATCTGGCGCGTGCTCGAGACGGACACCGACTCACTCAGCGACAACGATCAAGCGCGTTACGCGTACCTGCGCGGGATGACCGACTACCGGCTCGGCTTTCGTCCCTACGCGCGCCACTGGCTCGGCCTCGCGCGTGCCCTCGACAAGGAGCACCCGGGCGGGCTGAACCAGGAGTGGCGCGACCGGCTCGACAAGTCGCTCGCCGACTTGAACAACGACGTGTACGGCGGCGCCGAACGCTTCGACAAGAGCAGCCCCGGGTTCGTCGAGCACCCGGCCGACGCGCCCGCGCCCGGCCCGAACGACGCGGAGCCGAGCAGCCCTCCCGTTCTGAATCCTTAGCGACTACTGGGCGGTTCGGATTTTCTCAACACGGCGATCCGGTCCTTCGTCCACAGCCGCTCTTTCTTCAGGTCCGCGACGGTGCGTTGTTCCAGCGGCGTGAGGTAAGCCCTGCGCCCGAGCCTCGAAACAGCGAGATCGAGGTCGCGGTGGCGAGCCTCCAGATCGGTGATGGGCATGTCGATTCCCAGCTTCATCGAGATGGACCTCCTTCGCGTGAGCACGCGCTGCATGTTCCCTGCACTGACGACCGACGCGTCGCTTTGATTCCCCTGCTGCAGCACCGACTCACTCGATCAGACTAAGCGAGTGGTCGTCGCCGTCAATGGTTTGCGGGCGCGCGGCGACGCGAGTCGTGGAGCGTGGAGCGCGCGCAATTCGCCCCTGAAACATGGCGGTGTGGCTAGAAGTAACGCGCGCGAAACTACGCGAATTCCCGTGGTCGCTGCCGGGCTTTCAGGCGCGCGCTAACCTTCCACGGAATGCGACGCTTCCTCGGCGCGCTGCTCCTCACCGCGTGTGCCGCGCCGGCGCGCGTGGCGGCGCCGGCCAAGCCCGTGCAAGTCGAGGTTCCGCGCATCGTCGTGACGTCCACCGAGACGATGACGCTCGCCGAGATGTTCGCGGCGGGGCGCGCCGCGGCCGAGCGCTCCGATTTCGAGAAGGCGGCGTCGCTCTTCGATCGCGTCGTCGCGCTCGAGCCGCACGGCGAGCTCGCGGGCGAGGCGCTCTTTCTCGCGGCCGAAGCGCGCGGCTTGCACGGCGATCAAGCGGGAGCGCTCGAACGCTACGAAGCCGTCGTCGATCGTTATCCGGAGCACGCGCGTGCACGCGACGCGGCGGTGCGTGCCGTGCGCATTCTCGCGTATCGCGAAGAGTGGGATTGGGCCGGTCGTTACGCGGATCGCGCGCTCGAGCATGCGACCGAGCTCCAGCCGCTCCAGCTCGTGGCCGCGTACGGCGGTAAAGCGCTGCAGAGCGTGAGCGCCGGGGACGACAAGCGCGCCAGCGTGTACGTCGAGCGCGGTCGCGACGTCGTCGAGCGCAACGGCTTGGATCTCGCCGGTCGCTTGCCGAGCGAGCTCGCGCCGCTCTACTTCGCGCTCGGCGAGGTGTACCGCGAGCGTTCGGAGCGGGTGCAGTTGGAACCGACGGCCGAGTTTCCCGCGTTGCTCGAGACGCGCTGTCAGGCGATCCTCGACGCGCAGCGCGCGTACTCGGACACGTGGCGCGCCTACGACTCGTTCTGGTCGACGCTCGCCGGCTTTCGTCTCGCGGAGATGTACGAAAAGCTCCACGTCGACGTGATGGCCATGGGGCCGCCGCCCACCGCGGACACCGACGCCCTGCGCGCGCTTTACGAAGGCGGCATGCGGCTTCGCTACTCGGTGCTGCTCGAGAAGGCTCGCGGCATGATGGAGCACACCGTCGCGATGGCCGAACGCACGGGCGAACACACGGCGTGGGTCGAGCGGGCGCGGGAGGCGCTCCGTTCCATCTCCGAGGCCGAAGCCGTGGAGCAGGCGAGCCTCGACCGCCTCCCTTACAGTCGGGCGGACCTCGAGGACGCCTTCACCGAGCTCCGCAAGAAGGCGAAGGAGCGGCCGCGCGCCCGAGCAGTACCCTGAACAAATGACCAATAACCTCTCGGAATGTCGAGGTTATCGAAGACACCTGGCCGTCACGCGGTTCGGACCGGCGCCCGGTATGAATTATGCTTGACAGTGCTGGGACCCAGCGCTACGAGGCCCCCGTTCTCGTCGACCCCCGCCCCGCCTTCTCCCCGTGACCGTAGATAAGGGGGGAATGAAGGGTGGGGTGCCCCTTTTTTTTGGTGCGCGCGCGGCGCGGTCTAAAAGGCCGGCCAAGCCCACCGTCGGACCTGCCGATGCACGCTCGACGCCCCGCACATTCGTCACTCGCCTCCACGCGCTCGCGGCGCGCGGGTGCGCGTGCGCTCTCGGCTGGCGTAGCTCAACTGGCAGAGCACCTGTTTTGTAAACAGGTGGTTGGGGGTTCGAGTCCCCCCGCTAGCTCGACCATTCTCGGAGGGTTGCCCGAGCGGCCAAAGGGAGCAGGCTGTAAACCTGCCGGCATTGCCTACGTTGGTTCGAATCCAACACCCTCCACTGACCTTTCAGCTTTCAGCGGGGCATCGGCAGCCTCGCCCCTTAGCCGACCGGACGGCTCGGGGCAGGTTTTTGTTTTGGGTGGGGCGCGTTTTCAAGCCCTGCGGCTCTCTCGATCGGTGCGAACACGGCGCCGGGCTCGCCGGCTGGTCGTGGGGGTCTCGGCCTCCGTCGCGGATCGTGATCTGGTCTTCCAAGACTGCCGGGTCGATCCAGCCTCGGCTGGCGCCTCGGCGATTTTTCCGGAGGGCGCGCGGCACGCCACGCAGGCTGAGCGGTCGAGCGGCGGTCGGGCGGCTCGGTTTTTCGATGAAAAGGCGGGCGGCGGGGACGGGTGGGCGGATCTCGCACCTCGGAGGCCCGGTTTTTGCGGGAATTTGGGGGGCGGCTGGCGCGGCGGCGGGAGTCGGTCACATTGCGCGGCTCGTCCGGAATGTTCGCGGGGGAAGCATTCGGCGGACCTCCCGCTTCGGTTCCCCCCTGCGGGAGTAGCTCAACTGGTAGAGCATCAGCCTTCCAAGCTGAACGTCGAGGGTTCGAATCCCTTCTCCCGCTCTACGGCGCCCTCGGCGCAAGGCAGCGCAACCGCGCGAAGGATTGGTTGGCCCACATAGCTCAGTAGGCAGAGCGCGTCCTTGGTAAGGACGAGGTCACCAGTTCAACTCTGGTTGTGGGCTCGAAACGACCACGAAAGCAGTCAGGTTCGGCAAGTAGGAAGGAAGTCGCAAGGTAGTCATGGCCAAAGAGAAGTTCAACCGGACGAAGCCGCACGTGAACGTGGGGACGATCGGACACATCGACCACGGCAAGACGACGCTGACGGCAGCTTTGGTGAAGGTGCAGTCGAAGAAGGGGCTGGCGAAGGAGATCAAGTAC
>DATJXW010000240.1:0-9176 GCA_035499895.1 Polyangiaceae bacterium | reverse complement strand
CCTTCGAAGTCGTTGGTCGGGCTGGCCGTGGTCGCGGTTCTCTCCGGCGTTCCGGCGGCGAGCCGTGCCGCCGACAGTCGGGAGATCCAGGGCTACGACGTGCGCGTTCCGAACGCCGAGCTCGACGCCGGAGCCGCGCGCGCGCGCGTGCAATCGAACAACGACACGCTCCGCTCCGTGCTCGTCGACTACCCGCACTACTCTCAGATCATCACGCGCTTCGAGAAGGCGCGCGTCGTCGGCAAGGTCGGTCAGCAAACCGACGTGTACCTCGAGGTGCCGATCCTGCACGGCGCCGCGAAGATCTGGGCGGTCGTGCGCTTCGACGCGCCGAAGCTCGAAGGCGGCGCCGAAGTGATCCACGGGCGGATGGTCAGGGGCAACGTGAAGCGCCTCGACGCGAACTGGCGAGTACGAAAAGTAGACGAAACGTCCGCCGACCTCGTGCTCGAGCTCCTCATCGTCCCGGACCTGCCCGCGCCGCACTCGCTGATTTTGAGCGAAGTTCGCCGCGCCGCGGCGCGCGCCGTGTCCGGAGCACGCGCCGAAGCCGAGCGTCGCGCCCATCACTGACTCGGGTTGAGACTCGGCGGAGGCCCGGCCCGCGAGGGGGTCCGAGGTAGCGCTTTCTAGTCGTGGCGGACGGCTCGCAAAGACGCCTGACCGCGAGCCGCTTACGGCATATAATCGCGGGCACACTCGCCCCTTTGACCTCCCGGGCGGTGCTTTTCCCACATGCCCCTACCTCCCCGCCGTGGCCTCTATGATCCGCAATTCGAGCACGACGCCTGTGGCGTCGGCTTCGTCGCCCAAACGAATGGCAAGGCGAGCCACGACATCGTCAAGAAGGGCATCGATATTCTGCTGAACCTCGTGCATCGCGGCGCGTGCGGCTGCGATCCACTGACGGGCGACGGCGCGGGCATTCTGATTCAGCTGCCCGATCCGTTCTTCCGTCGCGAGTGCGAGGCGAGCGACGTCGAGCTGCCCGAAGCCGGCAAGTATGCCGTCGGCTGTGTCTTCTTGCCGCGTGACAAACACGACCGCCGCCGCTGCATGCACATCCTCGAAGACAAGATCTTCGGGACCGGCCAGCGCCTGATCGGCTGGCGCGACGTGCGCGTGAACGAGAGCGAGCTCGGTCCGATGGCTCGCGCGAGCGCGCCCGTGATCAAGCAAGTGTTCATCGGCTCGACCGAACAGGACGAAGCCGCGTTCGAACGCAAGCTCTTCGTGATCCGCAAGTGGGCCGAGCGCACCGTGCGCGAGAGCAACATGGCCGGGCGCGGCGCGTTCTACATCCCGAGCCTTTCGTCGCGGACGATCGTCTACAAGGGGCTCCTGCTCGCGGAGCAGCTCGCCGGCTTCTACACCGAGCTCACCGATCCGGCGATGGTGAGCGCCCTCGCCATGGTGCACCAGCGCTTCAGCACCAACACGTTCCCGACGTGGGAGCTCGCGCAGCCGTTCCGCACGCTCGCTCACAACGGCGAGATCAACACCGTGCGCGGCAACGCCGCGTGGATGAGCGCGCGCGAGCAGCTCTTCGACGAAGAGGTGTTCGGCGAAGACGTGCGGCAGATTCTGCCGATCATCGCGCCGAACGGCTCGGACTCGGCGCAGCTCGACAACGTCGCCGAGCTCCTCGTGCACGCGGGGCGCTCGCTGCCGCACGTGATGATGATGCTCGTGCCCGAGGCGTGGCAGAACGACGGGCAGATGTCGGAGCGCAAGCGCGACTTCTACGAGTACCACTCGTGCCTGATCGAGCCGTGGGACGGACCGGCCGCGCTCGCCTTCACGGACGGCAAGCGCATCGGCGGCATCCTCGATCGCAACGGCTTGCGACCCGCGCGCTGGACGGTGACGAAGGACGGCCTCGTCGTGCTCGCGTCCGAGACGGGCGTGCTCGACATCCCGCCCGAGAACGTCGAGCGCAAGGGGCGGCTCGAGCCCGGCCGCATGTTCCTGGTCGATACCGAAGCCGGGCGCATCGTCGAGGACGAGGAACTGAAGGACGAGATCGCGCGGCGCAAGCCCTACGGGCGCTGGCTCCGCGAGAACAAGATCGCCCTCAGTGAAATCGAGGTGTCGCCGCCGACGGCGACGCGCCGCGAGCACGCCTCGCTCCTCCAGCGCCAGAAGGCGTTCGGCTACACCGAAGAGGACTTGCGCCTCTTGATGGCGCCGATGGCCGAGAAGGGCGAAGAGGCGACGGGCTCGATGGGCACGGACACGCCGCTCGCCGTGCTCTCCGACCAGCCGCAGCTCCTCTTCAACTACTTCAAGCAGCACTTCGCGCAGGTCACGAACCCCGCGATCGATCCGATCCGCGAGGAGCTCGTGATGAGCTTGAAGCAGTACATCGGCGGCGAAGCCGATCTCTTGCTCGAGCTGCCCGATCACGCGCAGATGCTCGAGCTCGAGCGTCCCATCCTCACGAATCAGGACATCGCGAAGCTCCGCGAGTCGCATCTGCAGCAGGTGCGCCAGCCGCCGACGTTGAAGATGCTCTTCCCGGTCGCCGAGGGCGGCGCCGGGCTCAAGGCCGCGCTCGACGAGCTCTGCCGCGAAGCGTCGCACGCCGTGCATCAGGGGCAGAGCCTCCTCATCCTGTCGGATCGCGGCTCGAACGCGGAGTTTGCGCCGGTCCCGAGCCTGCTCGGCTTGGGCGCGGTGCATCACCACCTGATGAGGAACGGCACGCGCATGCGCGTCGGCCTCATCGTCGAGACCGGCGAGGCCCGCGAGGTGCACCACATCAGCCTGCTCGTCGGGTACGGCGCGGGCGCGGTGAACCCCTACCTCGCGTTCGAGAGCATCGATCACATGGTGACCTCGGGCGCCTACCCCGGGCTCAAGGATCCGGAGACGGCCCGCAAGAAGTACGTGAAGGCGATCGACAAGGGCTTGCTCAAGGTGATGAGCAAGATGGGCATCAGCACCGTGCAGAGCTATCACGGAGCGCAGATTTTCGAGGCCATCGGGCTCTCGCCCGAGCTCGTCGATCGTTACTTCACGGGCACCGCGTCGCGCATCTCCGGCATCGACCTCGACGTGATCGCCGAGGAGTGCCGGCACCGCCACGAGAAGGCGTATCCGCGCACCACGCAGCCGAGCCCGCTGCTCGATCTCGGCGGCCAGTATCACTTCCGCGCGCAAGGCGAGCGCCACCTCTGGAACCCGACCACGGTCGCGAAGCTCCAGCACGCGGTGCGCGCCGAGGACGCGAAGAGCTACGAGGAGTACTCGCACGCCATCAACATGGCGACCTCGGGCGCCATCACGCTGCGCGGGCTCTGGGAGCTCGCGCCGTCGGCGAATCCGGTGCCGCTCGAGGAGGTCGAGCCCGCGACGGAAATCGTGAAGCGCTTCGCGACCGGCGCGATGAGCTTCGGCTCGATCAGCGCGGAGGCGCACGAAAACCTCGCCATCGCGATGAACCGCATCGGCGGCAAGAGCAACACGGGTGAAGGCGGCGAGCGCGAGGAGCGCTTCACCCCCGACGCGAACGGCGATTGGCGCCGGAGCGCCATCAAGCAGGTCGCCTCGGCGCGCTTCGGCGTGACGACGTACTACCTCGTCAACGCCGACGAGCTCCAAATCAAGGTCGCCCAGGGCGCGAAGCCGGGTGAAGGCGGGCAGCTACCCGGCCACAAAGTCGACGCCATCATCGCGAAGACGCGGCATTCGACGCCGGGCGTCACGCTCATCTCGCCCCCGCCCCATCACGACATCTACTCGATCGAGGATTTGGCGCAGCTCATCTTCGACCTGAAGATGACGAACCCGAAGGCGCGGATCAGCGTGAAGCTCGTCGCCGAGGCGGGCGTCGGCACGGTCGCCGCGGGCGTCGCCAAGGCGCACGCCGACGTGATCCTCATCGCGGGTCACGACGGCGGCACGGGCGCGTCGCCGCTCACGTCGATCAAGCACGCGGGCGTGCCGTGGGAGCTCGGCATCGCCGAGACGCACCAGGTGCTCGTGAAGAACGATCTCCGGAGCCGCGTCATCCTGCAAGCGGACGGCCAGATGCGCACGGGTCGCGACGTCGTGATTGCGGCGCTGCTCGGCGCGGAGGAGTTCGGCTTCGCTACGGCGCCGCTCGTCGCGAGCGGCTGCATCATGATGCGCAAGTGCCACCTCAACACGTGCCCCGTCGGCATCGCGACGCAAGATCCGGTCTTGCGCGCGAAGTTCGAGGGCAAGCCCGAGCACGTGATCCGCTTCATGTTCTACGTGGCGGAAGAAACGCGCGCGCTCATGGCGTCGCTCGGCTTCCGCACGATGAACGAGATGGTCGGGCGCGCCGAGCGGCTCCGGCCGCGCACGGGCGTCGGCAACTGGAAGACGGAGCGGCTCGACTTCTCGGACGTCCTCATGACGGCGCAGGCGGGCCCCGGCGTCGGGACGTTCAAGTGCGTGCCGCAGGATCACGGCCTCGACGTCGCGCTCGACAACAAGCTCATCGAGCTCTGCGCGCCGGCGCTCGAGCGCAGGGAGAAGGTGGCGCACACCCTCGAGATCAGGAACGTGAACCGCACCGTGGGCGGCATGCTCGCGGGCGAGGTCGCGCGACGGCACGGTCAGGCGGGCCTTCCGTCCGGCACGATCCAGCTCTCGTTCAAAGGCTCGGCGGGCCAGAGCTTCGGCGCGTTCATCATGAACGGCATGGAGCTCGAGCTCGAAGGCGACTCGAACGACTACGTCGGCAAGGGCATGGCGGGCGGCAGCATCGCGCTGCGAGCGCCCGAAGCGGCGACCTTCCGCGCCGACGAGAACATCCTCATCGGCAACACGGCGCTCTACGGAGCGACGGGCGGCAAGGCGTTCTTCGCGGGACGGGCCGGCGAGCGCTTCGCCGTGCGCAACAGCGGCGCGACGACGGTCGTCGAGGGCGTCGGCGATCACGGCTGCGAGTACATGACGGGCGGCCGCGTGCTCGTGCTCGGGCGCACGGGCCGAAACTTCGCGGCCGGCATGAGCGGCGGCTTCGCCTACATCCTCGACGAGGCGGGCGACTTCGAGAAACGCTGCAACCTCGGCATGGTCGAGCTCGAGGCGTTGAGCCCCGAGGACGCCGCGTTCGTCGCCGCCCTCATCGAGGAGCACCGTGACCGCACCGGCAGCCGGCGCGCCCAGGCGCTGCTCGCCGACTGGGAGAACACGCTCACTCGCATCGTGAAGGTGGTGCCGCTCGAGTACCGGCGCGTGCTCGAGGAACAGTCGCGCGCGCGTGAAAAGTCCGCGACGAGCCACGGGCTGCCCGTGCTACAGACGGCCGGAGCGAAATAGCCGTGGGAAAAGTCACAGGATTCCTCGAGTTCGAGCGTACCGATCCGTCCAAGCGTGCCATTGGCGAGCGCGTGCACGATTACCGGGAGTTCGAGCTCCCGATCGTGCAGGAGACGCTCGTGCAGCAGGGCGCGCGCTGCATGGATTGCGGCATTCCGTTCTGCAACACGGGCTGCCCGCTCGGCAACCTGATCCCCGACTGGAACGACGCGGTCTACAAGGGCTTACCCGAGCTCGCGAGCCACTCGCTCCACTCGACCAACAACTTCCCGGAGATCACCGGACGCGTGTGTCCGGCCCCGTGCGAAGCGGCGTGCGTGCTCGGCATCAACGACGACCCGGTGAGCATCAAACTCATCGAGCGGGCCATCGCCGACCGCGCGTTCGAGCAGGGCTTCGTGAAGCCGATCCCACCGAAGACGCGCACCGGCAAGACGGTCGCGGTCGTCGGCTCGGGCCCGGCGGGGCTCGCCGCCGCACAGCAGCTCGCGCGCGCCGGCCACACCGTGACCGTCTACGAACGCGACGATCGCCTGGGCGGACTCCTCACCTACGGCATCCCCGATTTCAAGCTCGAAAAGTCGATCATCGCGCGGCGCGTCGAGCAGATGCAGGCCGAGGGCGTCACGTTTCAAACGTCGGCGGACGTGGGCGGCGGCATCACCGGGCAAGACCTGCGCGCGAAGCACGACGCGGTGCTGCTCGCGATCGGTTCGCGCAAGCCGCGCGATCTCGCCGTACCGGGGCGCGAGCTTTCGGGCGTGCACTTCGCGATGGACTTCTTGACGCAGCAAAATCGCCGCGTCGCGGGTGAGACGGTGCCCGACGCGGGCGCCATTCTCGCGACGGGCAAGCACGTCGTCGTCATCGGCGGCGGTGACACCGGCAGCGACTGCATCGGGACGTCCCATCGCCAGGGCGCGAAGAGCGTGACGAGCTTCGAGATCATGCCGCGTCCGCCGGAAGAGCGCGCCGTGTCCACGCCGTGGCCGCAGTGGCCCTTGATGCTGCGCACCTCGAGCTCGCACGAAGAGGGCGGCAATCGCGACTGGAGCGTCTCCACCGAGAAGATCACCGGCAACGGCAAGGTCGAGGAGCTCCACTGCGTGCGCGTCGAGTTTCGCGCCGGCAAGTTCGAGCGCGTCGCGGGCAGCGAGTTCGTGCTGCCGGCGGATCTCGTCTTGCTCGCGATGGGCTTCGTGCACCCGGAGCGCGAAGGCGTGGTCGAGCAGCTCGGCGTCGCGCTCGATCAGCGCGGCAACGTGCGCATCGACAAGAACTGCATGGCGAGCGTGCCGGGCGTGTTCGCGGCGGGCGATTGCCAGCGCGGACAGTCGCTCGTCGTGTGGGCCATCTCGGACGGTCGCCGCGCGGCGCGCGGAGTCGATCAGTATTTGACGGGCCGCAGCGAGCTCTGAGCGGCGCAAAACGCGCGCGACGAAGCCCCGAGGCGGAAGTCCCCGCCCGCCTCGTTTTGACGACCGGCGGGTACTGTTTCAGCATTGGCAGAGCGCGGCGCCCCTATGGGAGCTCGCGCAACTCCACCCCGCATGCGCGTACCGCACGATCTTTTTTGGATTTTTCCGGTCGGGCTGCTCTCCGTCGCGGCGTGCGGCGGGAGCGATCCCCACGACTTCTTCGGCGTCCCGGAGGCGCGCGGCGGCGCGAGCAATCACGGCGCGGCGGGCGCGACTTCAGCCGCCGGCAAGAGCGGCGCGACGGGCAGCGCCGGCCACGCGACGGGCAGCGGCGGCTCATCGGCGCAGGGTTCGGGCGGAGACGGCGCGACCACGACGGGTGGCACTTCCGCCGGAGGCTCGGGCGCGGCCACTTCCGACGCCGGCGGCACCGGCCCAACGGGTTCCGGCGGCACCGACACTTCGGGCGGCACCGACGCGAGCGGCGGCACCGACGCGAGCGGCGGCAGCGGCGGCACCGACACTTCGGGCGGCACGGGCGCGAGCGGCGGCACCGACGCGAGCGGCGGCACGGCCGGCGACGCCACGGGCACCGGCGGCGCCATGAGCACGACCGGCGGCAGCTCGAGCGTCGGCGGCGCGGGCGCCGGCGGAAGCTCGGGTGGGGCCATGGGCGGGCGAAGCATGGGGGGCACCGCGGGCACGACGGCGCTCGGCGGGCGCAGCGGCGGCGGACGCGCCGGCGGCGGCAAAGCCGGCACGGGCGGAACGAGCGACTGCGACACGCTGCTCCAGGCGGCGAACGACGCGCTCACCGCGGCTCAGGCCTGCAACGTCGCGATGAACGCGACCACCTGCAACGACACGGTGAGCGATCCCTGCGGTTGCAAGGTGCCCGTCGCGAGCGCCGATTCGGCGGAGACGAAGACCTACCTCGACGCACTCGACAAGCTGAAGGATTGCACGATCGCGTGCTCGGCCGTCGCGTGTCGCGATCCGCGCAACACCTACTGCGCCTCGAGCGGCAGCGCTGGCCCCGGGCCCGGCTCGATGACGGGCCAATGCACGAGTAGCTCGACGACGACCCTGCCCTGAGCGCGAAAATCGCGCGGCGCTCGCGGCCGCTCGCGAGCATGCGATACTCGAGGCACGATGACGGGTAAAACGACGGACAGCGACGGCGCGCGCGTCCGGCCCGAAGGTTCGCAACCCGAAATCCTGGTCTCGTACAAGCCGGCCGGGCGCGAGACGCTCGAGGCGATCACGGGCGAGCTCGTACCCCTGCCCTCGACGTTCGAGCAGGCGGCGAAAGCCCGGCGCGAGAGCTCGAGCCCGGAAATCATCGTGCGCGAGGGCACGATCGAGCGGGATACGCTCGCCGCGATCGTCGCCGAAGCGAGCGCGGCGCCGCCCTCCGAAACCGAACCGGCAGCGCCCCCCGAACGCGCCGTCGCCGCCGCGGGCCCCGCGCTCGCCACGCTCGAAATCTTCGAGATGATGACGTACGTCGTGCGCGGCGGGGACGTTGCGCGCCTGGCGAGCGAGAGCCTCCGGCGAAGCTTCGTCGAGGAGCATTTGCTCGCGCGCCTGCCCGTGAGCTCGATCGCGGACGTCGAGCGCGTGGACGTGACGCCGTGGACGGTGCCGGGAACGCTCGTCGTGCGGGTTTGGTGCCGCACGAGCCGTTAGGCTGCCGCGCCCCACACGACGGACTAGACGGTGCCGAGACCGGACTCGATGGCCGCGCGCACCGCGGCGATGAGCCCCTTCATGTGCGGGTCCGGGTGCGCTTTCGGGTCGATGGGCGGCAGCACGCGCACGCGGATGCGTTCGCCGTCCGTCACGTGAGTGCCGCGCGCGGGGAGCACGCGTTCGGTGCCGAGCACGGTGACCGGCAGGATGCGCGCTTCCGCGCCCGCGGCGAGATGAAAGCCGCCCTTCTTGAACGCGCCGAGCTCGCCCCCGGAGCCGCGCGTCCCCTCGGGCGCGATCCAGATGCTCGTGCCGCCTTTGATCGCCGCGCGGGCGCGCTCGAGGCTCCGCATCGCGGCGATGCGGTTCGAGCGATTGACCTCCACGAACCCGGCCGCGCGCATGGCGCCCGCCCAAATCGGCACGCGAAAGAGCTCGGCCTTGGCCACCATGCGCAGCCGTCGCGGCCGGAGCGCCTGAAACAGCACCGGGATGTCGTAGTGCGAGCGGTGATTCGACATCACCACGAACGCTTCGTCGAGCGGCGCGTGCTCGAGGCCGCTCACGTCGAGCTCGATCTTCGCGTAACGCACGAGCGCCGCCGACCAACTGTCGAGACGCGCGTCGCACGTCGGGGTCGTGAGCGTCCCGAGCGCGCTCTGAATCACCGTCGGGACGCAGATGCGCAGCGTGTGGAAAACGGCGTTCGCCAGGTGGCGCACGGTCATTGCCTCAGCGCCGCGGACGATTGTGCTGCGGCGACGGGTGCGG
>DATJXW010000239.1:0-12839 GCA_035499895.1 Polyangiaceae bacterium | reverse complement strand
GCGTGGCAGGCCGACGACGCGGGCAAGGTGACGGACGCGTTCAAGAAGGCGAATCCGATGCTCGAGATCGTCGCCGAAGCGTCCGCCGGGCCGATCGCGCTCAGCGACTCGCTCGACCCGAAGAGCGCCAATTACATGCATTTCTACGATCCGGACGTGGCCACGGCGAACGCGAACGTCCCCGTGTGCGCGGTGGATCCCATCGTGTATCCGTCGAGCGCGGCGACGCTCCACTTGTTGCTCTGGGGCTCGCTCGACGGCTGGGCCGCGCCCGACGGCACTCGCTGCGGCAACACCGGGGGCAGCGCGACGACGCCGGTCCTCACGACGGACGACTTCAGCGATTGGACGCTCACGGAAGTGCGCGCGCCGAAATCGGGCGAGGCCGTGACGGCGTTCTACGATCTGCCGTCGCTCCGAACGGCGAAGGTGCTCGCGCTCACGATCCCGCGCGTCGGCTTCTTCTCGACGCCGGCGTTTTTCGCGAACTGGCAGACGAACACGAGCAACCAGATGCGCGTCACGCTGAACCAAGCGCTGATCGTCGCGCTCGGCGCGTCCGTGGACGGGAACGATCCGACGCCGCCGCCGGGCAATCCGCCGCCGGGGCTCGACGCCGAACACGCGAGCAGCCCCGATTGTCTCTTCTGCCACCAGACGCTCGATCCGCTGCGCTCGATCTTCTCCGCGACGTATTCGTGGAACTACCACAATCAGCTGGATCAGACGCTCACGGCGCAGAAGGGCATGTTCGCGTTCCAGGGCGTCACGCAGGCGGTCGGCAGCATGGCGGATTTCGGCGCGACCCTCGCCTCGCATCCGCTCTTCGCGAGCGCCTGGGTGCAAAAGCTCTGTTACTACGTGAACTCGACCGGCTGCTCGACGACCGATCCGGAGTTTCAACGCGTCGTCTCGGTGTTCCAGGCGTCGAACTACTCGTTCGACACGCTCGTGAGCGAGCTCTTCTCGTCGCCGCTCGTCACGAACGCGAGCGAGACGCAAACGGCCGACACCGGCGGCGAAGTCGTCGCGGTCGCACGCCGCGATCACCTCTGCGCCGCGCTCGACGAACGTCTCGGGTTCGACGACATCTGTAACCTGCGCGCCCTGTCACGAAAGAACACGAAGGCCACCGTGCCCGTGATCGCGTCGGGGTTGCCGTCGGACGGCTACGGGCGCGGCTCGACGGAGCCGGTATTGCCGAACGATCCGACGCTGTTCTTCCGCGCCGGGCTCGAGAACATCTGCGGTTCGGTCGCCACGCAGGTCATCGACGTGGCGGCCTCCAAGCAGGTCGCCGGCGTGAAGCAGTGGTCGAGCAGCGACCCGGATTCGGCCATCGGCGAGTTCGTGTCGCTCATCATGGGCTTGCCCGCGTCCGACCCGCGCGCGGCTCCGGCCGCCGCGCTGCTCGAGGGTCATTACAGCGACGCGCTCGCCCAGGGCGCGACCGCCACCAACGCGCTCCGTTCCACCTTCGTCACGGCGTGCCTCGCGCCGTCCTTCGTGTCGATCGGGCTCTGAAGGAGATGCCTGCCATGTTGAACCGTCGCAACGCGCTGCTCACGACCCTGTTCGGGGCGGGCATGGTCGGCTTGCGCTCGCTCGCGAGCGGACTGCCGGCTTCGTTCCTCTTGAACCCTCGCAAGGCGCTCGCCGATTCCCCGGCGCCGAGCTGCAACGCGCCCGACAAGGCGCAGTACGTCGTGTTCGCGACGTCCGGCCTCGGCGATCCGATCAACGCGAACGCGCCCGGCTGTTACGACGATCCGAACATCACGCACCCGAACGACCCGTCGATGGCGCCGGCTACGTTGTCGCTCGGCGGCACGTCGTACACGGCCGCGGCGCCCTGGGCCTCGCTGCCGCAAGACGTGCTCGATCGCACGGCGTTCTTTCATCTGATGACGAACACGCCCGTCCACCCGAAAGAGCCCGACGTGCTGAAGCTCATGGGCGCGACTTACCAAAGCGAAATGCTGCCTTCGATTTTGGCGAAGGAGCTTGCGCCCTGCCTCGGCACCGTGCAGACCGAGCCGATTTGTCTCGGCGCGTCCACGCCGTCCGAAGCGTTGAGCTTCGGTGGGACGGCGCTACCCATCATTCCCGCGCTCGCGCTGCAGGCCACGCTCACGACCCCCGCCGGGCCGCTCGCCGATCTCCAGCCGCTCCGCGATCAGACGCTGAACCAAATCTACGATCTCTACAAAAACGACGCGACCCCGCAGCAGCGCGCGTACATCGATTCGCTCGTCGCGTCCCAAACTCAAATACGCAACCTGAACCAGAGCTTGCTCCAGGCCCTCAGCTCGATCACCGACAACACGGCCGCGTCGCAGGTCCTCGCCGCCGTCACCTTGATTCAGATGAAGGTGACTCCCGTCATCTCCATCCACATCCCGTTCGGCGGCGACAATCACCGTGACGTGGGTCTCGCCAACGAAGCGAGCGAAACGGTGGCCGCGCTCGGCGTCATCGCGAGCCTGATGCAAGGGCTCGACGCGGCGGGGCTCTCCGATCAGGTCACGCTCGCTTCCCTCAACGTCTTCGGCCGCACGCTCGGGCCGGCGAACACCGACGGACGCCAGCACAACCCGGACCACCAGGTCTCGTTCGCCATCGGCAAGCCCTTCCGCAGCACCGTCATCGGCGGCGTCGTGGCCGCGGGCGCCGACTACAGCGCGCTCGCGATCGACTCGAAGAGCGGCGCCGGAGGCGAGAGCGGTGACATCGCGGCGACGGATTCACTCGCTTCGTACGGGCGGACGCTGCTCGCCGCCGTCGGCGTCGCCCCGGACACGATTCAGAGCCAAATCACGAGCGGCAGCGTGATCCAGGCCGCGCTCGCCTAGCTCGAAACGCACCGGCCGCGGTCGCCTCTCCGGGCCCCCTCGGCTTTCGAACCGTCGTTCGAGCTCCCCGCGACAGATCCGCCCGCTTCGCGGCGAACCGATCCGTGACCGCGACGACAGCCGACTCCGGCCGTGCCGTCCGCGGCGGAGTTCGAGCGAACCATGGAGCACCCCTGTTTTTTGGAAGCCGCGCGGCGTACCGCAGCCGAAACCGGCGTCGCGTTGTCGGCCCACACCAATCCCTGGTCGGCCCTCGTGAGCGGAGCCGCGAAGGCCTGCGCCGTCTTCGAGTCCGACGGCCGCGCCTACCTCGTCGTGACCGCGACGACCCCGCCCGCCAAGCCGCTCTCCCCGCTGGCCCGTCAAGCGCTGGAGGGCCTTTTGTGCGGCGAACAGCAGAAGGTGCTCGCGAGCGACCTCAAGCTCTCGACCTCGAGCATTTGTCGCTACTGCCGGCTCGCCCTCGCGCACATGGGCCTCGAGGGGCCGCCGTCGCGTGCCCCCATGCTGCTCGCCATGCTCGCGCTCGCGGCGCGTGACCGCTGCGATCCGGCGCTCGTCCGTGAAGCGCGCTTCGAGCACGACGGGCGTTCGTTCTCGGTGTACAGCGCAGCGCCCCGCGCACCCGGTTCGAGCGCGCGACTCTCGCCCGGCGTGCAGGCGGTGGTGGAGCTGCGCGTCGCCGGACGCAGTCTCACGGAAATCGCGCAGCAGCGCCGGACCTCGGAGCGCACGGTGGCAAACCAACTCGCGTGCGCGTTCCAGCGCCTCGGCGTCTCCGGGCGCGGGAGCCTCGTTGCGTATCTGGCGGTGAACGGCTGAGGTCTCGTCGCCGCGCGCGTTCATCGAGAAAATTCACTACTCGCCGCCGGCGCGCGTTGCCGGTAAGAGTCGAACATGACGCGCCTCGCCCTGATCGTCGGCATCGATTACTACGAGGTCGGGAACCCGCTGCACGGCTGCGTCAGCGACGCGGGAAAGGTGCGCGCCGTCCTCGAACGTCACGACGACGATTCGCCGAACTTCGACTGCAAGCTGATGCTGGCTCCCGACAAGGTGAGAGCGATCTCGCGCCGAACGCTGAAAGACGCGGTGGAGAGCTTCTTCGCCGCCGACCCCGAAATCGCGCTCTTTTACTTCGCGGGTCACGGTTACGTCTCGACGACCGGCGGCTATTTGTTGGGCTCGGACGCGAGAGACGGCGACGACGGCCTGCCGCTCGTCGACGTGCTCGGGTTCGCGAACAAGTCGCGCGCGAAGAACAAGATCATCGTGCTCGACAGTTGCCACTCGGGGATCGCCGGCACACCGCCGAACTCCGGACAGCTCGCCACGTTGGCCGAAGGGCTCACGATTTTGACGGCGTCCACGGCCGAGCAGTACGCGACGGAGCAGGACGCGCAGGGCATCTTCACGAGCCTGCTCGTGGACGCGCTCGCGGGGGGCGCCGCGAACCTGACGGGCGACGTCACGCCCGGGAGTGTTTACGCGCACATCGATCAGTCGCTGGGCGGCTTCGAGCAGCGGCCGGTCTTCAAGACGAACGTGAAACAGTTCGTGTCGCTGCGCAGGGTAAAGCCACCGGTCGTGCGCGCCGACCTGCGCCAGATCGTGAACCTCTTCCCCGAACCGGACCTCGACTTTCCGCTCGACCCGACGTTCGAGCCCGAGAAGAAGGGGCGTGACAAAGGCATGCCCGAGCCGATCCCCGCGAACGTCGAGAAATTCAGGGTGCTTCAGGCCTATAACCGCGTGAACCTGGTCGTCCCGGTCGGCGTGAAGCACATGTGGAACGCGGCCATGGAGAGCAAGGCGTGCCGCTTGACCACGCTCGGTCATCACTATCATCGCCTGGTGACCAAGGGACGGATCTGAGCGCGGCGCGCCGCACGCGCGGGCGGCCGTCGGCGTAGTCACTTCTTCAACGTGCACGCTCGTGCCCGGCCGAAGCTTTCGCGCCGGACAGGATGCTGATAATCTGAAAGCACGTTCGCGCCATGGAAGCCGCTCGTGCCACGTGTTTGGACGGAGAGCGGTGCCGGAAGCTGCGTGAAGCGCGCGGGCTCAGTCGTCAGAGTCTCGCGAATCTGTCGCGAGGGCCGGACGCGCTGTCGGTGCCGACACTGAAGCGCGCCGAAGCGGGACAGGCGATCCTGTTTTCGTCGGCGGAGTCGCTCGCGCGGCTGCTCGACGTGCCGGTGACGGAGCTCCTCGCGTCGGGGCCGGCGAACGCGCCGGGCGACGGCGGCATGCGCCAGGCGTCGATCGCGGTGCTGCCGTTCGAAACGACGGACGACCCGGACGCGCGCGTCTTCGCCGACGGCTTGGTCGAGGATTTGATCAGCCGGCTCGCGACGTACTGGTTCCCGGTCATCGCGCGGAGCTCGAGCTTCAGCTTGAGGGACAAGACGCTGCAGTCGCGCGAGGTCGGGCAGCGCCTCGGCGCCGAGTATTTGGTGGAGGGCACGGTGCGGCGCAGCTCGACGAAGATCCGCGTGACGGCGCGGCTCGTGGGCGCCGCGACCGGGCACCAACTCTGGGGCGACGTGTACGACGCCGTGCACGCCGATCTGTTCGAGAGCCAGGACCATTTTTGTCGGTTGATCGTGAGTCAGGTGGGGCACCAGGTGCTCGCGAAGGAGTCGGAGCGGGCCCGGCAGCGAGCCCGGGTCGATCACGACGCCTGGCAACTCGCGCTCCGGGGCGCCTGGCATTTTCATCGCTCGACCGCGGAGGACAACGTGAAGGCGCGCGAGCTCATGCAGCGCGCGCTCGGCACGGATCCGAACATCACGCTCGCGCGGTACCTCACCGTCTTGAGCCACCAGCACGACCTCTTGAACCAGTGGGCCGCCGACGCGGCCGCGACGCGGCGCGAAATGCTGACGCACGCGCGTGAATTCGAGCGCATCGCGCCCGACAATCCCTGGATGCACGTCGCCGTCGCGTACTCGTGCGTCGCGCACGGCGCCGGCTCCGAGGCGATGGACCACTTGCAGGAAGCGCTGCGCCTCGACCCGAATTCCGTTCCCGCGCATTCGCTCTACGGCCAGACGCTCGCGATGACGGCCCAGCCCGACCAGGGCCTGCACGAGCTCGGCCTCGCCCGCACGCTGAGCCCGCGCGACTCGGGGCTCTGGGCGATGCTGCTCACGACGGGCCTCGCGCACTTCGCCGCGGGCCGCTACGAGGAGTGCGTGACGTGGCTGAACAACGCGCTCACGCAGCGCCCTCAAATCCCGATGATTTACGCGGCGCTCGCTTCCGCGCACGCGCACCTCGGCGACTTCCCGCGCGCGCAGTCGGCGCTCGTGCGCATGCGCCAACAGGACGCGGACATGCGTCGCAACCGCTTCGACGCCGTGCTCGGCGTGACCGATCGCGAGATCGCGGGCCGCTTTCTCGGGGGCCTGCGCCTGGCCGGCATGCCCGAGAGCTAGTCCGAGCCGTGGCCAGCCGCTTCGAGAAGACGGCGCGCAACCACCTAGCGCTCGTCCAACTTGCCCGCCGCGGCTGCGGCGTCGGGCGTGATGCGGCCGACGAACTCGAGACACGGGCTGAATTGCAGGTCACCGGGCGAAACGACGCCGAGGCGCGCGCCCGTCACCGAGTCGCGCGCGACCGTTCCGAAGAGGAACTTCCGCTGCCCCTCGGCGGGCACCGGCGTCGCCACGGCCGCGGGCGCTCGAAGCTCCGGCTCGGTCTCGCCGGGTTCGGGCTCGGACGAGAACCAGCTCCCGCACGCTTCACTCAACGCGTCGAGGTCGCTCTTCATCGCGAACGGTCGTGACAGGCCGCTCGGAGCGAAGCTGCGCGGCGCCGGCTCGCCCTCGAGCCCCGAAGCGCCGCGCGGTCGCAGGCTGCGCGGCAAGACGAGCACGGCGAAGCGCCGATCCTCCACCCGGTAAAAACTGAGCGCCACGAGCTCCGTGCAAACGCGCGGGGTGCGGCGGCCTTCGACCAATTTCTCGAGCCAGTCGGCGAGACGCGACGCGCCGCGACCGCCGAGAAACTCGAGCGCCACGTTGACGACGGGCGCGCGCGGCCGCACGCCGGCCGCGAAGAGCGCGCCGAGCAAGAAGAGCTCGGTGTACGCGTAACCCTTGCCGAGCTGCGCGCGCGCCGCCGCGACGACCTTCGCGTCGGTGCCGGCTTCGAGACCCCGGTGGCGGTACACGTCGCGATCCCCTGTGAACGGATGCTCGGTCATGCCGTCGAGCGTCGCTTCGATCACGCTGCTCCCGGTCCAGAGCGCCGCGTGCGAATAACTGCCGCCGTCGGACGCGACGATCGCCTTCGACACGTCCGACGCGCCGCGCGAAAGCAGCACGTCGGCCGGCTTCAGCTCCTCGAAGCCGAGCAAGCGCCCCTCGGGCCGCGGGTAGCCGTCCGTTTCCTCGAAGCGTGACGTCACCAAGTCCATGAGTGCTCCGATGCGCCGCGACATTACACCACTCGACGCGACCCGACGCGAGCGAGCTCGCCCGGAAGACGCTCGGTCCGCGCCGGGCCCGGGAGCTCGGTCGCGACCGCGGCGCGCGCGAGCGCTCGAAAGCGCCGGCGCGCGCAATAGAGCGCGTTCGGCGTCATGCCGTGGCGCTCGCAGAGCTCGGTCACCGGCGCGTCGTCGATGAGCAGCGACTGAAAGAGCTCGAGACTCGACGCGTCGAGCCGGCTTTCGAGCGTTTGCCACACGCGCCCGAGGAGCTCGCGCGATTCGAGCTCGCCGGTGTGCACGGCCGGGTTTTCCGCGAGCACGTCGGGCGCCACGGGCTGTTCGGCCCACGCGCTCAAGCGCCCGCTCCGGAGCCACGACGCGGCGACGCGCTCGGCGAACAAACCGAAAAAGCGCCGCACCGACAAGCCGCCGTCCGGTCGAAAGCTCATGAGCACGCGTTCGCGCCGGCGCAAGAGCACGAACACGGCGTGCTGCAAAACGTCGGAAGCGTCCTGACTCCGCGCTCCCCGCCGCGACGACGCGCGCGCGAGTTTGCGCCGCACGCTCCACCACATCACCGGGTACGTCCGGGCTAGCAGCCGATGAAACGCTTCCGTCTCGCCGGTCACGGCGCGCTCGAGCAACGCTCGATCCTCTTCGTCCTCGCCAAGCTCGTTCTGATCCGCTGACCGCATGGGGCGACCTCCGTTCGCCCACCAGAACTACGCGGATCGATTACTGATCCCCGGGATCAGTTCGGGATCAGCTCGCGGCTCAGCTGTTCGCTTTGAGGGCGGCGAATTCACCCGGATCGTGGATGTTCGGCGGCACGGAGCCCCCGCCGACGAAGTCCTCCGTCCGATCGTACATGCCGAAGCGGCTCACGTCGGCGTTGCCGCCCACCGCCGGAAAGCCGTCGTCGCCGGCTCGCACGCCGAGCGCATTCATCAAGTTGCAAAAGTACTTGTTGATGGGCGCGTTCCCGTACTTCGGGTCCGTCCCCGACACCTTCGAGTACGCGGGGATCATCTGATTGCCGTCGTTCGTGCAGTAGGCTTCGCTGTTGCCCTGCGAGAGAGTCGCCGAGCCGTCCTCCACGTTCACGGCCCAGCCGGTCTTGAAGTAACCGCCGCAGCTCCCGACCTGAACGATGGGCAGGTTGTTCAGGTTGCGCGCCAGACCGTCCGACACCTCTTGGAACCAAACCGTGGCCGTGTTGTCGAGCAGCGTCCCGTCGTCCTCTTCGATGCCGTTCAGCTGAGAGACGAGCTGCGCGAACTTTTGCGCGTAGTAGTCGTCGATCTTGAGGACCATGTCGATCGCGTCCGCGTAACAGGGCCCGCTCAAATCGGCGCTGTTCACCCGACCCGCGATGTTGGCCGAATCGGTGCTGAGACCGAGACCCGTGTAGAGGTATGCACCCGGGTATTTGAGGAAGATCACCGGGTTCGAGTTGCAGACGGCCGCGAGCACGGCGAGATTCGAGTAAATGTCGCTCCCGTCGAGGGAGCCGGTGACGGTGGAGGTCAGTACGTCCTGACCGAGCGGGGCGGCCGTCACGAAATCGACGTCGTCCGAGGTGATACCGAGCGAAGTCGCCGTGTCCGGGTTACACGCGGCGGAAACCACCATCGGCGTCGTGTCGTGCAGGAGCGCCTTCCAGGCCTCGAGCTTGTTCTTGTCGGCCTGACTCATGTCGTAGCGCTCGAGCGTCGAAAGATCGTCGCGCACGAGGTCGATGAGGCTCTGCCCGCGGACGGCTTGGTACGTGTCCGGCGACAACGTGTCGCCCTGAAAGAGCCCCGTGAGCCCGGAGAAAATCTGCGTCGGCAGCCCGAGACCGGGGAACAGCGTCATCGACGAGGAGTACGAAACCGACGACTGGCCGTCCGGGCTCTGGTTCGCGAGCCGCATGAAGAGGGGCGTCCCTCCCGCGCTCAGCTGCTGGGCCATCACGTTGTCGAGCGAGGGGCCGACGGGCTTCGCGTTGACCCGCGTCGATTGGTCGAAGCTGAAGGGATTGTCGCTGTTCGGACTGATGGGCTGGCAGGTGAAGTACGAGCCGCACACTTGCGTGTAGTTGTCGTTGCCCTGGCCGAGGGTCATGTCCTGCGTCCACTCGTTCATCGCGCGGATGCCGCGGGGCATCAGCACCTTGTCGAGATAAGGGACGAGGTATTTGAGGGTGGTCGGCTGGAGGTCGTCGGCGGTGAGCGCGCCGTGGGATTTCACCGGGAACCAGCGCGTCGTGACGCAGCCGTAGTGGGTGAACATCACGATCAAGCGCTTGGGGGTCGGCGCCGATTGGGCCTTGAGCCCCCGCCCGCTGAGTGAGCTCAGGAACGGAGCCGCCACGCAGGCGCCTCCGAGCCCACGCAAGAAGATTCGCCGGTTTACGCGTTTTCCCACCATCAGGACCTCCGGACGTTCGAGTCCGGTCACTCGAAGTAAGCGACGGTGGAGTCAAGTCAAAAAGGTGAATTCTTTCACGCGGGTGCATATTCAATTTTTCACCACAGCGGCCCTCGATACCGCCCGTCGCTGACCGCGACCGGTGAGGAAAACGACGTCATGCCCATAGGGCACACGGTGTTAAGCTCCCGCGGGCATGGTTTCTCGCGTTTCGCCCCGCCTCGTCAGCGTCGTTCCACGACGCTTCGAGGACGGCGATTTCACGGGCGTACCGCGCTTCGACTGGGAGCTCCGCCGCGTCTTCCCCGGCATCGTGAGCAAAAATACCCAGTCGCGAGTGAGGGCGTGGCTGCACTGGCTCGCGCTCCGGCATCCGGACACCATCGTCATCACGGGCAGCGAGCAGTCGGTGCTCGTGCCGCGCCGGCTCCGGACCATCGTGCTGCACCACGGGTGCGCGCAGACGCACTTCGATCGCGATCCGGATTGGCGCGGGGCCGAACCGCAGCGCCTCTGCCAAGCCCAGCGCGCGATGTACCGGCGCGAGAACCGTTGGTACGTCGCGCTCGCGCAGTGGACCGCGGAGCAATTCTCGGAGCACTACGGCGTTCCTCACGCCGAGCTCTTGCCGAGTTGGGTGGAGCCGATCGAGCGGCGCGCCGCGCGACCTTCGCGCCCCGTCGTGCTCGGTGATTTTCGCAACTTCAACAAGGGGCGCGACACGGTGACGCGCCTCGGCGAGGCGCTGCCGGCATTCGAGTTCCGGCAGCTCAAGTGCACCTACGAGACCAGAAAAGCCGCCTACGCGGACGCCGACGCCTACCTCTGCCTGAGCCTGTCGGAGGGCGGCAGCTTCGCCGTGTCGGACGCCGAAGCCGCGAACCTGCCGCTCGTGACGACCAACGTCGGCAACCATCGCGAGTACACGGAGGCGTGCGTCATCCCGTGGGAAGCGCGCGACGAAGTCGACGTCGTGCGGCGCGCGCTCGAGCGCGTGCTCGGCTCGCCACGCGGACCGAGCTTCTTCGCGAGCTGGACCTTCGAGAGTTGGCAGCGCGCGTGGCTCGAGCTCGTCGAAAAAGTCGCCGACACGAAGCATCGCGAACCGCTCGTGCCCGAGGAGGTCGCGTGAGCTTCTGGCGGACGCTCTTACCGGGACGCCCCCGCTTGCCGGCGTCGAGCCTCGAGGTGCTCGCGCGACTCGGTCAGTTGTTGCCGGCCGAGTGGAGCGTGGCCCAGCTTGCCCCCTCGCGTGCCGAACGGCGCGCGCTGAAAAACGCTCGGGCGATTTTCCTCGAAGATTGGGATTTGCGCCGTCGCCTTCCGCCCCAACATCACGTGATCGTGAGCTCGGGGCTCGAGCTCGCAGCGGACGTGGTGCGGCTCCGCAGCCTGCTCGCGTCGTCGCGCTTGCTCGTCACGCTCGAACGAACGCCGCAGACCGGCGATGCGGAGGCCGGACGTTGCCTTGCTCGCCTCGAGCTCGGCGAGCTCGAGCTCCGCGTGTATCGCGGCGACTTCACGGATCCGCTCCTCCGCGTCGACGACTACCCGACCGGCGTGCGGCCGATTCTCTCCGATCTCCAGCCGCTCCACGACGTGCTCCTGCGCATCGATCGCGCCGGCGTCCCGTTCCACCTGGGCATCGTGCCGGCGATCCTCGAGGAGCCGATGGTTCGTTTCTTGAACGGGCTCGAGCACCTCATCGTGGCGCAGCACGGCTTCGACCACGGCTACCCCATCTATTCGAAGCTCCTGATCGAGCAGAACGATCCTTTCAACCAGCGCGGCACGGTGAAAGCTTTCGACGAGTTCGCGGGCCGGGACTACGAGGAGCAGCTCGAGCTCTTGCGACGCGGTCGCGACATCCTCCAATCGCGGCTCGGTCGGCCCGTGGCAGGCTACGTTCCGCCGACGAACACCGCGAACCGAAGCACCGGGCGCGCCCTCGAAGCGCTCAGTTTCGAGTACGTGCTCACCGAACAGACCGTGCCCGGCTGCGAGCTACCCTGCATTCCGTCCGGCTTTTACGGCCGTTCGTCCGAGCTCGCGCCGGGCCCGGTTCCGGACGTGGCGACGCTGCACGTCACCTGGGAAGCCGATCTGGCGCGGAGCGGCGTCGATTCGCTCGCGCCGTTCCTGACAACACTTTGCAACGAGCGGCAGCGCCGGCGGGACGAAGTGCATCGCGTCTCGGATCGCATTGCGCGCCACGTCCCCGCGGGCTGACGCGCGCGCACCCGTGCCCGGCGCGCGTCGCCGCGGCTCGACCCGGCGACACCTTAAGTCTGCGTAAGGCGCGCGGAGCGTTTGAGCCGATCCACCGGCGTGCACTCACGTAGTCGACGCGGGCAAAACCATGACGACACTTAAAGTACGGATTGCGATCGGGGCAGCATTTTGCGTGTCCGCGGCACTCCTGGCCTGTTCGGCGAACGCGCCGCTCGACAAGGGGCTCAGCGGCGGGGCCGAGCAAAGTGGGACGGGCACGGGCGGCAGCACCGGCTCTTCGGGCAACGGCTCGGGGGCGACCGGCACGGGCGCGACCTCGAGCAGCCACATCAATCCGACCCCCACGGGGGAAGTGCCGAACTGCGGCAACGGGGTGAACGACCCCGGTGAAGAGTGCGACGACGGCAACACGACGGGCGGCGACGGCTGTAGCGCCGCGTGCCGGGTGGAAGAAGGTTACATGTGTCCGCCCGCGGGCGCGTGCACTCCGATCGTCTGCGGGGACGGCATCCTCACGAACGAGAAGCAGTGCGACGACGGCAACACGACGAGCGGGGACGGCTGCTCGAGCACCTGCATGATCGAGCCGGGCTGGCAGTGCCGCGTGCCGGGCAAAAAATGCGTGCCGCTCTGCGGCGACGGCGTGCTCACCGGCACCGAGCAATGCGACGACGGCAACGCGATGAGCGGCGACGGTTGCTCGTCGACGTGCGAAGTCGAAGCGGGCTGGAGCTGCACGGGGACGCCGAGCGTCTGCACGAAGTCGGTGTGCGGCAACGGCGTGGTGGAGGCGGGCGAGGCGTGCGACCTCGGGATGAACAACGGCCTCTTCTACGGTGACGGCATGGGCTGCTCGAAGACGTGCACGCCGGAGCCGAAGTGCCGCGACGGCGCGACGACGCGCG
>DATJXW010000238.1:0-2415 GCA_035499895.1 Polyangiaceae bacterium | reverse complement strand
CGCCCCGCTCCTCGAGCGCGCCGAGCACGCAGCGGATCGCCTCGAGCGAGACGCCGCCCGAGAGATCGAGCCGGAACTCTTTGGGTTCCGCCAGCGCCACGTCGATGCGCTCCACGTCACGGCGCAGGGCGAAGTCGCAATTGCCGAACAGCGGGGCGAGGCTATCGAGCGGCGAGTTTGCGCCTTGCGGATCGAGCCGCACGCTGAGGAGCAAGCGTGTGTGCGCGGGCGCGTGCGCGGCAAAGGGCGGAATCACCGGGGCGGCGGCGGGCGCGGGGACGCTCGCTCGAGCGGCGATCGGGCGGGGCGGAGGCGAGCAGGCCGCGAGGCAGACGAGAGCGCCGAGGGCGGCCGGACGGTGGAATGCGAAAACGGTCTCGAGAAGCTCGCGAACGGGCTGGCGCACGCGCCGAGGATACTTCAGCGCGATCCGTCCCGCGGGTGCGATAGGCGCCCACAAAAAAAGGCGGCCCATGAAGGTTACGGCCCGCCTGCGCGAAGACGGGCGTGAAAGAGATAGGACTCGGCTGGTTTCTCACAGGTTCGCTCTTCCTCAGTGCATGCCAGGCCGTGGTGGAGGGACCCCCGACCCTGGCGCCCGCCGGAGCCGCCGGCTCGGTCGGGCAAGCTGGCTCCGGGGCCGTTCTCGGTGAGGGCGGCACCACGGCGACGGGCGGCACGACTTCGAGCGGGAGCGGTGGCTCGGCGGTGGCGGCGGGCACGGGCGGTTCGTCGTCGAGCGGGGTCGGCGGTTCCGCGATGGGCGGCATGACGAACGGCGGGAGCTCGAGCGTCACCGGGACCGGGCCGCTGTGCGACGCGCTCGCGATGCTGCGCCAAAAGTGTCAGAGCTGTCACTCGAATCCGCCGTCGCCGCGCAGCGTCCCGATGTCGCTCGTGAGCTACGCCGATCTCGTCGCGCCGGCGCCGGCCGATCCGACCGTCAGCACGGCCGAGATGTGCATTCAGCGCATGCAAGACACGTCTTCGCCGATGCCGCCCGCGCCGGCCACTCCCGCGACGGCGGCGGACGTGCAGGTGTTGCAGGCCTGGATTGACGCGGGCGAGCCGTCCACGTGCGACGCGGGTACGGCAGGCGCGGCGGGCTCCACGGCGGCGGGCGGAAGCGGCGGCGCGGTGACCAATCCCTACGATACGCCGCTCACGTGCACGAGCATGCAATATTGGACGGGCGGAAACCACGAATCGCCGGACATGCATCCGGGCGGCGCGTGCATCACCTGCCACACGAGCGGCGGCGAAGAAGAAGGGCCGCGCTTCACCTTCGCCGGCACGGTGTTTCCGAGCGCCCACGAACCGGACGACTGCAACGGCTTGGACGGCTCGACGGCCATGACCGAAGTCGTCGTGACGGACGCGAACGGCTCGACCTTCACGATGAACGTGAACTCGGTCGGTAACTTCTCCTACACGGCGCGCACCGCTCCGGTGATGCCGTACACCGCGAAAGTCGTGAGCGGCAGCAACGAGCGCGCGATGAGCGCGAAGCAGATGACCGGTGACTGCAACTCGTGTCACACGCAAGACGGCGCGAACGACGCACCAGGCAGGATCATGGCGCCGTGACGCGCGCGCGGGTCGAAGCCGGGTTTTCCGGGTCGAGCGACGGCGCGCGGGCGACGAAGTGCTCCGGCGTCGAACGGCGGGCTAGAATGCCGGCATGCGGCCCGCGGTGGGACTCGTGCTCGTGCTGACGGCTCTCAGCGGCACTGCGCGAGGGCAAGAGGCGCCGAGCGCGGAGAAGTGCAGTGGGCCGAGCCTCGTGCTCGAGCCGCCGCTCAGCCACCGTTGGTCGTGGACGAAGGCGGCGGGTGAAACGCGGCGCCGCGTGGCGGAGCTCTCCGACGTGGACGCTTGCATGCATTTTCAGGTCGAAGCGCTGCGTGAAAGCGTGCACGTTCGCGCGAGCGCCGCCGACGGACGCTCGGTCGTGCGCGAGGTGGCCAAACCGAGCGAGCTCGAAGCGACCGTCGTGGCGTTGCTCGTGCTGCCGCCAGCCGGTCGCGACGAAGCGCTCCCCACGGAGGACTCGAGCGCCGATGCGGGCGCGTCGCTCGTGGCGCCGAAGGACGTCGCGAATCCGAAGCCGAATCCGCCGCCGGTCGTCCTGAAGCCGCCGACGAGCAAGCCGGCGTCGCGCGCCGTCGAGACTCCGGACGAATCGGAGCGGCACGCGCCTTGGCCCGCTGGAGCGCCCGGGCATCACGGGTTCGAGCTCGCTCTCGCCACGTCGGGGCGATCCACGGGGTACTTGTTCGGGCCGGGCGCGAGCACCGTCGCCGACTGGGACCTCGGTGGCTGGCTCGTCGGCGGAGCGGCTCACGCGGAGCGCGTCTCGGGTCCGAGCGACGTCGCGAGCCGCTTCTCGGTCGAATGGAATGCTTCGCTCGCCGG
>DATJXW010000237.1:0-10349 GCA_035499895.1 Polyangiaceae bacterium | reverse complement strand
CGAGCTCGACAAGAGCCTGATCGAGTCGATCAAGGACCCGCTCACGCATCTCTTGCGCAACTCCGTCGACCACGGCATCGAGCCGCCCGACGAACGGACGCGCCACGGCAAGCATCCGGAAGGCCGCATCCTCGTCCGCGCGGCTCATGCAGGCGGTCAGGTCTGCGTTGAAATCTCGGACGACGGCGCCGGCATCGATCTGGAACGCGTGCGCGACAAGGCCGTGAGTCAGGGCCTCGTGCTCGCGGAACGCGCCTCGCGCATGTCGCGAGACGAGCTCATCAACCTGATTTTTCTGCCGGGGTTCTCCACGGCGAAAGCCGTGACGAACGTGTCGGGGCGCGGCGTCGGCATGGACGTCGTGAAGACGAACGTCGAGCACATGGGCGGCACGGTCGAGGTCGAAACCGAGCTCGGTCGCGGCACGACGTTTCGCATTCGGGTGCCGCTGACGCTCGCGATCATGCCGGCACTGATCGTCGCTTCGGGCTCGGAGCGCTACGCGGTGCCGCAAGCGAGCTTGCAGGAGCTCGTCGTCGTGGACGTCGGTCGCAGTCGTCAGCGCATCGAGCGTGTTCACGGAGCGCCGGTTTATCGTTTGCGCGACAAGCTCTTGCCGCTCGTGTTCCTGAGCGAGCAACTCGCTACCGAGACCCGCGAGCAGAACTTCTTGCGCGCGAAAGCCCACATCGCGGTCCTCTTCGCCGGGGGCAGACAATTCGGGCTCGTCGTCGACCAGGTGTCCGACCAGCAGGAGATCGTGGTGAAGCCGCTGGCGGCCGGGCTCAAGTCGCTGAACGTCTACGCGGGCGCGACCATCATGGGGGACGGGCGCGTCGTGCTGATCCTCGACGTGGTCGGGCTCGCGCAACGAGCGAGCCTGGCGACGAACGCACGCGAGGAAGTCGCGTTCAGCGCGCCGGCCGAGTCCCTCGACGAGGAGGAAGCGCTCACTTCCTTGCTCCTCCTGCGCGGTCCCGACGACGCACGCCTCGCCGTGCCGCTCGCCCGGGTCGCGCGGCTGCACACGCCGCTCGCCGTCGAGATCGAGGAGGCAGCCGGCAACCAGGTGCTCCAGTACGGGGACGAGATCATGCCCGTCGTCGAATTGGCGGGCCTCTTGCCCGAACGCCGCTTGCGCCCCCGGCACGACCTCGCGGACACCAAGCCGCCCGAACGACTGAACCTCGTCGTCGTCTCGGCAGGCGGCACGCACATCGGCATCGCCGTTCACGAGATCCTCGACGTCGTCGACGTGAGGATCAATCTCAAAGGCCCGTCGCGACCCGGAGTCGTCGGCACCATGGTGATCCACGGGCGAGTCACCGAGCTCCTCGATCTCGATCGCGTCATCGAGCAATCGGGCGCCTTGAGCGCCCTCGCGGAGGCGGTATGACCGAACAATACTGCACCTTCGAGCTCGACGGGCTCTACCTCGGGCTCGAGGCGCGCAAGGTGCAAGAAGTCCTGCGCTACCAGCCGGTCACGGGCGTCCCGCTCGCGCCCTTTCCGGTGCGTGGACTCATGAACATGCGCGGGCAAATCGTGCTCGTCATCGACCTCCGGCGCCGCCTCGACCTGCCCGAGGCGCCGGAACACGTGCGACCCGTGAACGTCCTCGTGCGCGGCGGCGACGGGCTCGCGAGCTTGCTCGTCGACCGCGTCGGCGACGTGCTCGAGCTCGCTCCCGAAGCCTTCGAGCCCGTGCCCGACACTCTCTCCGGAACGGCGCGTTCGCTGCTCCGTGGCGCTTATCAGCTCCCCGATCGTCTTCTGCTCGAGCTCGATGCCGAGCAGGCGATCGCTCTCTAGTCACGAGGTCCCATGTCCTGGTTGAACAACTTACACATCCGCACCCGCGTCACTCTGCTGGTCGCCTCGGCCGCCAGCATGATCGTCCTGCTACTCCTCCTCGCGCGCTACACGTTCCAGGAGGTCCGCATCGGGGGCGAAAACTACCAGCGCATCGCGACGACCAAGGATCTCGTCGCGGACATACTTCCGCCTCCGCTCTACATCATCGAAGCGAACCTCGTGGCGCACGAGCTCGTGCTCGACGTGGAGCCCGGGCGGCGCGGCACGCTCGTCGCCGAGGAACAGCGCCTGAAGAAGGAATTCGAGCAGCGCAACGAGTACTGGCGCTCGCACGCACCCGAGGGGCCGACGCGCCGGCTCCTGCTCGAGGACTCCTATCGCAGCGCCATTCAGTTTTTCGTGCTGTTCGAGGGGCCGTTCATGCAAGCCGTCAACGACGGCAACGGCGCTCGCGCGCGCCAAATCCTGAACGACGACATGCGCCCGCTCTACGAGGCGCACCTCGGCTTCATCAAGCAGGTCTCCGTGGCGTCGATCCGCGCCGTCGGCGAAGACGAAGCTTCCGTCGGTGCGACCGCCGCGTCGCGCATGAGTGCGTTGTTCGGCGTGGCTCTCTTCGCGCTCGCGGTGGTGCTCGTGCTCGGCCAGGGCATGGCGCGCTCGATTCAAAAGTCGCTCGACGAGAGCTGCCGAGTCTTCCGCTCGCTCGCCAAGGGCGACCTCACGGTGCGCTTCGAGCGCAAGGCGAACGACGAAGTCGGCTCGATGGCGGAAGCCATCAACCAGGGACTCGACACCATGACGGACGCCCTCCGCGCCATCAGTCAACAGATCGAAGCCCTCGCCTCGGCCTCCGAGGAGCTCACCGCGGTGAGCCAGCAGATGAGCGCGAACGCCGAGGAGACGGCCGCGCAGGCGAACGTCGTCTCCGCGTCGTCCGAGCAGGTGTCACGCACGATTCAAACCGTCGCTTCTTCCACCGAGCAGATGAACTCGGGCTTCCGCGAGATCACGAAGGGCAGCGGTGAGACCGCCACCGTCGTCTCGAAGGCCGTGCGGCTCGCCGAAAGCGCGAGCTCCGCCATGCAGCGGCTGTCGGAGTCGAGCACCGGCATCGGCAAGGTCGTCGAGGTCATCAGTTCGGTCGCCGAACAGACCAACCTGCTCGCGCTGAACGCGACGATCGAGGCGGCGCGCGCCGGCGAGGCCGGCAAGGGTTTCGCGGTGGTCGCCAACGAGGTGAAGGAGCTCGCGGCCGAGACGTCGCGCGCGACCGGCGACATCGCGCGCAAGATCCAGGCGATTCGCGGCGACGCGGGCAGCGCGGTGGACGCCATCTCCGAGATTCGCTCGGTCATCACGCGCGTGAGCGACCTCCAGGCGAACGTGGTCGCGAGCCTCGAAGAGCAGACGACGGCCACGGGCGAAATCACGCGCAGTCTCGCGGACGGGGTGCGCGGCACGAGCGAGATCACGAGCAACATCGGCGCGGTGGCGCAGGCTGCGCGCGGCACGTCGTCCGGCGCCGGTGACACGAAGAACGCGGCGGAAGAGCTGTCGCGCATGGCCGCCGAGATCCGCCGGGTCCTCGGCGGTTTCGCCTATTGAACACGTGTCATGCGGGCCATCGTGGTTGACGACTCTCAGGCGATGCGGAGCTTGCTGAAAAGCGTGCTCGAAGACGCCGGATTCGAGATCGCCGCGGAGGCGGGCAACGGCAAGGAAGCGCTCGAGGTTCTGGAGCGCACGGGTCCGGTCGACTTGATGTTGCTCGATTGGAACATGCCCGTGATGAGCGGGATCGACCTGCTCGAGAAGGTAAGGAGCGACGCGACGTTCGGGCCCATGCTCACGATGATGGTCACGACCGAGGCGGAAGCGCCCCAAATCCTGCGTGCCATCGAAGCGGGCGCCGACGAATACCTGATCAAGCCCTTCAGCAAGCGGGCCATGCGCGAAAAGCTCAGGCTGCTCGGTTTTGCGGACGATGCGGCCTAGCATCGGCGTCCTGATCGTCGACGACTCGGCGGTCGTGCGGAAGATCGTCTCGGAGGCGCTGACGACCGAAGGGGACATCGTCGTCGCCGGCGTGGCGCCGAACGGCCGGATCGCGCTCGAACGCCTCGAACTCCTGCGGCCGGACATCGTCCTGCTCGACCTCGAGATGCCCGAGATGGACGGCCTCGCGACGCTCAAGGTGCTGCGCGAACGCTTTCGCGATCTGCCGGTGGTCGTCTTCAGCACGATGACCGAACGGGGGGCCGCGGTCACGCTCGACGCGCTGGCCGCGGGAGCGAACGACTACGTGTGCAAGCCGAGCGGCGCCGCGAACCTCCAGGCGTCGATGCGAGTCGTGCGAGGCGCGCTGCTCGAGAAGATTCGCGTGCTCGTCGCGCGCGCCCGCGACGCGCGCGAGGTCCGTGTTTCTCAGAGCGCGCCGCGGCCCCTGCCGCCGCCGCCGCCGCTGCCCGAACCCTCGAACGCGCCGATTGCCGCCGTGGCCATCGGGATTTCAGCGGGCGGTCCCGCGGCGCTCTCCGCGGTCGTGCCGCAGATCCCGGCGGACATCGGCGTTCCGATCGTGCTCGTCCAGCACATGCCGGCGACGTTCACGGCGCTCCTCGCGCAGCGGCTCGGAGCGGCGTCTCGGATCCGCGTGCTCGAGGCGACGCACCGCGGCCGGCTCGAGGCCGGAACGCTCTACGTGGCGCCGGGGGACCGGCATTTGACGCTCGGCGCGAGCGGCACGAGCGTGCTCACGCTGCTCGACAGCGGACCGCTCGAGAACGGCTGTCGGCCCGCGGTCGATCCGCTGTTTCGGTCCGCGGCGCAGGTCTACGGCACGGGGCTGCTCGCCGTCGTCATGACCGGGATGGGCACGGACGGAACCCTCGGCGCGACCGAGGTGCGGCGCTCGGGCGGGCACGTTTGGGCCCAAGATCAGGCCACATCGACCATTTGGGGCATGGCGGGGTCGGTCGTGCGCGCCGGGCTCGCGGAGCGCATCTTCAGGCTCGACGACCTCGCCGGCGACATGGCTCGCCTGGTGCGGAAGCACCGTCCGGCCGAAGCGCTGGTCGGCGGACGGGGGCGCGCATGACGCTCGCGAGCGGGGAATTCGAACTGGTGCGAAGCCTGCTCGCTCGTGAGACGTCCATCGTGCTCGTGGAGGAGCAACGCTACTTGGTCGAGTCACGGCTCGCCTCGCTCGCGCGTTCGTCGGGGTTCGACGGCGTCGAAGCGCTCATGACGCGACTGCCGTGCGAGGCGCGCTTGCGGCAGCGCGTGGTCGACGCACTCACGATTCACGAGACGAGCTTCTTCCGGGACCAGCACCCCTTCGAGGCGCTCGAACAAGTCGTCTTTCCCGAGCTTCTGCTGAAGCGTTCGAGCGAGCGCCGGCTCAGCGTGTGGTCCGCGGCGGCCTCCTCCGGACAGGAAGCGTACAGCGTCGCCATGCTCCTGCTCGAGTCCTTCCCGCTCACGAAGAACTGGAACGTGAGCATCGTCGGCACCGACATTTCGGACAGCGTGCTGAGCCAAGCGAGAGCCGGAGTCTACTCGCCGCTCGAAGTGACGCGCGGACTACCGAGCAGGCTCCTGCTTCGGTACTTTCAGCGTAGCCCCGTCGGTTGGATCGCGCGGCCCGAGCTGCGTAAACTCCTTACCTGGCAGGTGATGAACCTCACGCGCATCGAGCCGTCCTTTCTCGGCTTCGACGTCGTGCTCCTGCGCAACGTCCTCATCTATTTCGATCTCGAGACGCGGCGGCGGATTCTGAGCGAGATGGCGCGCCGCGTGCGTCCCGGCGGCTATCTGCTGCTCGGCTCCACCGAGAGCGTCGGCGGCTGCAGGGAGTGGACTCCGCGCGTCGTCGATAAGACGGTGTTTTACACGCGCGCAGTTTGAGCGACTCGAGTGCTTCACTCGAGGCGAATTGCCGCGCCGAGCTCTGAATTCTCGCTCAGGGCGGCCGTTCGATCATCATCGAGTGGAACCCTCGATCTCGAACCCGGGAGCGAACCGACGCCGCGCAGACGTTGCACGTGCGCGCGCGGGGGGCCGGCAACTCCTGCGCATGCTCGCGCTCGCACTGAGCTTCACGGCGGGCGGCTTTCTGAGCTTGGTGAGCGGGCTCGTCGTGCGCGGACCGACGGGGCAGACCGCCATCGTCTGGCTCCCGGGCGCCATCGCGCTCGCGGGACTCTTGAGATGGGGTCGTTCGATGTGGCCCGGGGTTTGGCTGGGCGCTCTCGTGCTCGACGGCGTGATGTCCTCGTTGGAAGCGCCGGCGCTGCCGTTCGCGCCGCACGCCGTCGTCACGCTCGTGCTGAGCGGAGCCATGACGGTGCAGGCGTTGGCCGCGGCCACGTGGCTCGAGCGTCGCGTCGACCCGTCGCTCGCGCTCGACCGACCACGCGCGGTGCTGGGCTTCCTGCTGGCCGCGGTGGTGACCTCCCTCATCGCTTCGACGATCGGCAGTGCGACGCTCGTCCTCGTCGGCGTTCGAAGGCTTCAAAACCTCGCCTACGACTGGCCGTCGTGGTGGGCGAGCGAGGCGATCGGGACGTTTCTCGTCACGCCGGTGCTTTTGGCCTGGACGGCGGAGCCGGCTCACGTTTGGCGTCCACGCCGCTTCCAGGTGACCGTGCCGCTCGTGCTTTCGCTCGTCCTCTCGGCCACGGCGTTCAACAACGCCAACCGCATCGAGGAGGAGCGCGCGCGAGCCGCCCTCGAGCTCAGAGTCGATCACCTTTCGGTCGATCTCGAAAACGAACTCGCCGGCGTCGGTGCCGAGGCGCGCGCGTTCGGCGAGCTCGTGCGGCTCGACGGGGACCGCATGACGGACACGGAATTCCGCGGCATCGCCGCTCGGATCCGCGCCCGCAGGTCTTCGATCAGCGGCGTCGGCTGGGTCAAACTCGTCTCCGGCGCCGAGCGCGACGCGTACGAGGCGCAGCAGGGCGCGATTCGCGAGCTCTCGCCGAGCGGCACGGTGCCGGCGGCCGCTCGCCCCGAGTATTGGCCGATCGAGTTCGTCGCAGGTCCGGGAACCGAGTCGCTCCCTGGAGTCGATTTGGCGTCGGTACCGGGCCGTGGGGAGCTGCTCGACGCGGCTCGACGGAGCGGCGACCTCGTCATGTCCCGGCCGGTCGAGCTGCAGGGCACCGAGGTCGACGCGCTCGGCACGTTGATCGCGATGCCGGTCTACGCGAACGGGACTCGGGACGACGCTCGGCAAGCCCCGCTCGGCTGGGTCGTCTTCGGCGTGCGAGCGGCGCCGCTCTTTCGCGGCCTCGTGGGTCAACCGAGCGTCCGCGGCCTCGCCGTGCGAGTGGTCGATCGCGCGGCGGCGAGCGGCCTTCTCTTCGCCTCGAGCGGCGTGGAAACGACGGCCTCGTCTTTGCCTTACCGTTCGACGCGCGAGGTGAAGAGCGGAGGCCGAACCTGGTCCGTCACGACAGTCCCGACCGAGGCCTACCTCCGGGCGTCGCGCTCGTGGCTCGCGCCGGCCATCTCGGCCGCGGGCTTGGTTTTCGCGGCGTTGCTCTGCGGCTTTCTCTTGGTGATCACCGGCAACGCGGCGACGACGCGCTTCCTCGTCGCCGAGCGGACTCAGGAGCTTTCGGCGACGAACCAGCAATTGCGCGAGGTCATCGCCGTGCAGGAGCGCACCGGACAAGCCTTGAAGGAGAGCGAAGCGCGGCTCCAATTCGCGGTCGAGGAGGCCGGTAACGGCATGTGGGATCTCGATCTCACGACTCATGAACTCTATTGCTCGCCGCGAGTGCTCGAGTTGCTCGGTTACGGTCAGGAGGAGTCGGCGTGGACGCTCGAACGCTGGAACGAGGCCGTTCACCCCGAGGACGCCGCGGATGCCCGTCACCAATTCGAACTGCACCTCGCCGGCGAAACGGCGACGTATGCGTGTGAAATGCGGATGGCTCGGCGCGACGGCACCTACATTTGGTTTTTGGTCAAAGGCAAGATCGTGGGCCGGGATGCCGCGGGACGCGCCCTGCGCATCATCGGGACTCAGATCGACATCAGCGATCGCAAGCGCTCCGAGCAGGAACTCGAGTGCCTGGTGCAGGCGCGGACGCAGGAGCTCGAGCTGGCCAAAGCCGGCGCCGAAGCGGCGAACCGAACCAAGTCGGCCTTCCTGGCGAACATGTCGCATGAGCTCCGCACGCCCATGCACGCCGTTCTCGCCTACGCGCGTCTGGCACTCGAAGCGAAGCTCGGGCCACGCGAACACGGCTTCGTTCTTCGCATCGTGGAGAGCGGCGAGCGCCTGCTGGCCCTCTTGAACGATCTGCTCGATCTTTCGAAGCTCGAAGCCGGCAAGGTGCGCGTCGAGCTCGCGCCGCACGACCTCGAGGCGCTCGTCCGCGAGGTCGGGCGTGAGCTCGAGCCCTTGATTCTGGACCGCGGGCTCACGCTCGCAGTCGAACGTGCGGCGACGTGCAAGAGCGTCACGGCGAACGTCGACCGCGTCCGGATGGCTCACGTTTTCCGCAACCTGCTCGCGAACGCAGTCCGGTTCTCGGCACCCGGCGGCAAGCTGTGCGTCCGCTTTGCGGAACCGGAGTCGAAGGACCTCGGCCCGTCCACGACGGCGGCACTCGCCATCGACTTCATCGACGAAGGCATAGGCATTCCCGAAGGGGAACTCGAGCTCATCTTCGATAGTTTCGTGCAGAGCAGCAAAACCCACACTGCGGCGGGCGGAACGGGGCTCGGTCTGGCCATTTGCCGGCAGATCGCCGCTCTTCACGGCGGCGTCGTCCGCGCGCACAATAACGCCCGTGGCGGGGCGACGTTCACCGTCACTCTACCCAACCAGCTTGCCGGTGCCGAGCCGGCGCGAGAGGTCGCATGAGCAAGACTAGAATCTTGGCCGTCGACGACGATCCGGTGAACCTCGACATCATCCTCGAATCGTTGCGCGACCTGGACTTCGAGATTCGCCTCGCGCACGGCGGGCGCGAGGCGCTCGCGTGCGTCGAGGAGTCGGGGGCACGCTTCGAAGCGGTGATTCTCGATCGCATGATGCCGGATCTCGACGGCCTCGAAGTGTTGGCGCGCATCAAGGAGAACCCGCGCTATCGCGACGTCCCGGTCGTGATGCAGACCGCCGCGGCCGCTCCCGAGCAAGTCGCGGCCGGGCTGCGTGCGGGCGCCTACTACTATCTCACGAAGCCGTACTCGCCGACGGCGCTCCGAGCCATCGTCGGCGCCGCGCTCGAATCGGCGTGCTGGCGGCGGGATCTCTCGAGTCGTGCGCTGGAGTTCGGCGCGCTTCAATTTCTGAACGCCGCCACTTTCTTCGTCCGCACGCTGACCGAGAGCGCCGAGCTCTCGGCGCTGCTCGCTTCGCTCTGTCCGGATCCGGGCAGCGCGCACCTGGGGCTCAACGAGCTTTTGATCAACGCGGTCGAGCACGGCAATCTCGGCATCAGTTACGCCGAAAAAACGCAGCTCTTGAAGGACGACGGCTGGCTCGCCGAGGTCATGCGCCGAGAGCTCTCGCCCGAATACAAGCACCGGCGGGTGCGCGTCGATTTCGAGCGTTCGCCCGGAGCGATGACCTTCACCATCAGCGACGAAGGGCACGGCTTCGAGTGGTCGCGCTTCCTCGATTTCGAGCCGAGTCGCGCCTACGATCCGAACGGCCGCGGCATCGCCCTGGCACGCGCGCGGGCCTTCGACGAGCTCACGTACAGCGGTCGCGGCAACGTCGTCCGCGCGGCGATCTCGCTCACTCGCGATCGCCCGGCGTGAAGCGCGCGCCTCCGGTCAGTTGTCGGTCGAGGGTTCCCGCCGCACGCTCGGCGCGACGGCGGCGCCGTGAAGCTTCGGCGCGGCGCTGTACTCTTGGAGCTTGTACTGAATCTTGCGCACGCTGACGCCGAGGATGTCCGCCGCCTTGCTGGTCGAACCGCCCACCGACTCCATGGTTCGCAAGATGGCGTAGCGCTCGAGATCGTCCAGCGTGGAACCGGGGATCGGCGGCGGGCCGCTCCGGCGCGACGCCACGGCGAAATCGGCCGGCAGGTGCCGCGCTTCGATCGCGGAACCGTCCGCCAGAACGACGGCGCGCTCGATCACGTTCTCGAGCTCCCGCACGTTGCCCGGCCACGAATAGCCGGTGAGGAGCGCCAGCGCTTCGTCGTCGATGACGTTCACGGATTTCGCGTTTTCTTCCGAGTAGCGCTTGAGGAAGTGCGCGGCGAGCGCGGGCACGTCCGAGGTCCGGTGTCTGAGCGACGGCAAGCTCAGGTTGATGACGTTGAGGCGATAGTAGAGGTCCTCGCGGAACGTCCCGAGCGCGACCATTTCCTTGAGGTCGCGGTTGGTCGCGGCGATGACCCTCACGTCCACGTGGATGGTCTGGCTGCCGCCGACGCGCTCGAACTCGCGTTCTTGCAGCACGCGCAGCAGCTTCACCTGCGTGCTCGGCGAGATTTCGCCGATTTCGTCGAGGAAGAGCGTGCCGCCGTTCGCTTGCTCGAAGCGGCCTTCGCGTTTTC
>DATJXW010000236.1:0-27046 GCA_035499895.1 Polyangiaceae bacterium | reverse complement strand
GCTTGTGACGACGCCGGCAACGTGTGCGACCTCGTGCCGGTGACGATCATGACGGGCGGCTTGTTCGGCCCCGACGAGACGCGGAGCGGCCTCCCCGTTCTGATTCACGTGACCGCGTCCACGGACGCCGGCGCGAGCGGCGAAGACGAGCGCGAGGTGCTCGTGAGCGGAGCGGATCTCGCCGCGCCATGACCACGCGCTCGAACTCCGTGGTCTTCGTCGCCGCGTGGCTCTGCGGCTGCGCGAGCAAGGGCCCGGCTCCGCTCGACGAAGCCCAAGCCTTCAGCTTCGTCGCCCGCGCGCCGAACGCGGCGTTTCTCGGCGTGAGCGGCACCGACTCGAACGACGTCTGGCTCGCGGGAGCCGACGACGGGAGCGGCCCCCTCGTGCTGCATTCCGACGGCCACGCGTGGGAGCAGCGCGCGACGGGCGTGTCCGGCGACCTCTGGTGGGTCCACCCGACGGCGTGGGGCCCGGTGTTTTTCGGGGGGTCGAACGCGCTCGTGCTCCGTTACGACGGCGGGGCGTTCGCGGCGCTCGACACGCCGGGCCCCGCCGCCGCGACGGTGTTCGGCGTGTGGGCCGCCGCGGACGACGACGTGTACGCGGTCGGCTCGGTCGACGGCAAGAACGGCTTCGTGTGGCACTTCGACGGCACCGCGTTCAGCGCCGTCCCGCTCGACGGCGTGCTGCCCGTGAACGACCACGGCGAGACGCCCGGGCTCTTCAAGGTGTGGGGCACGTCCGCCGACGACGTGTGGGTGGTCGGCGCGAGCAGCGCCGTCTTGCGCGGCTCGGCGCTCGCGGGTTTCACGCTGGTGCAGGCCGGCGGCAGCGAGACGCTCTTCACCGTGCACGCGCGCGACGGCGCGGTCGTGATGGTCGGCGGCGGCAGCAGCGGCGTGATCCTCGCGGCGAACGAGAACGGGCTCGTCGACGAAACACCGGCAGGCGCGCCGCTCCTCCAGGGCGTGTCCATCGCGCCGGACGCGAGCGTCTGGGCCGTCGGCTACGGCGGCAGCGTGTACCACGGCGTGGACGGCGTGTTCACGCCCGTCGACCCGGGGCTCGACTTCACCGCGGCCGAGTCGCTGCACAGCGTGTGGGTCGATCCCAGTGGCGGCGTGTGGGCGGCGGGCGGCAACGTGCTCACGCCCGCGCTCGACGACGGACTCGCCATGCACCTCGGCGGGCCCGCGCCGAGCGAGGAGCAGCCGAGCGCGCGCTAAAAGCCCTTCTTGATGGCGACCGCCGCCGCGAACGGGTGCGGCGTCGAACCGCTCACCTGAATCGCGTACCAGCCGGGCTGGGGCTCCGGCACCATGATCGACGCCGCGTCGATGTCGGAGACGATCGAACGGTAGACGGTGACGTAGTCGATCACGTCGCCCTTGGCGTCGAAAATCTCGGCCGTTTCGGGCTCGCCCTCGGGCAGCACGAGCCCGTCGCTCGGCAAGCCCCAACGCGGCCCGTGAGCGTCGACGAGCAGCGTGCGAAACCGCGCGAGCGCGGCCGGATTTTCGACGACGCGCTGCGCCCCGTCCACGAACGCGACGCGATTGACGAGGCCGTCGTACGTGTAGTCGCTGATCCACTGATCGCTGCAGTAGCCCATGATGTCCGTGACGCCCGTCGGGTTCAGCAGCATCTTCAGGTTCGAATTGTAGCCCCACACGCCGATCGCCCCGCCCTGATACGGGTAATACGGATCGACGCCGCTGATGCTCTCGCCCTGCGGCACGCACGGCGCGTGATTGCGACCGTGGTTGTGCCCGACCTCGTGCGCCATCGTGACCTGAGCTTGCGCGCCGCTCCAGCCGATCCCGACGGCGGCGCGGTGCCCCGCGTCGTTCTGCTGCGCGACGAAGCCGATGCCCGCGGTGCAGCCCCGACCGCAGAACTGCTGGAAGGTGTCGGTCGGCATGATCATCCCGAAGTAGTAGACGTCCGCCGCCGGCGCGTCCGACTGGCGCTTCGAGCGCACCGAATCGAGCATGCCGTTCCAGTCGAGCTGACTCCAATCCGAGCCCGACGGCGCCGCGAAGGTGATGCCGGTGCCCGCCGAAATGGTGATGGCCGTGATGGGGTACATCGCGAGCATGTAGCTACGAAACTGGTCGTAGAACGTGTCGTCGGTGGGCGGCGCCTTGCCGCCGATGCTGATGGGGATCACCGTGATTTTGAGGCCGCCCGTCGTGCGCACGCCGAGCGACAGATCGTTCGTCGTGGGGAAGCGCGGCGCCGCGGCGTCGCCCGACGCGAGGGTCGAGCACTCGACGAGCTCGACGTGGTACTGGCTGTCGGCCGTGATCTTGTCGGCCGGCACGGTCACCTGAATCGTCGAGTTCGCGTCGTCGATCGTGCTCGCCTTGCTCACCGTTTGCTTCGTGAAAAATTCGTCGCTCGCGGCGTCGTTCACGATCGTGACGCGCGCGGAGATGTCGCGCGCGGCGAAGCTCGAGCCGGGCGTCACGAACAGGCGAAATACCGTCTCGCGGCCGGCCACGAGATCGGTGTTGCGCATGGTCGCCGGCACTTCCGCGCCGCTCGTCATGATGCTGATCTGCGTGCTCTGGAACGCGTCGATGCGGCTCAACGTGAGGTTCTCCGCGAGCCCGCCGGTGCAGCCGTCCGCGCCGACGCCGCCCGCGCCCGTGCACACGCCGGCCAGGCAAACTTGTCCCATCGAGCACGCCGTGCCGCAGGCTCCGCAGTTGGCGGCGTTCGTCGTCGTGTCGACGCACGCGCCGCTGCACGCCGTTTGACCCGCCGCGCACTGGCAAGCTCCGCCCGAGCACGTCATGCCGTTTTGGCACGGCTGGTTACAGCCGCCGCAATGGTCGTTGCTCGTCGTCGTGTCGACGCACGCGGTGCCGCACGCCGAAAGCCCGTTCGAGCACGCGCAGGCGCCCGCCGTGCAGGTCTGCATGGCGCCGCACGCTTTCGCGCAACCGCCGCAGTTCTGCCCGTCGGTCTGCGTGTCGACGCAGCTCGTGCCGCAGAGGATGCCGCCGCTCGGGCAAGCGCACTTGCCGGCGACGCACGTCTGGCCCGCGCCGCACGCCATGCCGCAGCCGCCGCAATTCTGCGCGGACGTGTCGGTGTCGAGGCACGTGCCGCCGCACGAGGTGAGTCCGCTGCCGCACGGCGCCTGACACGCGCCGTTCTGGCACGTCATGCCGTTCGCACACGCGGTGGTGCAGGCGCCGCAATGCGCACCGTCCGTCTGGAGGTTCGCGCACGCGCCGCCGCACACCGCTTGGCCCGCCGGACACGAGAGCGAAGCCATGCCGGCCGCGCCGCCGTTCGCCGCGGCGTTACCCGCGGCTCCGCCGCTCGCCGTGCTCATCGCGGCCGTCGCGCCGGCGCCCGCCGCGCCACCGTGTGCGCCGCCCGTCGTGTCGGCAGGCGCGTCGACTTTGGCCGAGCAGGCGAGCGCGAGCAGCGCCGACCCGAGCACCATCGCGGGTGCGCCGCGCGAGCGACGCGCGCGGCGCCTAGTTTCTAGGCACGCCACCAAAAATTCGCGAAACCAAAACGCGCTGGGGCCCATCGATCGCATGTAACGCAAGGGCCCCGAAACGAGTCAGCAATCGATCAGACGCCCGCCTTGCGGCCACCGGGGCTGCGGCGCGGCGTCGGCGAAGCGCGTCAATGCGCCGACGGGCGCGGCGCCGGCAGCGGGTGCGCCTTCGCCGACGGGGCGCCCTTTCCGGTCGCGGTAGCGCTGGCACTCGCGCTCGCGGTCGCCGCCGCGCTCGCGCTCGGCGGGGCACCCGCACTCCGCTTCGCGTAATCGGCCGCGTCGAAGCCGAGCTCGAACACGATCTCGTCCGTGGGCTTGTTCGCGGTGACGCTCACCTCGCGGTAAGCCGTCGCGCCCGTCGCCGGCAAGAGCGCGTTCACGTGAACCGCTCCGACCGGAACGCCGGTGATCTCGAAGCGGCCGTCCATCCCCGTGACCGCGTGCGTCGCAAACTTCACGACGTACACGTCTGCCGTCATGAAGAGCTTCAGATCGTCGATCAGGGCGAAGCGGCCGATGTGCGTGGGGTAGAGGGGGCTCGCGGTTCCGGCGTGCGGCGTGGCGACGATCTGCGGTTGCCCGTGCTCACCGAGGAGCTCGGGAATGTACGTGTCCTTGTCGCCGCTCACGACGTCGATGCGCTGGCCGAAGGTGAGCGCGAGCGTTCGCGTCGCGAAGACACAGTCCTTCGCCTCGACGCGCTGCGCCGGCTCCTTCTCGGGGACGTAGCCGTTGTAACCGGTGACGGCGACGAGCACGTCGGGGAGGCTCCGGTCCGGTCCCTCGCGAAAGAGCTTACCGTACGTGCTCTTCGCGTCGGGGCACGTCGCGGGGATTTTCGCGAGGATTTGCGGCAAATCGATCGCCGCGTCCCCTTTGGCGACCACGCGCCCGCGCACGGTGCCGGTCGGGCCGGCGTACGGCTTTTCTTTGTTCGGGTTCACGAACGAGCTCACGAGTTCGGGATCGGGCAGCCCCGACGCGACCGGCGCGGGGAGCGGCGCGGCCGGCTTGAGCGAGCCCGACGGCGCCGCCGCCGCCGTTTCCGATTTTTGCTTGCTGCACGCGGGAGCGCACAGCAGCAAAGCGACGCACCCGAACGCGACGGCTCGCATGCTCACGGTCCGGCGAGCGTCGCCGCGCGCGCGATGTCGAGCGACGAACCCGGAAGCAGACCGAGGAGCAGCACGAGGATCGCGGCCACGGCGATCGCGAACCCGACGTATCCGGAATGCATCGGCTTCGCCACCGGCGCGCCCGGCTCCGGCTCGCGCATGTACATGAACACGAGCACGCGGAGGTAGTAGTAGGCGCCGATCACGCTGTTCAGGAGACCCGCGACGACGAGATAGTAGAGGATCGGATTTTCGGGCGCGGCGTCCATCGCGGCGGAAAAGACGTACAGCTTTCCGAAGAAGCCGGCCGTCGGCGGCGAGCCCGCGAGCGAGAGCAGGAACAGCGAAAATGCGAGCGCCGCGGGCGGGTGTCGCTTACCGAGGCCCGCGAGATCCGCGTACGAAACGGCTTCGGCGCCGCGGCTGCCGCAGAGCACGAGCGCGCCGAACGCGCCGACCGTCGAGACGGTGTACGCGAGCATGTAATAAAGGACGCTCGAGGCGAGCTCCGGCTTGTTCGCCGCGGCGACGATGCCGACGAGCGCGTAGCCCGCGTGGGCGATCGACGAGTACGCGAGCATGCGCTTGACCGACGCCTGCCGCCCCGCGACGAGGTTTGCCACCGTCATCGAGAGAATGGCGAGCACCGCGAGCACCGGCGGCCAGCCCGAGCCCCAGCTCGTGAGTTCCGCGCCGCCGAACGACGTGAGCACGACGCGGAGCAACACCGCGAACGCAGCGCTCTTCACCGCCACGGCCATGTACGACGTGGTCGGCGTGGGCGCGCCTTCGTACGCGTCGGGCGTCCACATGTGGAACGGCACCGCGCTCACCTTGAAGGCGAGGCCGACGAGCATGAGCACGATGCCGGCGATGGCGAGCGCCGTCCCGCCTCCCGGGGCGCCGACCATGGTGCGGAGCGAGGTGCCGATACCGGCGAGATCGGTGTGACCGGTCGCGCCGTAGAGGAGCGCGCCGCCGAAGAGCATCAGCGCCGCGGCGAAGCTGCCGAGCAAGAAGTACTTGAGCGCCGCTTCGCTCGCGCGCGTGCTGCCTCGGCGGAGGCCGATCATGCAGTAGACGCCGAGCGACATCGTCTCGAGCGCGACGAACAGCGTGAGCAGGTCGCCCGCGGCCGCGAGCGCCATGGCCCCGACCGTCGAGAACAGGATCAGCGGGAAGAACTCGCCGCGATCGAGCCCGTGTTCCGGCAAGTAGCCGCCCGCGAGGAGCGCCGCGAGTCCGCCGCCCACGCACAGCGTGAAGCAGAAGAAGAGCGAGAAGCGATCCATCACGAGGTACGGCGCGAGCGCCGTGCTCGTCACGTCCGCCACGCCGGCCCACCACAGAGCGAGGCTCGCGATCGCGCCCGCGAAGAGCACGACGCTCGCGACGGCGGCGAGCTCACCGGAGCGACCGGCGGTGGGGTCCACGCTGAGGTCGCTGCCCGCCGGCACGGCCTTGGCCGGCGCGCCGAACGCCTCGGCCAGCATGAGCAGGAGCGCGCCGAGCGCGACGACGAGGATCGGAGCCGCGGGCATGAGCGCGTTCACGGCGCACCTCCCGCCTTCTGCGCGCGAACGTTCAGGGCCTCGGCGCCTCCTTCGGCGCCGGCTCCGTTGGCCTTGGTCGGAGCCTCCGGATAGCCGATCTCGAACGGGCCGCCGCGACGCGGCTTCAGCACCGGATCCGCTTCCGGACCCATCTCGTTGTAGACCTGCCGTGATTCGACGAACCGATCGAGCAGCGTGGCCGTGGCGGGCTGCATGCGCGAGAGGAACAGGTTCGGGAAGAAGCCGAGCACGAACACGAGCGCGACGAGCGGCGCGAGCGCGACCGTCTCGCGCACGTTCAAATCGTTGAGCCCGCGGTTCTTGTCGTTGGTGATGGGTCCGAAGAACATCTTCTGCACGACGCTCAGCATGTACACGGCCGCGAGCACGACGCCGAACGCCGCGCCGACGCCCTGGCTGATGCTGTGCTTCGGCCCGAGCACCTGGGACGTGAACGTCCCCATCACGATCATGAACTCGCCGACGAAGCCGTTCGTGCCCGGCACGCCGATGCTCGACATGGTGACGAGCACGAAGAGCGCCGCGTAGATCGGCATCACCTTCGCGAGGCCGCCGAACTCACGCACGAGGCGCGTGTGGCGGCGGTCGTAGATGACGCCGACCAAGAGGAAGAGCGCCCCGGTCGAGACGCCGTGGTTCAGCATCTGGAGCAAGCTGCCCTGCACCCCGGCCTGGTTGCCCGCGAAAAGGCCGAGCATCACGAAGCCCATGTGCGCGACGGACGAATACGCCACGAGGCGCTTCACGTCGTCCTGCTTCCACGCGACGAGCGCGCCGTAGAGGATGCCGCCGAACACCGCGAAACCGCCGAGCGTCGCCGACGCCGACCACGCGACGCCGCCGAACATCCCCATGCAGAAGCGCACGAAGCCGTACGTGCCGAGCTTCAGGAGAATCGCCGCGAGCACGATGGAGCCGCCCGTCGGCGCCTGCACGTGCGCGTCGGGCAACCAGGTGTGGAGCGGGAACATCGGCACCTTGATCGCGAACGCGATGAAGAAGCCGAAGAAGCAGAGCCACGCCGCCGCGCCGGGCGGCAACGCGATGCGCTGGAGCGCGAGGTAGTCGAAGCTCGGGTACCCGGCGAGCTTGTTGTGCGTGTACACGAGGTACAAAATCGAGGCGAGCATCAGCATGCTGCCCGTCATCGTGTAGAGGAAGAACTTGTAGGCGGCCTTGATCTTCTCGACGCCGCCCCACACGCCGATGAGGACGATCATCGGCACGAGCAAGAGCTCCCAGAAAACGAAGAAGAGGAAGAGATCGAGCGAGACGAAGGCGCCGAGCATCGCGCCGTGGAGCATCAGGTAGGCGAAGCAGAGATCCTTGATGCGCGTCTGCACCGAGCCGAAGGACACGTGGAGCGCGATCGGCGTCGTGAGCGTCGTCAGCAGGATGAGCCAGAAGCTCACGCCGTCGACCGCCACGTGGTAGCGGATGCCGAAGACGGGGATCCACTCCTCGATGTGCTGGAAATGCCAGCCCGCGGTCATCGGCGCCGAGAACAGGCCGAGCGACGCGAGGAAGTCGATCGCGAGCACCGCGTACGTGAACTTCCGCAGCAGCGCGGGTGATTGGCGCGGCAGGAACAGCACGAGCACGGCGCCGGCGAGCGGCACGAACACGATCACGTCGAGCAGGTATTTCCACTCGCCCGCGGGGTTCACGTCCGGTTCGGCGCCGGGCCAGAGGCCTTTCACGAGCAGCACGGAGAGCGCCGCGACGGAACCGAGACCGACGCGCTCGGCGAAGCTCTGCCGACGAGGCAGGAGCGCGGCGAGCGCGAAGGCGAGCGCGTAGGGCACGAGAGCGAAGAAAGTGCCGGCAGTGTTCATGGCTTCACGGATGGGAAGGCGTGGGGCGCTTGGCCGGCGCTTGACCGGCGGGTGGCTTGCCGCTCGCGCCGGGCTCGAGCACTTGAATGGCGTTCGGATCGGCGCCCGAGAGATCGGGGCGCGGGCGATGCACGGTGATGTCGCGGGAGACGGGCAGGCCGAAGGCGTTGCGCACCGCGAGCCGCACGGTCTTGGTTTCGTCCGGCTTGAGCTCGAAGCTCACGTCACGCTTGTTGCCGAACTTGCCGTCGTCGTCCCACTTGCCGTCGCCGTCCTCGTCCCAGAGATACTGGTAGCTCGCCCCGGGCAGGGCGTGGACGGTGTACTTGCCGGTGAGGTCGTCGGCGTCGAGGCGGTAAGCCGCGTGCGGCACGAAGAAGAACCAGCCGAGGCCGCCCATGCCGAGCACCATCGTGAACGCGTAGGCCTGGACACGGCCCGTCTGCGCGAAGCGCAACACGCCGCCGACGAACGCGATCACGCCCGAAACGAAGCGCGCGATGACGAGATCGACGACCCACTTGTCGATCGCGGTCGCGATCACGGCGAGCAAATCGACGCCGCCGATGAAGGTCTCTTCGTAGAACTCGTCGATGCGCCACTTGTCCTGCACCAGGCGGTAGAGGCCCGGTGAGCCCTCGGCGAACGCGCGCGCGGGCGCGCCCTTCTGCGCGATATAGACCCAATACGCGCCGCCGATACCGGCGACACACGCCGCGACGGCCGCGCCCACGAAAGCGAACTCCGGGACGTCTTCCGTGCGCACGACCGCCGAGCTCGCCGTCTTGAACACGGGCGCGAGCCACTCGTCGAAGAGGTCGATCTTGAGCAGGTGCGCGTTCAGGAAGCCGGCGACCACGGCGAGGGTGCCGAGGATCGCGAGCGGGACCCACATTTGCCACGGCGACTCGTGCGGCTCGGGACCCTTCATGCTCGGCCCGGGCGTCTCGTGCTCGTGGTGGTGATGATCGTGGCCGTGCGGCGCGTGCCACTTCTTCGAGATCTTCCAGCCGCGGAACTCGCCGTAGAAAATCCCGAAAAAGAGCCGCGACATGTAGAACGCGGTCATCACGGCGGTCAAAAGGCCGATCGCGTAGAGCACCGGGCCCGTCGCTTTCGGCCACTCCCAGAGCGGCTCTTGACCGCCGATGAGGTGCCCCTCGCTCCCGATGTGCGACGAGAACGCGGAGAGCAGGATCTCGTCCTTCGAGAAGAAGCCGCTCGTCCCTGGGATACCGGAAATCGCCGCCCACGACGCGAGGAACGTGAAGAAGGTGATCGGCAGGTAGCGGCGCAGGCCGCCCATGTTGCGCATGTCCTGCGACTGGTCGTTGTCGTGGATGCGCGCGTGCATGGCGTGGATCACCGAGCCCGCGCCGAGGAAGAGGCAGGCCTTGAAGAACGCGTGCGTGATGACGTGGAAGAAGCCGGCCGTGAACGCCCCGACGCCGACGCCGAGGAACATGTAGCCGAGCTGGCTCACCGTCGAATAGGCGAGCACCTTCTTGATGTCGTTCTGCGCGAAGGCGATCGTCGCGGCGAAGAGCGCCGTGCACGCGCCGATGACGGCGACGAGCCACATCACGAACGGGCTCAGCACGAACACGAACGAAAGCCGGCACACGAGGTACACGCCCGCCGTCACCATCGTGGCGGCGTGGATGAGCGCGCTCACCGGCGTCGGGCCGGCCATGGCGTCGGGCAACCACACGTAAAGCGGGATCTGCGCGCTCTTGCCGGCGCAGCCGAGGAAGAGCGCGAGCCCGACGAGCGTCGCGCGGCTGACGGTGATGCCGTTCGGCAGGCCGAGCCAGCCGAGGTTCGGGAAAATCTGCATGCCGTCGAGCAGGTGCATGCGGTTCGCCTCGATGCCGTTCCAGTCGAGCGCGCCCGTCGACAAGAGGATGAGGCCCATCGCGACCAAGAGACCGAAGTCGCCGATGCGGTTCGTGATGAACGCCTTCTTGCCGGCGGCGGCGTTCTGCTCACCGTCGAACCAGAAGCCGATGAGCAGGTAGCTGCAGAGACCGACGCCCTCCCACCCGACGAAGAGGACCGGGAGGCTGTCCCCGAGGATGAGGACGAGCATCGAGAAGATGAAGAGGTTCAGGTACGCGAAGAAGCGATGAAACCCCGGATCCTCCTCCATGTACTTCCACGAGTAGAGGTGGATGAGGAAGCCGACGCCCGTCACGACGAGCGCCATGGTTCCGCTGAGCGCGTCGATCGAGAACGAGACCGAGAGCCGCGCGAGCGCGAAGCCCGTGTCGAGCGTGATCCAGTCCCAGCCCTTCCAGGCGAGGTGCGCCGCGTGCTCTTCCGTCTGCGTCGCCTGCAGCATGAAGAAGGCGATGACGCTCAAGAGGAACGACACGCCGATGGCCGTGAGCCCCATCAGCACGACGGCTTCCTTGCCGAGCCGCTTGCCGAAGATGCCGTTGATGGCCGCGCCGATGAGCGGCAAAAGCACGATGAACGCGAGCAGCGTCACGTCGTTCGGAGGGAACAGAGAGAGAAGAGCTTCCATTTAAAGGCTCGCGGTGCCGCTCGAGCCGGCCGGCGACGTAGCGGTTTTGACGGCGGGGCGAAGCCCCGCCCGAAATGAGCTGGCGGTCTTGGAAGAGCAGATCACAGTTTCAACTGATCCCCTTCGTCACTCATGACCGTGTTCTTCAAGCGATAGAACGCGAGCACGATTGCCAAGCCGACGGCCGCTTCGGCCGCCGCCACGGCAATGATGAAAAACGCGAACACCTGCCCGGTCATGTTGCCGGGGTGCGTGCGGTTGAACGCGACGAGCGCGAGGTTTACCGCGTTCAGCATGAGCTCGATGCTCATGAGCTGAACGAGCACGTTGCGCCGCACCAGAAAACCGATGGCGCCGAGCGTGAAGATGACGCCCGCGAGGAGCACGTAGTGCTCGACCACCATGCCAAGCGAAGCCATCAGGCGTGCTCCTTCGGGAGGGGATGACCCGCGTCACGCGGGTGCAAGGGGCCGTGGAAGAGGCGATGGGCGGCCGGCTTGTTGCTCGGCGCCTTGAAGCGCTTCTCGACGTGGGCGCGGGCGACGGCGATGGCGCCGACGACGGCGACGATGAGGAGCGCCGTCGTGAGCTCGAACGGCACGAGCTCCTTCGTGAAGAGCTCGCGCCCGACGAGCTCGAGGCTCCCGTGCTCGGACGTGACGATCGGCAGCCGCGTCTGCGACTTGGTGGCGCCGAACACGAGGTAGCCGGTGACGAGTCCGAAGACGCCCATCGCCACCCCGCCGATCGCGCGCGCCGCCCAGCCGCGCGGCGGGCCGCTCGGAGCCTTGCTCGCGTCGGGGCCGAGCAGCATCACGACGAAGACGAAGAGCACGACGACCGCGCCCGCGTACACGATGAGCTGAATCGCCGCCATGAACTCGGCCTTGAGCTCGAGGAACAAGCCGGCGATGCCGATGATCGTCGCGAGCAAGCCGACCGCGCTGCGAATCGGGTTGCGCGAGGCCACGGTGCCGATGGCACCGAGCAGGCTGATGCCCGCCATGAGGGCGAAGAAGACGTTGCCGACGAGGTTCATGGCGTGAGCCTTCGTGTCTGCGATTTCGCGCCGTTCAAGATGTAGTCCTCGAAGTGCGAGCGGTATTTGCGGACGAACGCGAGCGCGGGCTGCGCGGCGCCGTCGCCGAACGCGCAAATCGTGTTGCCGGTGATGTCGGAGGCGATTTCGCTCACGCGGTCGAGCTCTTCGATCGTGCCTTCGCCTTCGACGATCTTGTCGAGGATGCGCTCGATCCAGCCGCAGCCCTCGCGGCACGGCGTGCACTGGCCGCACGACTCGTGGCGGTAGAAGCGCATCAGGTTGTGCAGGGCGAGCACCGGGTCGGCCGCGTCCGAGAGGACGATGGCGCAGCAGGTGCCGAGCATGCTCCCGACCATGCGGAACGTGTCCACCCCGAGCGGCAGGTCGAGGATGCTCTTCCCGTTATAAGGAGCGAAGCGCGGGTCCGAGTGATTGACGACTTCGTCGGGGCGGTGCACCGGGCACGAGGAGCCACCCGGGATGATGCCGAGGATCGGCCGATCGCCGAGGACGCCGCCGCCGAGATCGTAGATGAGCTCGCGCAACGTGAGCCCGACGCACGCCTCGTAGAGGCCGGGCTTCTTCACGTGCCCGCTCACGCCGAAGAGACGCGCGCCGCCGTCGTTGAAGCCGTGCAGGAGCGAAAGCTTCGAGAATTCGTCGCCGCCCACGTCGAAGACGCTCGGGACGATGGCGATCGTCTCGACGTTGTTCACGGTGGTCGGGCAGCCGAACGCGCCGTACTGCGCCGGGAACGGCGGCTTCAGCCGCGGCTCGCCGCGCCGTCCTTCGAGCGAGTTCAGGAGCGAGGTCTCCTCACCGCAGATGTACGCGCCGGCGCCGGTGTGCACGTGGACTTCGACCGGGTAGTCGAAGCCGAACGGCTTGTTCCCGAGGTAGCCCTTCGCGCGCGCCTCGGCGATCGCGCCCTCGAGCCGCGCCTTGGACAGGTGGAGCTCGTCGCGCACGTAGATGTACGCCGCGTGCGCGCCGATGCCGTAGCAGCCGATGATGCAGCCCTCGACGAGCGCGTGCGGATTCTTCTCCATGATGGAGCGATCCTTGAACGTGCCGGGCTCGCCCTCGTCGGCGTTGATCACGAGGTAGCAGGGCTTCTGGCTCTGCTTGGGCATGAAGCTCCACTTCGTGCCCGCGTCGAAGCCGGCGCCGCCGCGCCCGCGGATGTGCGCCTTCTTCATCTCCTCGACGACGGCTTCGCGCGGCATCGCGAGCGCCTTCTTGACGCTGCTGTAGCCGCCGTGGGCCTCGTACGCCGAGAGCTTGTAGCCGTCGGCCTGGCCGTAAGAGTGGGTGAGATACGTGGTGGGTTTCAGCATCGCTCGCTCAGCGGACCAAGGTGTCCAGGATCCGATCCACCTGCTCGATCGTGAGGTTTTCGTAATAGGTCTTGTCGACCTGCATCATCGGCGCGGAGCCGCAGGAAGCCAGGCATTCGGCGGTGCGCAGCGTCACCTTGCCGTCCTTGCTCGTCTCGCCGGCGTGGCAGCCGAGACGCTTCTCGCAGTGCGCGAGGATCTTGTCGGAGCCGCGCAGCGCGCACGAGAGCGTGCGGCACACCCAGACCTGGTGCTTGCCGACCTGCTTCTGGTTGAAGAGCGTGTAGAACGTGACCACGCCTTTGACGTGGGCGGTGGGGAGGTCGAGCTTCTTGGCTACGAACTCGATCACCTCGTCCGACACCCACGACGCGTTCGCGTCCTGACACAGGTGCAGCACGGGGATGCACGCCGCCATCTTGTTCGGATAGCGGCTGAGGATCTGTTCGAGCTTCTGGTTCTGCTCGGCGTTGAGCGCAAAAGCCATGAAGGTTTCCGTCGTGAATCGGCTCGAAGAAGCGGGGATCGCGGAGCCTTCACATGCCCGGGGTTTCGGGCGAGGCGAACCGTAGTTACCCGCAAAGCGAGGTGTCAAGCGCGCCCGCGAGGATCCGCTTGTGAATCGAAGAGGGGCGCTCTAGGGTAGGCTCCGGCTAGAAGGCGAAGCGAAACCTCGCGGAGGTGTGCGGTGTTTTGTCCGAACTGTGGGACCGAAAATGACGAAGCGGCGACGACCTGCAAGAAGTGCGGGTTCAACCTGAAGGGCGCCGCCGCCCCCAAGTTCAAGGGGACGATGCTGATGATGAACGCGCCGCAGCAAGGGCTGCCGCGACCTCCCGGCGCACCGGCTCCCGGCCCGGCCGCGGCGCCGCCGCCGGCGCCTGCTCCGGCCCCTGCCGCTCCACCCATGCCCGGCCCCGGGCCCGGCGCCGGTGCGCGCCCCATGCTCAAGGGCACGATGCTCGGCGTCGCTCCGCCCGCGATGGGCGGACAGGCACCGCCGCCCGCCGCGCCGATGGCGCCGCCTGCCGGCCCACCGGGTGGGTTCGGCGCCATGGCGCCCACGCCGGCTCAGCCCTTTAATGCGCAGCAGCCACCGATGGCGCCGCCCGCCGCTCCACACCCGGGCGTGAATCCGCTCGGTGGCACCATGGTCGCCGATCCGGCTGGCATGGGCTTCAATCCGTACGGCGGCGGCGGTTACGCTCCGCCGGCCGGTGGGCCTCCACCGGCGCAACCGGGTCCCCCGCCGGCGCACGGGGCGCCTCCGGGCGGCGGCTACGGCGCGCCTCCGCCCGCGGGCGGTTACGGCCCGCCTCCCGGTCCGCCCCCCGGGTTTCCCCCGCCCGGCGGCTTCCCGCCGCCCGGTGGCGGTTACGGTTCGCCGCCCGGCCAACCTCCGGCCCATAACCCAGGCGGCTTCGGTCCGCCGCCAGGTCAAGGCGGCTTCAACCCTCCGGGCCAGGGCGGTTACGGCGGACCGCAAGCTGGCTACGGGGGACCGCAAGGTTACGGCGCCCCGCAACCGGCGTACGGCGCGCCGTCGCCCGGCGGCACGCCTTCGGGCGGCGCGCCCATCGTCCCGGTTTCCGTCGGCGGCCGCCCCATCGGCAAGACGCGCAATCCGGTGATGACGCTCGTCTTCAGCGCGCTCTGCTTCGTCTACGCCATCATTCAGGTGTGGCAGATGGCGAACGAGCTGAAGGCGTTCCGCGGCAAGGACGACATCAGCCCCATCTTCTTCTTCATTCCGATCCTGAACATCATTCAGGTGTGGAACCTCGCGCCGAAGCTGCTCGAGGCGAAGCAGATGGCGGGCGTGCCGAATCCGACGGTGCAGCACCCGGTGCTTTACCTCTTCCTCGGGATTTATTTTTGGCCGGCGGATCTGAACGAGATCTGGCAAGCGGCGAGCGGCGGGCAAGCAAGGTAAATTTCGTGACCCGCCGCGCGCTCGTCGCGGCGGGGCTCATCGCGTTCGCGCTGTCACTCGCGCTCTTCGACGCGCCGCTCTGCCCGACCGCGTTCTTCTTCGGCGTGCCGTGCCCCGGCTGCGGGCTCACCCGCGCGACGCTCGCGCTCCTGCGCGGTGACTTCGCGGCGGCGTTGCGCTTTCACCCGCTCGCGCCGCTGCTCTCGCCGCTCTTCGTGTTCGCGCTCGGCAAGGTGCTCGTCGACTACGTGCGCGCGACTCCGCCGCGCGCGGGTCCGGCGTGGCTCACGAGCCGCACGGCGACGTGGCTCGCGTCCGCGCTGCTCGTGCTCGTGCTCGGCGTGTGGCTCGCGCGCTTCGCCGGCTACTTCGGCGGTCCCGTCGCCGTCGAAAGCTGGCGCGATCGCTTCGCGCATACGACGCGCCTGCGCTGAGTCCCGCCGCGCGCCGACGAGAAGGAGCGCAGCGAGAGCGCCCGACGCGCCGCGCGAAGACGGCGCCGAACGCTCGGGTGCACCCACTTCCCGCCGGCGCGCCGAGCGCGGTGTGCCTCAGACGTTGAAGCGGAAGTGCATCACGTCGCCGTCGCGGACGACGTAGTCGCGGCCTTCGATCGCGAGCTTGCCCGCTTCACGGCACTTGGCTTCGCTCCCGAGGTTCACGAAGTCCTCCCACCAGATGACTTCGGCCTTGATGAAGCCGCGCTCGAAGTCGGTGTGGATGACGCCGGCCGCTTGCGGCGCGGTCGCGCCCTTCTTCACGGTCCAGGCGCGCACCTCTTGCTTGCCGGCCGTGAGGAAGGTGATGAGGCCGAGGAGGTCGTAGCCGGTGCGGATGACGGCGTTCAGGCCGGGCTCGCTGAGGCCCGCGCTCGCGAGGAATTCCGGGCGATCGGCGGGCTCGAGCTCGGCGATTTGCGCCTCGAGCGACGCGCAGATGGCGACGACCTTCGCGCCTTCGCTCGCCGCGTGCGCCGCGAGCGCCTGGTAGTGCCGGTTCGAGCCGAGGTCGCCGAGCGACGTTTCGTCGACGTTCGCGACGTAGAAGACGGGCTTCGCCGTGAGGAGCGAGAGGTCGCGCACGATGCCCTGCTCCTTCTCGTCGAGCGCGAAGGAGCGCGCGGGCTTGCCCTGGTCGAGGTGCGCGGCGAGCTTCTCGCACACCGTGACGGCGAGGCGCTCGAGCGGGTCGCCGCCCTTCGACTGCTTGCGCGCGCGGTCGAGGCGCTTGTTCACGGTGTCGAGATCCTTCAAGCAGAGCTCGGTGTCGATGGTCGCGACGTCGGCGACGGGATCGACGCGGTTCTCGACGTGAATCACGTTTTGGTCCGTGAAGCAGCGCACGACGTGCGCCACGGCGTCGACCTCGCGGATGTGCGAGAGGAATTGGTTGCCGAGACCTTCGCCCTTGGACGCGCCGCGCACGAGCCCGGCGATGTCGACGAAGCGGATGCTCGTGTAGACTTTCTTGTCCGGGTCGCACACGCGCGCGAGCGCTTCGACGCGCTCGTCGGGCACCATCACGACGCCGACGTTCGGCTCGATGGTGCAAAAGGGGAAATTGGCGGCTTCCGCCTTCGCGCTCGAGAGCGAATTGAACAGCGTGCTCTTGCCGACGTTCGGCAGGCCGACGATGCCGCACGAGAAGCCCATGGCGGCGCCTCATAGCGTCGGCGGCGCGGTTTGGCAAACGGCGCCGGGGCGGAGGCGGGCTCAGCTTCCGGCGAGCTTCGCGAAAGTCCGGAGCACGCGCGCGGCTTCGGGTGCGTCGGTCGCGCGGAGGTTTCCGGCGTCGATGCCCTCGGCGGCGAGCCGGTCGAGCCGCGCCGCGATGTACCCGCGCATGACGCCGGCGTCGAACTCGGGGTGAAACTGGACGCCCCACGCCCGCTCGCCGAAGCGCACGGCGGCGTTCGGCTCGAGGCGCGTGCGGGCGAGCACGCGCGCGCCGGGCGGGAGCCGCGTCACCGAGTCGCTGTGGCTCATGTTCGCGCCGAACGCGGCGGGCGAGCCGTCGAGCAGCGGATCGTCAGCGGTGCGCTCGAGCTCGACCGTGCCGATCTCGCGGCCGTTCGGGTTCCGCTCGACGAGCCCGCCGAGCGCTTGCCCGAGCAGCTGGTGCCCGAAGCAGACGCCGAGCGTCGGCACGCCCGACCGGACGAGCGCGGCCGTGCGCTCCTCGGCGGCGAGGATCCACGGCGCGCGCGAGGTGACGCTCTCGGGCGAACCGGTGATCACGAGGGCGCTCGTCTCGCCCGGCGACGGGAGCTCGCCGCGCCGCGCGTCGAGCACGGCGAGCGGGCCGGCCCAGGCGCCGGCGAGCGTCTCGCGGATCAACGCGAGAAACGGGCCGCGCTCGCGCTCGACGCCCGGCACCGGATCGCCGGTCACGAGCACGGTGAGAGAACGCACCACATGCGGATTCTAGCGTGAGTTCGGGGTGCGCGCCGCGTGCTAGAAATAGGGTGAGTGCCGCGGATCCAGCATCTCGCGTTTCGGCCCTTCGACGTCGAGCTTTCCGAGCCCTTCGGCATCGCGACGGGCGCGCAGCACGTCGCGAAGAATCTGCTCGTCGAGGTCGGGCTCGAGGGCGGCGTGCTCGGCATCGGCGAGGCCGCGCCGTTTCCGGCCGTGAACGGCGAGACGCGCGAGGACGCGGAGCGCGTGCTCACGCACGGCCGCGAGCGCCTGCTCGGACTCGAAGCGCTCACCTGGCGCGCGGCGTCGCGCAAGGCGCACGACGTGCTCGCGGAGGCGCCGAGCGCGCTCTGCGCGTTCGAGACGGCGCTGCTCGACGCGCTCACGCGGTCGCTCGGCATTTCGCTCTTCGCGTTCTTCGGCGGCGCGAAGCCCGAGCTCATCTCGGACGTGACGCTCACGACCGGCAACGCCGAGCAGGCCGCGGCGCAAGCGGCGAGCGCGTACCAGCGCGGCTTTCGCGTGCTCAAGGTGAAGGTCGGCGGCGTGCCGCTCACGCACGATCTCGAGCGCCTGCAGCGCGCCGCCGCGGTCGCGCCGGACGCGGCGCTCGTGCTCGACGCGAACGCGAGTCTCCGGCCCGAAGAAGCGATCCGCCTCGTCCGCGCGCTCGGCGCGCTGCGCGAGCGCGTGGTGCTGTTCGAGCAGCCGACGCCGCCCGACGACGTTCACGCGCTGCGCGCCGTGCGCGAGGCCGGCATCAAGGTCGCCGCCGACGAGAGCGCGCGCTCGCTCGCCGACGTGGAGCAGCTCATCGACGAACAAGCGGCCGACGTGATCAACGTGAAGATCATGAAGACCGGCGTCGTCACGGCGCTCGACATGGCGCTCGGCGCGCGCGCGGCCGGCATCGAGCTCATGATCGGCGGCATGGTGGAGACGCGCCTCGCGATGACGACGTCCGCGTGCCTCGCGGGCGGTCTCGGCGGCTTCTCGTTCGTCGATCTCGACACGCCGCTCTTCCTCGCGAACGATCCGTTCCAGGGCGGCTTCGAGGACGCCTGGCCGCGTCTGAAGCTTTCCGCGATCACGCTCGGCCACGGCGTTCACGGAGGCGCGTAGCATCGCTCACGGCGAACCGAAGGTCGCTCCCGGCGAACCGAAGGTCGCTCCCGGCGAACCAAAGAGCGAATGCTATGCTGAAGGTCCGCCTGCCGTGGACAATCAGCAGCTCCTGCTCCCTCTGAACGGGCTCGGCACGCCGCCGCCCGCGCCCGCGAAAATCCCGCGCGCGGACCGCGTGTTCGTGAACCACGATCTCCGGCTTTCGAACATCGAGTGGATCGGGTTCGACATGGATTACACGCTCGCGATCTACCGCCAGGAGCGGATGGACGCGCTGAGCGTCGAGCTCACGGTCGATCGGCTGATCAAGCGCGGCTACCCGGCCTCGCTGAAAGAGCTCACGTACGACACGCGCTTTCCGATTCGCGGGCTCTTGGTCGACCGCAAATACGGGCACGTGCTCAAGATGGACCGCTACAAGGTCGTGCACCGCGGCTACCACGGCCTCGAGCGGCTGCCCGACGCGGTGATTCAGAATCTCTACCACGACAAGCGCATTCGCCCGCACACGGCGCGCTACCACTGGATCGACACGCTCTTCGCGCTGAGCGAGGTGACGAGCTACGCGGCCGTCGTGAGCGCGCTCGAGCGGCGCGGCGAGCCGATCGACTACGACAAGCTCTTTCACGACGTGCGCGCGTCCATCGACGAGGCCCACGCCGACGGCACGGTGTACGGCGTCGTGACGGCCGCGCTCGGCGACTTCCTCGACCGCGACGCCGAGCTCGCGCGCACGCTGCACAAGCTGCGCTCGGCGGGCAAGAAGCTCTTTTTGCTGACGAACTCGCCGAATTCGTACACCGATCGCGTGATGACGTACCTGCTCGGCGACGCGATGCACGAGTACCCGAGCTGGCGGCACTACTTCGAAATCGTGATCTGCTCGGCGAAGAAGCCGCGCTGGTTTCAGGAAGGTCAGCCGCTGATGGAGCGCGACGGCGACGTGCTCAAGCCCGTGCGCGGCGGGCTCGAGCGCGGGCGTGCTTACGAAGGCGGAAACCTCGAGGAATTCGAGCGGCTCATCGGCGTCACCGGCTCGAGCGTGCTCTACGTCGGCGACCACATCTACGGCGACATCCTGCGCTCGAAGAAAGAAACGTCGTGGTACACGGCGATGATCATTCAGGAGCTCGACGCCGAGGTCGCCGCCCACGAGAGCTCGAGCGTCGATTTGTCGCGCCTGCGCGCGCTCGAAGAACAGCGCGACCGGCTCGAGGACGAGCTCCGCTTCTATCAGGGGCGCTTCAAGGAGCTCTCGCGCGGGATCGGCAGCAACGGTAACGGCATCGAAGCCGAGCGCCTGCGCGCGAAGCGCGCCGTCGAGCGCGTGCGCGGCGAGCTCCGCGCGAATCTGTCCGAATACGCGGGGCGCGCCGAGCGCGTCTCGACGCGTTTTCATCCTTACTTCGGCTCGCTCCTCAAGGAGCAGAACGAGATGAGTAGCTTCGGGCTCCAGGTCGAGCTCTACGCGGACGTGTACATGCGGCGGGTCTCGTGTCTGAAATCCTACTCGCCGCAGCAATTCTTCCGCTCGCCGTACGACCTCATGCCGCACGAGCTCTGACGCGCCGAGCCGCGGGCGGGGCTTCGGGCCACGGCCGCGCCACCCGGCTGCCTGGCCAGCGCCTTCTCGTCCGCCCGCAGGAACACGCGGGCGGGTCCGGTTGTTTCTCGGCCTAAGCTCCGCTGCCGCGGCCCCGCACGCGGATTTTCATGCTACGAGCCGGCGGCTTGCCGCTGGGCAAACCGGGGGCGGTGCCCCAGATACCGGCGGAGCGCTCATCGAAGGATTGTTCGTATGAACCTCGTGGAATGGCTGCAACATCTGATGACCAACTTCGGCGCGGGGTGGGTCATGTGGCTCCTCATCGGGCTGAGCGTCCTTTCGGTGGCGGTCATGCTCGAGCGCGGCTGGTTCTACTGGTCGCTCCGCGACGACATCGGTCGCCTGGCCCGGGAGCTCCGTGACCGGCTGCGCAACGACGACATGGAGGGCGCGCGGAAGCTCCTCGAGGCGTCGCCGAGCGCGGAAGCCGCGGTGGTGGTCGCGGGCATCATCGAAGCCGATCGCGGCGCCAAGGCCGCCGACGAAGCGATGCAGGGCGCCGCGGCGCTCCAGAAGATGAAGCTCGAACGCAGGCTCGCGTTCCTCGGCACGCTCGGCAACAACGCGCCGTTCATGGGCCTTTTCGGCACCGTCATCGGCGTCGTGCAGGCCTTCGAGGCGCTCGGCAAGCAGGGCGCCGTGGCGGCGGCCAAAGAGGGCGCGCTCACGGCGCCGACCGAGGTGATGGCCGCGATCGCCGAAGCGCTGGTCGCGACGGCCGTCGGGCTCGCGGTCGCGATCCCCGCGGTCGCCATGTACAACTACTACCAGCGGCTCTCGCGTTCGATCCTGGCGAACACGGACGCGCTGAGTCACGTTTTGCTGTCGCATTTGGTGGGCACGCCCGTCGGCGAGAAGCCGGCGCAGGCGGACGCGGAATGAGCGCGCGGCGCGCGCGGCACCCGAGGATTTCGTCATGGCTGGCAGCTCCAAGAACGACGACGACGGCCTGATCGCGGGCATCAACGTCACGCCGCTCGTCGACGTGACGCTCGTGCTGCTCATCATCTTCATGGTGACGGCGAAAATCATCGTGTCGCAGGGCATGCCGATGGATCTGCCGAAAGCGGCGACCGGCGAAGCGCTGCAGACCATCTTCTCCGTCGAGCTCAGCGCCGACGGGCGAACGCGCGTCGATTCCGAACAGGTGCCGAACGACGACGCCATTCAGCCGCTCGCCAAGGTCGCTCACGACAAGAACAAGGACCTTCGCGCCGTGATCCGCGCGGACAAGAAGGTCGAGCACGGGCGCGTGATCCACGTGCTGGATCTCTTGAAGCGCGCCGGCATCGCCAAGATCGCCTTCGCCGTGACGCCGAGCCGCGACAACACCGTCCCCGTCGAGGCGCCCCACTAGCTTTCGACCGCACCCATGGACGCGCCACACCCGCCGCCGGCCGTCGCCGAACCCGAGTCGCGCGAGCCGTTCGCTCCAGTGCTGCGGCTCGGGCAGAGGGATCACCTCGTGATCGTCGGGGCCTTCCTGCTCGCGCTCGCCGCGCACGGGATGGCGGGGGAGCCCGTGCTCCGCTCTTTCCCGTACCTGGTCGACCTCACGCGCGCGGTGCGCAAGAGCATGAAGGATCGGCTCCACTCCCAGATCGACGTCGAGGTGGAGAAGCCGCCGCCCCCGCCGCCGCCTCCTCCGCCGACTCCCGAAAAGGAGCCGGAACCCCCGCCGCCACCGGTGGCGCACGCCGCCCCGCCGCCGCCGCAGGAAGAGCCGGCGAAGCCACCCGCAGCGGCCGAAGCCGGCAAGGTGCTCACCTCCGAGCCCGACCCCGACGAGCCGGTCGATCTCACCGGCGACGGTTTCGTGACCGGAAACGGCGATCATTTCGCGGGCGGCGTGACCGCGAGCCGCGGCACGGCGAAGACGGCGGTGCGCTCCGTCGCCGCCGCGCCGACCGGCACGGGCACGGGTACCCACGTCGCGGCACCGGCGCCGAGCGTCAACCTGTCGCGCGCGGCCGGACCGGGGACGAGCTCGTGGGCCGACTGCGGCTTCCCACCCGAAGCCGACGCGGAAGGCATCAACTTCAGGCTCGTGAAGCTCATCGTCACGGTGAAGACCGACGGGCACGCGCGCTCGGTGACCGTCGTCAGCGATCCCGGCTACGGTTTCGCGGCGTGGGCGCGGCAATGCGCGTTCCGCAAGACGTTCACCGTCGCCCTGAACGCCGCGGGCGAGCCCGTCGAGCAAACGACCGCGCCGTTCAACGTCCGCTTCGAGCGTTGAGCGGCGCTCGCCCGTTCGCGCCCGCGCACGATCTAAGTTGGGAAAAGCGGGCGTTTCGGACTATCTTCCTCGGCTGGGATGCAAGACCGGCTCGAGCAGCTCGCCCGCGTCGAGCTCTTTGCCGGGCTGAAGCCGGCGGCGCTCGAGCTCATCGCGAAAGTCGCCGCCGAGGAAACGCACGCGACGGGGACGAAAATCTTCCAGCACGGCGACGCGGGGGACAAGCTCTACCTCATCCTCGAGGGCAAGGTCCGCATCAGCCGCGAAGTGCCCGGCATGGGTGAAGAAGCGCTCGCCGTGCTCGGCCCGGGCCAGATGTTCGGGGAAATGGCACTGCTCGACGAATCCCCGCGCTCGGCCGACGCCCGCGTGCACGAACGCTGCCGTCTACTCTCCATCGCCAAGGACGGCTTCGACGACCTCCTCTTCATGCACAAAGACCTCGCGTACGAGGTGCTCTGGAGCATCGTCGGGATGCTCGTGAAGCGCCTGCGCGAGACGAACGACAAGCTGACGTTCTTGTCGGTATCGGGGAAGTTTTGAGGCTCGACTCGCCCGATGCCTAGACAAAAGACACCCACAATTTGACTTCGTAACACCCGTTCAGTACCCTTCCGCGTGCCATGCAAGGGCTGACGAAGCGCCAGGAGCAGACGCTCGATTTCATCCGCAAGTCGATCGGCGAGCGCGGCTACCCGCCCACGTTGCGGGAGATCGGCGAATACATGGGGATTCGCTCGACGAACGGCGTGAACGATCACCTGCGCGCGCTCGAGCGCAAGGGGTACCTCCGCCGCGAGGACATGAAGAGCCGCGCGCTCAAGCTCGTGGAGGAGTCGCTCCCCCACCCGGTCCGCGCCCCGCTGAACGAGGACGACATCATCGATGTCCCGGTGCTCGGCCGCGTGGCTGCCGGCCTGCCTCTCCTGGCGGAAGAGAACGTGATCGACACGGTGCGGGTCGATCGCATGCTGGTCCGCGGCGGGCGGGAGGTCTTCGGCCTCCGTGTCGCGGGTGATTCGATGATCGAGGCGGGCATCCTCGGCGGGGACTACATCTTCGTCCGCAAGCAGGCGATGGCCGAGCGGGGCGACATCGTCGTCGCACTGATCGGGGACGAAGCGACGGTGAAGTACTTTTACCCCGAGCGTGACTACGTCCGCTTCCAACCGGCGAATGCGAAGATGGCGCCGATCCTCGTCCGGGCCTCCGACTTCAAGTCGACGATGCTGCTCGGCAAAGTCGTCGGCCTCTATCGCCGCCTCTGACGCGGAACACGAGCTCGAAGGGGGCGGGGCGCGCGCCGCGCTGCGTTGAGCCGTCGAGCCTCGCTCGCGCCACTTATCGACCGGTGGAGCGGCCGGAAAAAACGCGCCTGAAGTCGCACGGTGGTTGACGGAAACTTCGGGGAATTGCTAGCGTTCTTCGCGAAAACGCGATCCTCGGGTCGCGCGCGCACAATGCCGAACGCTCCCGCAGTAGTCGTCGCCGCCCGGGCGTCGGTGCGCCTCCGGCGCGCTTTCGCGGTGAGTGGAATTGCGTTGGCGTCCCTCTCCGCGACCGCCTGCGGGAACACGCTCTACGCGGTCGAGATCAGCTCGGCCTCGTCGAAGCTCGAGGAGGCGCACGAGCTCGGAGCGGAGCAATACGCCGCCTACGAGTATTGGTACGCGTACGAGCACATCCAGAAAGCGGAGTCGGAGGCGTCCGAAGCCGACTACAGCGACGCCGTGAACCTCGCCGAGACGGGCGAGGAGTTCGCCGAGAAGGCGATCAAGCTCGCGCGCGAAGCCCATCGCGGAGCCGGCCGATGAAGCGAGCCGGGCGCGGGGCGGCCGTGACGCTCGCGTGCATTTTCGTGGCGGCCTGCGGCCAGGCGCCGCAACTGCGTGGACAAATCGCCGGGCTCGAGAAAATCGTGGAGCAAGCGGAACGGAACGGCGCGATCCGTTGCGCGCCGCGTGAGCTCGCGATCGCGCGAAGCCAGCTCCAGTTCGCCACGCTCGAGCTCGATCAGGGCTTCATCTCGAAGGCCGAAGCGCACCTGAGCCGCGCGGCGCCGAACGCCGACGCCGCGCTCGACATGTCTCCGCCGCAATACTGCGCCGAGCGCGCGTTCGTGGAGGCGCCCCCGGCCGATCCGGACACCGACGGCGACGGCATCCCCGACTCCGCGGATACCTGCGTGCTCGAGCCGGAGGACAAGGACGGCTATCTCGACGACGACGGTTGTCCGGACCTCGACAACGACCTCGACGGCATCCCCGACTCGGCCGACAAGTGCCCGAACGAGCCGGAGGACATGGACGGCTTCGAGGACGAGGACGGCTGCCCCGATCCGGACAACGACAAGGACACCGTGCCCGACGTTCAGGACCAGTGCCCGAACGAGCCCGGTTCGACGACGCAGGAGCCGCTCGGCTGCCCCAAGGCCGCCCTCGTGGTCGTGACGGATTGCGAAGTGAAGATCACGCAACAGATCCACTTCGAATACAACAAGGACAAGATCCGCCCGGAAAGCTTCCCCATCCTCGACGCGGTGGTGGACGTGCTGAACAAGAATCCGGACATCAGGCTCGAGGTCCAGGGCCACACCGACAACCGCGGTGGCGCCGCCTACAACAAGAACCTCAGCAACCGCCGGGCAGCCAGCGTGAAGAATTATCTGGTGACGCACGGCATCACGCCCGGACGCCTCACATCGATGGGTTACGGCTTCGATCGGCCCATCGTGGACAATTCGACCGAGCAGAACCGCGCGCTCAACCGGCGCGTCCAGTTCATCCGCACCGAAGGAGTGAAGGAAGGTTGCCCGAAGACGGGTGCGACGCCCTGAGGCGCCGCGACCGATCGTAAGGTGTCCGCTCCCCTCCGCGCGCTCGCTCGACTATGCACTCCCTCGGAGGACCCTTGTCTCGACTCTACCGGCTGCTCTGCATCGCTCTCCTCGTCTTCGTGTCGTCGCCCGCGCTCGCGCAGTACACGCGCGACACCGCGGCCAACAAGAAGATCGACGAGGCGATCAACACGCACTACGTCGCCACCGATTTCGAGAAGGCGGAAGGCGTACTCCTAGGCACCATCAACGCCTGCGGCGACAAGTGCTCGCCGCAGACGCTCGGCAAGGCGTGGATGTACGTCGGCATCGTGCGCGGCAGCGGCAAGAACAATCAGGCCGGCGCGAAGGAAGCGTTCCAGAAAGCGGTCGCCGCCGACCCGAACGTGAAGCTCGACACCGTGCTCGCGACGCCGGAGACGCAGGCGACGTTCGCGGCCATCGCGGGCGGCGGAGCTCCGGCTCCGGCCCCCGCCGCAGCGCCGCCGGTCGCGGCTCCGGCTGCGCCCGCGGCGCCTCCGCCCGGCGGCGGCCTCTCGTGCACGCCGAGCGTGACCAACGTCGAGACACGCCGTCCGATCCCGGTGCAGTGCTCGAGCGACGAGGACGTGACCTCGATGGAGCTCAAGTACAAGTCGTTCGGCTCGGACACGTGGAAGACGATGCCGATGCAGAAGAAGGGCGAGAGCTTCCGCGTGCAGCTCCCCTGCACCGCGACGAACATCGCCGGCGCCCTCAAGCTCTACGTGCGCGCGAAGGACGCGCAGGGCGAGCAGGTCGACAGCTGGGGCAGCAAACAAGCGCCCATCGTGATCAACCTGGCCGAAAAGGTGAGCGAGGAGCCGCCGTCGTTCGACGACGGCGAGGCCCCTGCGCGCTGCGCGGCGAAAGAGGAGTGCCCTCCGGACTTCCCGGGCTGCGGCGGCGCCAAGGGCGGCGGGGAAGTGACGGGTAAAGATTGGGGCGCGTCCTGCGAAAACTCGAAAGAGTGCAAGGCGGGGCTCCTCTGCGAAGAGGGCACGTGCCAGACCGCGCCGAGCTGCGACTCGGACAACGACTGCTCGACCGGCATGTGCGTGAACGGGAAGTGCGACATCGCGGACCGCGGCGGCAGCAGCCAGTCGAGCACGGTGGCGGGGCCCTACAAGAAGAACTGGCTCGCGCTGAACATCGGTCAGGACATCGCGTTCGTCGGCGGCTACAACGTGTGCGATCCGAAGCTCGGCCAGCAGTCGGACAACTACGCGTGCTTTTACGCGGGCACGAACGACGAGCCGTTCTTCCACACGCCCTACCCGCTCCGAGACGGCATCTCGACCGGCGCCGTGCTCGCGACGACGCGCATCCTCGCGTCGTACGATCGCGCGTTCACGCCCCGCATCACCATCGGCGCGCGCCTCGGTTTCGCGTTCGGCGGCGGCCCGCCCGCCGGCATGCAACCGCCGGTCGGCGTCACCGATCCTCCCGCGGGTACCAAGGGCACCGGCGGCACGCCGTTCTTGCCCGTGCACGCCGAGCTGCGCGGTGAGTACTGGTTCTTGCCGCTCACGGCGAAAACGTTCCGCGCCTACGCACTCGTCGGCGGCGGCATGGCGCAGGTCGACGCGAAGGTCCGGATCAACGAGTACGACTGCGAAGACGCAGGCAAAGGGGCCAGTGCTGATATGAGCAGCCCGGACTACGAACCCGACTTCAACGGGCTCAACCCCTACGAGCAGTGCCGCAGCGGCAAAAAGACCTACTACAACATTTCGCACCACCAGCCCGTGCCCGTCGACGGATGGAAGAAGATGGGCCAGGGCTTCGTCGAGATCGGTGCGGGCGGCATGCTCGCGATCGGCCAGAAGATGGGCGTGACGCTCGAGGCGAAGCTCCTCTACATGCTGCCGGCGACGGGCGTCGTGATCGAGCCCGCGCTCGGCTTGGCTTACGGG